>NZ_JBDOBO010000001.1:75372-471642 GCF_047723935.1 Gluconobacter sp.
CCCCCCCGGTGGCATCGGGCTAACCCCCCCCCGCCCACCCCCCCCCCCCCACCCCGGCCTCAAAGCGTGTGGCCCCGGGGGCCCCCTTGGAGCCCAGCGTGCCGTTGAGGGTCGACGCCGAGATCACTCTCATCCGCCGCCTTGGCTTTCATCACGATTTAACGTCCCAGATTTCTAAGTTTCTTGCCCGAAAACAGATTGGCCTCAATCGTCTCCAAAGAAACACCTTTTGTTTCCGGAACCATCATGAGCGTGACGAGAACAAAAAGTCCATTGAACGCTGCAAACATAATGAATGTTGATGCTGCCCCCATAGCCACCATGATCATGGGGAAGGTCTTGGAAATGGCCCAGTTTGCAGCCCAGTTCGTAACCGTTGAGCAGCCAATTCCAAAATCACGTCCGCGCGTTGGCTGAACTTCGGAACACAGCGTCCAGACCAGCGGCCCCTCTCCGATTGCGAATCCAGCGACGAACAACAGAACAAATCCACACAGTGCAATCTGTGCCTCAATGCTTGAGGCCCCGACCGCCAGCAATGCGCCCACGCCAAGGAGCGCAAACCCTGCAATTGCACAGCTTAGAATGAGCAGCGGACGACGCCCCCACTTGTCCACGCAGGCAATGGCAACACCCGTCAGGATCATGTTCGTCAGACCAACGAGTGTCGTGGCCCAGATGGACGCGTTAACCCCGAAATGAGCGGCCTGAAAGACCCGTGGCGCGTAATACAGCAGTGCATTGATACCCGTGAGCTGCTGCATGACCTGCAGAAGCATTCCGAGATAGACAGAGCGCCGAAAGTTGGGATTGCTCCGGAAAAGGCCAAAGCCAGCGTCGCTGCTTTTGTGAAGACGCGCCTGAATATCGGCGAGTTCAGCTTCTGCCACTTCTTCGTCAGATCGAAGACTATTGAGCACACGACGCGCATGGTCCTTGCGTCCCTGCATCATCAGCCAACGCGGGCTGTGCGGCAGAATCAGAACAATGCCTAGGAACAGTGTGGCAGGAACGGCCATGATCCCCAGCATCCAGCGCCAATGCTGACCTGTTGCCAGCAGACTGTCAGACACAAAGGCCAGGAAAATCCCGAGCGTGACCATAAGCTGATAGAATGAAATCATGGACCCACGGGCAGATTCCACCGTGATTTCAGAGATGTAGAGAGGAGCGGCGAACGCAGCCAAGCCCACAGCAAGCCCCAGAAAAACGCGCCCGATAATCAGCACCAGAGCCGAAGGCGCCAGCGCGCACAGTAATGTTCCCACAAGAAACAGAACCGCAGCCACAAGCATGGCTCCTGTCCGGCCATAACGGCTGGAGATCCGACCGGCGACAAGAGAGCCGAACGCCGCCCCCGCCATCATCGAGGATACGATCCAACCCTGCAGGGCATCACTCGCATGGAAATCTGTAGCGATAAAGGGCAAGGCGCCAGCAACAACGCCGGTATCGAGACCGAACATCAGACCAGCGAGAGCGGCCATGATACCCAATGCCGTGGCGCGCGCCGTGCTGCGTTGAGGCTCTCCAGAGGAGCCTTCACTGCGAACCGCAGCAATCCCGACCATAATCTGTAATCCTCATCTCTAACTCAGGCCTGACGTAGGGCTTGGCGGCCTTTCTAGGGCCGAACACTATGCACCGCCATAGGCTGACGAAGGATTAGGTATACGAAAATGGGGAGTTTTGCAGTCCTGTGAGAAGATTTTGTTCCGCTATGCGTTCATTGCATAACGGAACAAAAAAAACGGCTCTTACTTGTCCGCGTAAGGATTTGTCGTCCCGCGAAGCTGGATGCGAATGGGCACGCCAGGCATATGAAATGTCTCGCGCAGCCCGTTTACCAGATAGCGCTTGTACGCATCAGGCAGCATTTCTGCTCGGGTACCGAAAAGAATGAATGTCGGCGGACGAGCCTTCACCTGCGTCATATAACGCAGCTTGAGGCGGCGTCCATCAACCAGAGGCGGCTGATGACGGTCCAACATTGCTTCGAACCAACGGTTCAGCTCACCCGTCGTGACGCGCGAATTCCAGACTTCATAGGCCTTACGCACCGCCGGAAGAAGGCGATTAACGCCTGCCCCGGTCAACGCCGAGAACGTGACGACCGGGATGCCACGAACCTGAGCAAGAGACGTCTCGATCCGGTCTGAAATGGCCTGACGTGTAGCAACGCGGTCTTCAACAGCGTCCCACTTATTGAGAGCCAGCACACAGGCGCGGCCTTCCTTCTCAATCAGACGGGCAATTTGAAGATCCTGCTCGTGCACACCCAGTGTGGCATCGATCGTCAGCACGACGACTTCTGCCATTTTCAGCGCTTCGATAGAGGCGGAAACAGACATGCGCTCGAGGTGCTGCTCAACGCGGGCACGCTTACGCATCCCTGCCGTATCGACAAGCTTGATCGGACCGTGTTCGTCATGCAGATCGACGGAAATCGAATCGCGGGTCAGACCGGCTTCGGGGCCGGTGATCATCCGCTCTTCACCGAGAAGGCAATTCAGAAGCGTGGATTTGCCTGCATTCGGGCGCCCAACAATCGCCAGATGAAGTGGGCCAGCCGGACGTTCTTCAGGCTCTTCACCCTCTTCCGGCTCCTCGTCACGGCGACGACGGCGCTCCTGCTTCGGCGCACCGGGAAGACGATCGACGATCTCTCCCATGAGGTCACTAATGCCCTCACCATGCTCGGCAGACAGCGCCAGAGGCGTGCCCAAACCCAGCGAGTAGGCTTCAAGTGCGGAATTGGTCCCAGCCTGACCTTCTGCCTTATTGGCAATCAGCAGAACCGGACGGTTCTGGCGACGCAGCCAATTGGCAAAATGAGCGTCGGTCGGCGTAATGCCAGCACGCGCGTCGATACAGAAAAGCACCAGATCTGCCATGGACACGGCAGATTCAGATGATGCACGCATACGGCCGAACAGTGTGTCCGGCGCAGCTTCTTCGAGGCCCGCCGTATCAATCACACGGATGCGGCGACCGCGCATGAGGGCTTCGCCCTCCTTGCGGTCACGCGTCACACCGGGCTGATCGGAGACGAGCGCCTGACGACGCCCGACAAGCCGGTTGAAAAGAGTGGATTTCCCGACATTCGGGCGCCCGGCAATAACAACTACGGGCAGATTCTCAGAGGTCATTCGTTCAGCCATAGGCCCGCAGAACAGCATCCTGGGACAGCGTCAGAACCAGACCGTCACAGACGATCGGCTGAACCTGGCATGGAGCCGTGGTTTTACGGGTCGATTCAATTTTGCCAGTTACGGCATCAACAATCACCATGCCTTCCTGCGGCAGGGTAGAGAAACAGACCAGCTTGCCGTTTACGAGCAGAGGACCAACCCACTGGATGGCATCCTTCTGCACTTCCTGGCGGCGGAAACGGCGAAGCTGGGCAATCCAGCGCACATGCCCGGACAAACGGTCCAGACAGGCGAGCTGCTGATCGGTAGACAGCACAAACAGCCAGTCCCCACAGATTGTCAGAGGCGTCTGGCCACTGACTTCACGCTCCCATAAACGACGTCCGGAGCGCATATCCACGGCAACAAGAACGTTGGACATGGAAATGGCATATGCCGTGCCATCCTTGATGACCGGAGCCCCGCGGATGCAGGAGAAATCCAGCATGGCGCCCATACCGTTGGCACCGCCAAGGCTATCGCTCCACACCATTTCACCGGAAGCCGCACGCAGGGCTACGAGGTCACCACTGCCGAAGCCTGCCAGAACCACACCATCTACGATAGCCGGAGCAGCCTGCCCGAAGATGACGGTGTCCGCACCCGTTGCCTGGTATGTCCAGACCTGTCGGCCCGTGGCAGCCTCAAGTGCGTAAAGACGCTCGTCAATTGTCCCGAAAACAACAAGACCATCAGCAATCGTGGGAGCAGATCGACCGGGTGTGCCGAGATCGACAGTCCACTTGATCTTGCCACTGGCAGCATCGACGGCCAATGCCTGCGCAACGCCATCCACAATGTAGAGGGTCTCTCCATCAAGTGCGACGCCGCCACCAATATTGGTAGAACGGGACTTTCGGGGAGCAGGCTGATGAGACCAGAGCTGCTTCATGCCTGGCCACGTCCACGCCTTCACCACGCCCTGTGCATCCGTGGTGAAAATCCGACCATTTCCGATCACCGGAGGGGACTGAATGGCCCCGCGGCTGTTCGGCATGATCGCCACCATGGACAGGAAGCTCGTCGGGTTCACCTCGGCGCCGATGGAACGGCTCCACTTGAGGTTAGACCCACTCCAGACAGCATTGACCGCAACATGGTCCGGCGTGCGGTCAGGCTGAAGCCATTCCGTCACGGACTGCGGTGCAGACAGTGTGATGGGCGTATGATCGTCGGGATCAACGGTCAGACCCGCACCAGTGGAAAGCACGTCAACGCGATGGCCAGCCAACATGGGCTTCTCATCATCGTTGAACAGACTGCATCCGCCCATCGCGGTCAGAGCGGCGCCAGAACAGGCAACACGGAGCATCGAACGGCGGTTCATGGACGCAGAAAAACGGTCAGGACGGCGCATTAACCAGCGTCTCCAAAGGTTTCGAGAAGGGCCTGTGCCCGTGCACGAGCCCCTTCAGGTGCAGATACACTTCCAACAATCTGCGTCAGAAGGCGGCGAGCCTCTTTCTGCTGGTCAGCCGTTGCGTTTGGACGGAGATCCAAAGCGACGAGACCTTCCTGGGCCAGAGCTGACCAGGCGCCACCATTCTGTGCAAGCGCTTCATAGCCGGGACGTAACGTCTTCGGGTCTGCCGTATTGGTCTGAGCATTCAGAACCATGTAACGCGCCATATCCTTCAGGGCAGGCTCGGCGACAGAATCGGAAGAGACACTGTTCCAGGCCTTCAAAGCAGAGGCCAGATCGTGATCCTGCATCTTCAGATCTGCCAGACGCAGGGCGGCATAAGACCGCACGCCAACAGGCCCATGATCTGCCAAATCCTGAAAAGCGGCTTCGGCTTTCTGTGTGACAGCCTTGTCGTGCTTGGGATCAGCCAGCGTCTCCAATGTATTGAAATACTGGGCTGATGCAGCCTGCTGGGCCTGCTTCCGGGCGTGATTCTGCCACTCCCAGACACCGCCGCCAATCGCTCCCACGACGACGACACCTGCCACAACAGCACCCCATCGGCGCGCAGCTGCCCGTAGGCGCTGAAGCCGAATTTCTTCGTTCACCTCTGTGATGAAATCGTCCGCCACCTGGTCCCCTGCTGGATCGGTCTTGTAAAGTTCTTGCGGAACCATACAGGCGCCGCACGTTTGCGGCAAACGCTTCGCTTGAGAAGCTGTTACCAAAAGAAACCGGCCACCAATTTAGGGGTTCCTTAACCCCTGCCGGATAATGCTGCCGGACATGAAAAACCCAGCTTTGCTTCTATTGTCAGTTCTAGTCTTTTGCGCGCTCGCCGGGTGCGCGCCGGACCGGATTGCCTCTGCCATCACCGGAAAAGACTGCAATACAGCCTATCTTTATGATGACGAAAGCTTTTGCTCCCGTCCGGTTGGGCCACCCCCGCCCCAGCCATACTGCACCACCAGTTTTGAGGGCACGGAATGCTGGGCAAGGCCGGACCTGATGCCGAATGTCGCGCGCCAGACCTATGAAGGCCCGACTTCTCTCACGCCACAACAGAATCAGGTGCGGATGGGCCAGTGAAAACCCGTCAGTGATGGCCGAGCTTACGTCCCGCAGCAGTCAACTCAGAGGAAAGCTTCTGAAAGGATCCTGCGATGTGTGTCTGGACGGCAGCACTGGCAGAATGAATTCGTGAAATTTTCGCGCTGGCTTCCTGGCTGATGGCAGTCTCTTCACGGTTCGCCTGCCCGGAAACGCATGCATTGTAAGCTCGCGCTTCTTTTTCGTAGGCTGTCACACGGTCCACGCTCTCGTTGTACTGGGCAACGGTCCCGGCCTTCACGACTGGAGATTCCGGCTCGGCACCACATTTTGGTGCACTCCAGCCGGATTCGGCGGCTCCTGCTGTTCCAAATGCAAGCGCAGACAGAAGGGACAGACCGCAGAACGCGGCAACGGGGCGAATCATAAAACTCTCTTTCATGGTCGAAGCGTCGCGCGCCCTACGCCTCGATCAAGGCGCAAATTTGGCAAACCGTCCCGTCGCTTCACCAATCACCTCATCATCCTGCATGACCACCGTTCCACGCACGATGGTTGCCATCGGCCAACCCGTTACATGGGTACCGTCAAATGGTGTCCATCCTGCAGGAGAGACGATCCAGTCGTTGGTGATCTCCCGCTGAGCCTTCATGTCCACAAGCGTGAAATCGGCGTCGAAACCGACAGCCATGCGACCCTTGGTCTGAAGCCCATAGACGCGGGCTGGCCCGGCGGACATCAGATCGACCAGACGTGCCAGAGACAGACGGCCTGCATTCACATGATCAAGCATAACCGGAACAATGGTCTGCACACCTGTCAGACCAGCCGGGCAATTCGGCCATGGGCGTTTCTTTGCGTCCAATGGATGCGGCGCATGATCCGAAGACACAACATCGACACGACCATCCTGGATGGCCTTCCAGCTCGCATCGTAGTGATAGCGATCCCGCAAAGGCGGGTTCATCACGGCAAGGCCACCCAGCTTTTCGTAGCATTCCGGGCCAACCTGCGTGAGGTGATTGACCAAGACTTCAACCGTTGCAACATCCCGGAAATCAGCCATATAGGCGAGCTCTTCCGCTGTAGATGTGTGGAGGATATGAGCAGGACGACCCGTCTTGCGGGCAATCGCCATGATGCGGCGCGTTCCCAGAAACGCACATTCCACATCCCGCCAGACACTATGTGTGGCGTAAGGCTGGCCTTCATGAAACATCGGCTTACGTGCCTGAAGACGGTATTCATCTTCGGAATGAAAACAGACACGACGGTGGCCGGAACGCATGACGGCTTCGATACCTTCGTCGTCCTCGATCATCAGGTTGCCGGTGGAAGACCCAGCGAAAACCTTGATGGCACAAACCCCTGGCTGCTGCTCCAGCATGGCAAGGTCGGGCGTGTTATCACGGGTCGCCCCAATGTACATGCCGACATCAACATGAGCGACCGTGCTGATATGCTCGCGCTTCCAGTCCAGCATCGCCTTGTCCGTCACGCTGGGTGAGGTGTTCGGCATGTCAAAAACCGTTGTGACACCGCCCAGAGCCGCCCCGCGCGTTCCGGTTTCAAGGGTTTCCACCGCGGCATTTCCGGGGTCACGCAGGTGAACATGACTATCGATCAGGCCAGGCAGAACATGCAGCCCCGTCGCATCAATGACCCTGTCAGCCTCATCGTCATGTGAAACGGACAAAGAAGCGATGCGGCCGTTTCGGACACCCAGATCGGCCTCCGCTTCTCCCCATGGGAATACACAGCGGCCACCCCGGATAATCAGATCGTAATGCATAGTCTGTCCTTGTTAGTCTGATGGAAACCGCGCTTAGCAAGTGCGGGAAAGTGTCTCGAAAACATCTCCGTCAGCCGGAATGCCTTCAACATGGTGTCGGAACCACAAAGCGTAGAACAACAGCGTCCAGGCCTGCCGGGCGTGACCGCGCTGTGTCGCTGTTGAGAAAATACGTTCGACCTTTTGGGAGGCCATAATGTCTTGGATGCAGGACTGCTGTGCGACCATCGGACCCAGTCGTTGAGATTGCTTTTCGATCCAGGGGCCAACAGGCACGGTAAAACCCTGCTTTGGAGCAAACGGCTTTGCCTGTGGAAGCGCATCCTGAAGCCACCGGCGCAGGAGCCACTTGCCGTATCCATCCCGCACCTTGAAATGATCCGGCAGAGACCAGACGGCCTTGGCCACAACAGGATCCAGCAGCGGTGTGCGCCCCTCAGCAGAATGCGCCATCAGGCAGCGATCCAACTTGAGCAACAAGTCATTGGGGAGCCATTCCGCAACGTCGAGAGCCTGCACTGCGGGAAGTCCCGTCAAACGCTGGGACAGTTCCATGGCCGCGAGCCCCGCGCGCCACTGACGCGCTTGCCCCGGCACACACCGACCAAATGTACCCGAACGCCAGGGCCCTCTTCCGCCGCGCCACCACGGCTTCATGGCCCGACGATAGCGCCCATATCCGGCAAAGAGCTCATCTCCCCCTTCGCCGCTCAGGATCACAGTGACGTCCTTGCGCGCTTCCTGCGCCAGAAACCACGTTGGGATAATCGCGTAGTCTGCCGCAGGATCATCCATGCAGGCCACAATAGCAGGCAGATGAGACCAGACCATTGCTTCTGTGACGGTCAGAACATGATGATCTGCACCAACCGAAGCCGCCAATGCTGCTGCATCGGCAGATTCGTCCGCTTTTCCAGTGTCAAAGCGCGCCGTCCAGGTCATGGGGCGCGGTAGCCCGAGTTTATGAGCGGCAGCGAGAATGGCAGAACTATCAATTCCGCCCGATAGAAACAGTCCCAGAGGAACATCGGCCCGAAGGTGCGCATGAACACTGTCAGTTAAGGCGGCATCGAGCCTGCGCAGAGCCTGCTCGTCCGTCAGGTCAGCGGGGATGGTTTCCGTGGCTTCCTGCAAAGCGTGGCGGCGACGCGATTCAACGATCCGCCCATCCACAATTCGCAAGGTTTCACCGGGCAACAGGCGCCGTATTCCCGGGAAAACTGTTTTTTGCCCAGTTGTGAACTGAAGCTGGAGCAGCTCATTCCGTGCCTTGCTTCTGACACGCCGGACACCAAAGCCTCCGGCCAGCAAAGCCTGCGCCTCTGAGGCGAAAGCGATCCCACCTTCGTATTCGGCAATATAAAGTGGCTTGATGCCGAACGGATCACGAGACAGCAGCATTTCGTGCTGGCCCTGCTCGTTCTCAACCGCGGCGATGGCATACATGCCGCGCAGTTCGTGCGTGTAGCCAGTTCCATCTCTCAGCCAGAGGTGCAAAGGCGGTTCACAATCGCTCTTGGTCTGGAAACGATCAGCAGGAAACGTACTGCGAATGTCCGGATCGTTGTAGATCTCTCCATTGGCAATCAACGCCGCATTCCCAACCCGGAATGGCTGGGTTCCACCAGCAATATCCACGATGGACAGACGGCGATGCCTCAGCGCGGCGCCCGTAAGATCCAAGCGCCCTTCCCCATCCGGCCCACGATGAAAAATCGCAGCAGACATTCGTTCCAGCGCGGCTTGATCGGGTGCCTTTCCGGGCAGACAGGACAGACCGGCGATTCCACACATCAGGTCAGCCCTCCGTCCAGAAATTCGGACCAGCGGACCATCACAACATCCTGTGCAAACTCGCGCTCGAACCGGGTACGACCATTGTGTCGCAAACGCTGGGCGAGAGCTTTATCTTCCAGAATGTTCCCGATCTGGGCAGAGAAGGCTTCAGCATCCTCAACGGGAGCAAGAAGGCCATCGTCGGTCCCGGAAAGAATTTCCTGAGGACCCTGAATAGCACTTCCGACAACAGGCACCGCTGCTGAAAGACCTTCAATCACGACATTTCCAAGCGGCTCGATCCGCGATGGGCAAACCATAACATCACAGGCCCGCAGCCATGGCCCACTCTCCGCGACCCACCCCGGAAGATGAACACGGTCTGAAAGATTTTCGCTTCGGATCAGTGCTTCCAGCGTCGCACGCTCCGGACCTTCCCCAGCAATGACGAGGTGCACGCCTGGCAGACGGGTCATGGCACGGATCAGAACATCAAACGCCTTGTTTTCATGCAGGCGTCCTAGAGCCAGCACAAACGGAACATCGGGAGGCAGGAAATCCGGTCGTACCGGCGTCACAGCCGCAAAATCCGTCGCAAAATTTGGTAGGTAATGAACGCGATCCGCGGGCCATCCCTCGGCTTTCATCCAATCTGCCAAACCACGCGTATTCCCAATCAGATGCTCGCAGCGCCGATAATTGGACAGATCGTAATATCCGCCCAGACGCCCCGCTGTCCGCCAGGGACCAGTCGGCAGTTTGCGCGCCGCACGGCTCATCCAGGCCACAACGACATCAGGCTGAAACTCATGCAGGTTCCGGAGCAAGTGCGACCGCGTTCTGACATCCAGAGCGCCACCAAATTTGAACGTATGTATGTCGACGCGAGCGGCACGAAGACGATCTTCCCGCGCTGCATCATGGCGAATCAGGGCGCGAACGGAACGCTCATCCTGGGTTTGAGCCATGGAAAGGCGCTCAAAAAATAGTTCCGCCCCGCCGCGTGCCGACCCCGCCATGACATGGGCCACTCTGGCTTTGCGCCCGGAAAAAGACGGCGACACCATAGGCGAAGGCTGGAAAGAAACGCTCATACTTTCTCTATCGGCCATGCGGAGCAGCGCTTCAAGGTCACGTCCTGAAGGTGTTGGCATTTCCTGCCAGAATGGCTTTGGCGACATCCAGAACGGCTTCGACCGTCAGATCCTCCAACGAGGCTTTCCCTTCCGGCCCGGGAGCCGCGATCGCGAACGCTTCAGTGCCCGACGGAGCATATTCGGACATACGGGAGGGCCCAAACAGACCAAGCGTAGGCGTTCCGGCAGCGGCGGCCAGATGCATGAGGCCTGAGTCATTGCCTACAAAGAGCGCACAACGAGCAAGGAGCGCTGCCACCTCTCCGAGAGACCTGTCTCCGCCCAGGTCCAGCGCCTCCGGGAGCGCTTCCAGAACAGGCCTGGCCCGTTCCTTTTCGGCATCTCCGGGCCCATAAAACAGAACAGGTCGCATCCCCTGACGGCACAGGCTTTCAGCAAGCGCGACAAATCGCTCTGGAGGCCAGATTTTGCCATCCCAGTTCGCCGTTGGCCCCAAAGCCAGCCAAGGGCCACCGGCCAGCAGGTCTTCTGCAGTTTTGTCATGCTGGCTGGAGGTCCAGACCCGCGGCATCGGGGTTTTGTGTCGACCAAGCGCGTCACGAAGCTGCTCGATTTTGCGTCCGTCCCGACGTCCCCCTTGGACGATCAACCTTCGACGCGTTCGCAGCGCGAGACTGAGAAGGGAGCCTCGCAGATCCACAATCATAAACCAGCGCGTTCGGACGCATGCAGACCAGAGGTCCAGCCAATGTCGATCGTGGCGGCGTTTTTCAAGAATAATAACCCGCTCACAGCGAGGATCTGGCTCGAACAACCCTGCCGCGACCGGCCCACAGACAACAGTAAATACAGCTGCCGGATAGCGTTTTTGCAGAGCATCCAGCACACCGGTGGAAATAACGGCATCGCCAAGCCTGTTGGACGTGATGAACAGGATCTTCATCAGTCGCGGCGCCACACCGGATCCTTCAGACCATCCACAAAAGCTGTATGAGCCGCCAGCTCTTCTGCATTCGGAAGCGGCATTTTCCGTGGGGTCCGGTTCGCGAGCATATCACCCGCTTCTGCAATACTGCGGCTCCGTGAAGGTCCAGCCAGTCCAAGCCCGCGCTGACGGCCGCCCATCAGTTCGACATACACTTCCGCCAGCAATTTGCAGTCCAGCAGAGCGTTATGAGTTCCGCGCTGGGACAGGTCGATGTTGAAGCGGCGACACAGCGCATCAAGGCTGGCGGGCATACCCGGATATTTTTTGCGCGCCATTTCGACAGTATCGATCGCACGACTGCCGTAATCCAGCGGCGCGCGGCCACATTTTTGCAGTTCGGCGTTCACGAATTTGAAGTCGAAGCGCGCGTTATGCGCGATCATCGGGGCATCGCCGATAAATTCCAGAAATCCGTCTGCGATTTCTGGAAACTTCGGCGCGCCCTCCAGGTCTTCAATCCGAAAACCATGCACCTTCGTGGCCTCGGCCGGAATGTCGCGCTCCGGATGCACCATAACGTGGTAATAATTGGTCGTCGGCAGATCATCGATCAGTTCGATGGCCGCGATTTCGATGATGCGATCGCCCTGATCCGGGTCAAAGCCTGTGGTTTCCGTATCGAACAGGATTGAGCGTTTCATGAAGCCTCGCGCAGACGGTGCAAAAGAGCGCGAACCTGCCGGGCAGCAGATCCGCGGGAAAGGCCGGTTCGTATCACGATGTGTGCCCGGCGTCTGCGTTCATGGTCCGGCATTTGCCGTGCGATAAGGGAACGTGCCTGTGCCTCGCTCATTCTGGCACCCGTTTTCCCGCGCTGATGAATACGGGACAGGCGTGTTGCCATGGGGGCCTCAACCACCACCACTAAATCGCATTTCCGGTCCTCACCGATTTCCATCAGGAGCGGAATATCCAGGACACAGAACGGTTCTTTTCGCGCACGACAGTGACGCAGGAACCTCCCGCGCTCGGCTTTTACAAACGGATGCATGATGGCCTCCAACGCTTGAAGCGCGGGGACATTTCCAACCACAGCCTGACGCAGGGCCATACGATTCAGAACGCCGTCCTGCACTGCAACAGGAAAGACGCGGGCAATCGCGGGGAGCGCCTTTCCTCTTGGCCCCTGGAGGGTCCGCACAACAGCGTCCGCGTCAAAAACCGGCACACCGGCCCGACGAAACAGAGCGGCGACTGTACTTTTCCCCGCCGCCATTCCGCCTGTCAGACCAATGATTTTCATGGGTTAGCGCAGACTTGCAGCCAGCAGATTAAAGGTTGCCTCATCGGCTTCCGGATCTACTCCGAACCAGGATCGAAACCCTGCCCGAGCCTGATGAATCAGCATCCCGAGACCATCAACCGTTTGCAGACCAGCGGCATTTGCCGCCTTCAGAAGCGGTGTCTCCCGCGGAGTATAGACAATATCTGTCACGCACAGGCTGGACCCGGCCTGTCGCAGCATTGCGCTCCAGTCTATGTCGGCTTTGCCGTTCATCCCCAGCGACGTTGCATTGACCAGAAGTGAACAGCCCGGAAGGAGAGACGGCCAGTCATACCACTCGACAGCTTCCCCTCCCTTCAAGGCCTCGACCATCGCTTCGGCGCGCGCCATGGTTCGGTTCGCGACTACAACTTCGCAGCCGCGATCCAGCAGTGCAGCCGCAACAGCGCGCGCTGCGCCTCCAGCCCCAAGGATTAGCGCTCGGCCTGACAAGGTGACGCCATGCGCGGTGAGGTTGTCACAGAAACCCGTGCCGTCAGTGCAGTCACCGATAATCTGACCATTCTCAAAACGCACAGTGTTAACGGCTCCCGCACGCCGGGCGGTATCCGTCATGCTGTCGCAGGCCCGCATCGCGGCTTCCTTGTGCGGAATCGTGACGTTCACGCCCCGAAAACCCGCCGCAGCCAGGCCCTTGAGAGCAGCCTCAAAATGTTCCGGTCGCGTGGGGAGCGGCACATACGCCCCGTTCACATCGTGCACCCTGCACCAGTGATTGTGCAGCATGGGCGAACGGGAATGCTCCACGGGCCATCCCATGACACCAGCAAGTTTTGTGTGTCCGTCAATCATGCAGCCAGTGTCTCCCAGACCTGAGGCAGAAGTCTCGCGAGACGCTCCGCCCATGCACGTTGCCCCTCCTCATCCGCAATAAGGTCCTGTCGAAGTTCAATTTCCAGATAAGGCAACCCGTTTGCTTCTGCATGCCGGGGGACTGTGTATTCGTTGGTATCGGTCAGGACATAAGGCTCGTTGTCTCCAACGCACAGGTCCCCTTCTGCCCGCAGAGTATCGATCATCACACGAGCCATCCGGCTATCTTTGTGATGAAGGATACCGATGTGCCAGGGGCGCCGAACACCCGCCATTTCCCGAGTAAAACTGTGCAGGGCAATCAACGCCGTCGGGCGCGACGTCCGTTCCGCCAGAACCTCGGCAATTGCATCGTGATAGGGATGAAGGATTTCGCGCTCGCGCCGTGCCCGGCAATGAACAGGCGCTTCACTGTTTCCTGGAACGTGGGTCCCATCACTGACATGCGGCATGGATGTCGGGTGACCCGGCGCGCGATTACAATCGATAACCAGCCGGGAATAGACCTGCTCGATCAGGGGAGAGCCCAGCAGGTCACGCAGAAACCGCCCTACCCCGACGATTCCGATGTCCCATGCAATGTGCCGGTGCCAATCCGGTTCCCCGACGCCGAGAAACTCCAATGCTTTGGGAACAGCTTTTCCCGCATGGTCACTCACCAGCACAAACGGTGACGGTTGGGTCTCAGGGAATAGGAGGAACGGTGCCGGATCATCGGCACCCAGCAGAGAAAGGGACATCGACTCTTTACGTTATTAGCCTACGAGGACGGACAAGGTATGGCGGACCGCATCGGCAGACCAGTCCATATTCCCAATGGCCTCAGCGACAACCTCACCCTTGGCGTTCAGCAGAAGGGACCGGGGCACGCCATGCAGCGCCATGACACTTGGCGTAAGATCTTTCAGATCGTCCGGACGTACATGCTTGATAGACGCCACAAGAGCATCCTGATCCGCCGTTTCCATCATTACAGAGGACGTCGGGTCCACGAGAAGCGGCAGGGCGTCGATCTGGTGTGCATCATAAAAAGCGCGGACCTTGGGCACCGTACTGCCGCGCACGGCTGCCGTCACAATCTGTGGCCCATCTGCACCCAGAGCCTTGGCCGTCGCGTTCACGGACGGAAGTTCACGGATGCATGGCGGGCACCAGGTCGCCCAGAAGTGCAGAACGAAGGGCTTGCCGAACCAATGCGACAAAGGGACTTCCTGCCCCTGCTCATTCTGGAAAGAGAGCACTGGCAGAGCACGAGGCTTGGCCAGAACGCCGAATGAATTCGGGACAAAAGGTATGCCTTTGTCTTCAGCAGAAGCACTGAAAACACGGGAAGAAGCGAGCAGTCCGGCGGCTCCTGCAAGCGCGGCACGGCGGGTCAAAGAAAAAGTCATTAGTGAAATTCCTGGTGTCGTCAGAAAATTAAAATCAGATTCCGGCAAGAACGTCGTGCAATTGACGCGCGGCATCAGGGGCGGACCAGTTCACACCACCTTCGGCCGCAGCCCGCAGATGACCTGACGAATCAATCAGGTATGTGACTGGAATGGCGACGTCTGATGTCTTCAACCATGCCTTGTAAGCAGCTTTGTCCATCGTCCACGCCGGGATGTGCTTCAGGGCCGCCGCATCCAGAAATGACGCAACCTTTTCCGGTGTGGCACTGGCTACAGCAGCGGGAATGATGGGACAGTCTGTCCCCAGGGAAGCACAGAAAGCGTCGAGCTTTGGAAGCTCCTGTTTGCAAGGACCACACCACGTTGCCCACACATGCAGCAGGAACGGCTTACCTCGCATCGAGGCAAGCGATTGCGTTGCCCCTGCTGGGCCAATCAGTTGCAGCGCTACGGGCTCAAGCTGCGGCTTACCCGGCGCCAAACTCCTGACCGAACGAAGATTTTCCTCCTTTCCAGCCCATGCGGCGCCAGACAGGCCGGCAGCCACGCTTAAACCGCCTACGCCCGCAATAAATCCACGCCGACCAATCGTCACTACCATCAAATCACTCGTTCTGCTGTCACTTTCGCCAGAACACCATTACTTTTTCAAAGCTGCAATAACTTTTCTGAACTGCGCCACACTCTCTGGCGCCCCCCAGTCCGTTTCGCCTTCAATCACCGCGCGAAGACGACCCTCTGCATCAATCAGATAAGTAGAAGGAAAGCTCAGCGGCTTGTCACCCAGCCAGCTCTGGAATTCATGAGCATCCGCAGACCACGGATCAATATGAGTCAGATTTTGCGCCTTAAGAAACGCAGCGACGGCATCCGGCCCGTGACTGGCCATAGCGACCGGGACGATAGGGCTGTCGTCTCCAAGCGCCTTCATAAAGGCATCCAGCTGCGGCAGTTCATGCTTGCAGGGCGCGCACCAGGTTGCCCAGACATGCAGAACAAATGGCGTGCCACGCCAGGCGGACAAGGCACGACTGCCGCCCTCCGGCCGCTGGAGCTTCAATTCCAGCGGAGCAAGACGTGCCGCCGCCGGTTCAAGAGACGGAACAATCGGTTTCGGGCGATCTTCAGCACGTGCGGAATTGCGCAGGCTGGCCGCCGCAGCTAGGCTTAGGCCTCCTGAAAGAAGGGTTCGCCGGTCGATCTGCTTCTGTTTCATCCTGTTACGGTTATCATGAAAAACGTTCCTGTCGAAAAAGAAACCGATCCTGCCTCAAGCTTTGAAGGTACGGCTGCCAACCCGCAATGGGGTGGCCGTTTCGCCTCCGGACCGGCTGCGATCATGAGTGAGATCAACGCTTCCATCGGCTTTGATAAAATCCTCTGGCGTCAGGATATCCGCGGCTCTCTCGCACATGCAGCGATGCTTCAGAAGGTCGGCCTGCTGACGGAAACCGAACTTGCGGAAATCCGGCAGGGACTGGGTGATATTGCGCAGGAAATCGGCGAAGGACGCTTCGAGTTCTCCCCGGCCCTCGAAGACATTCACATGAACATCGAGGCACGCCTCTCCGAGCGGATTGGCGAAGCTGGCAAGCGCCTGCACACGGCACGGTCCCGCAATGATCAGGTGGCCACAGATTTCCGCCTGTGGGTGCGTGATGCGATTGACGGCCTCCAGGAACAGACTGCCTCCCTCATGCGCGCCCTTGCGACACGCGCACTGGAACATCACGCGACGCCGATGCCCGGCTTCACGCATCTTCAGGTCGCTCAGCCTGTAACGTTCGGCCATCATCTTCTGGCTTACGTCGAAATGCTCTCTCGTGACCGTGGACGCCTGCGCGATGCACGGGCTCGATTGAACGAATGTCCGCTGGGATCAGCGGCTCTGGCTGGAACGTCCTTCCCGATCGACCGTGCAATGACGGCAGCAGCGCTGGATTTTGATCGCCCGACGGCCAATTCGCTCGACGCCGTTTCAGACCGTGATTTCGCTCTCGAATTCCTGTCGGCCCTTTCTCTTCAGGCCATGCATCTGTCGCGACTGGCTGAAGAAATCGTCATGTGGGCATCCGCTCCTTTCGGATTCGTAACCCTGTCGGACGCGTTCACGACCGGCTCGTCCATCATGCCGCAGAAGCGTAACCCCGACGCGGCTGAGCTGGTGCGCGCCAAGATCGGCCGCATTATGGGGAATTTCGTTGGCCTGCTGACTGTTATGAAGGGGCTGCCGCTGGCCTACGCAAAGGACACGCAGGAAGACAAAGAGCCTGTCTTTGACGCGACAGAAGCCATGACGCTGTCCCTTGCTGCCATGGACGGGATGATCCGGGACCTTAAGCCCAACACGGACCGTATGCGTGAAGTCGCAGGCATGGGCTTCTCCACCGCCACAGATCTGGCGGACTGGCTGGTGCGTGAACTCCGCGTGCCTTTCCGAACGGCTCATCACGTTACAGGCCGTTTGGTCGGCCTGGCTGAACAGAAAGGCTGTGATCTGGCTGATCTCTCCCTTGCCGAAATGCAGGCCGTGGAGCCGGGCATCAATGCAGGGATTTTTGATGTTCTGACGGTTGAATCTTCCCTCGCCTCCCGCACCAGCTTTGGCGGCACGGCTCCGTCCAACGTTCAGCAGCAGGCGCAGGCCTGGCTGAACAAACTTGGAGAGACGACATGAAACGTTTTCTGCTTCTCAGCCTGACACTTCTCGCCCTCAGCACCAGCCTGAGTGCCTGCGGAAAGAAAGGTGCACCACGCCCACCGGGCCCAGACTCTGACGTCACATATCCGCGCACTTATCCTGCGGAGTAACGCTTTTTCTGAGGGATCACTATGTCATGGAGTTGCTTGACCCCGCCGTGGGCCGCTCCATGACTTTAGCTCTCCGCAAGCGCTTCAAGCACGAGCGGATGAGCCAGAATTTGCTCGGGTGTCCACCCCGCAGCGCGCAAAGTGCGAATACCTTCTACCCCATTCCGTTTTGAGAGCTTCTGCCCACTCTCGTCTTTGATAAGAGCATGATGGCGATAATGAGGTTCCGGCCATTTCATCAAACACTGAAGAACACGATGAATGGATGTTGCGTCATACAGATCCTGACCACGCGTGACGCAGTTCACACCTTGTTGGGCATCATCATGCGTGACGCAGAGATGATAGGAAACGCCTGTGTCTCGTCGGGCCAGCACAACGTCTCCAAATTCGTCAGCCCGGCCAGAAATTCTTCCCTCACCCACTTCGTACCAGGACGGCACTTCCTGAAGCTCATCAAGCGCGCGCTCCATGTTCAGACGCCAGGCTGGCACACGCCCGGATATTGACCGGGGGCTCTGAAGACATGCGCCCGGATAAACAATGCTTCCGTCTGGAGCACAACGTTCGGAAGCTGCGGCAATCTCGGCGCGCGTACAGAAACAGGGATAGACAAGCCCCCTACTTCTGAGTTCAGACAAAACATGTGCATACTCCGCCAGATGAAGAGATTGCTGACGCACAGTCTCCTGCGGCCATAGCCCCAGCCATTGCAGGTCCTCTTTCAGAGCATCGGTAAAAGCCGACGTGCACCGCGCAGTATCAATATCCTCAATCCGCACGAGAAACCGACCGTCCATTCCGGCGGACGCACGCGCGTGGAGAGCAGAAACGACATGCCCAAGATGCAGGAAACCAGTTGGACTGGGCGCAAAGCGCGTTACGGGAAACTGCGTCATCAAGCTTTCATCAGGGTTTTCTTGCAGTTCATGAAGTTTACTGAAATAGTCATCTCAAAGAAGCCGACGACGCATGTTTATCGGCGTTTGTCTTAAAGTTTTCTACGCCGAAGTTCCCGCATGTGCCGTCCTTCAAAAAAGGAAGCGCGTGGTGCCTGTCAGTAGTCAGCATTTTCCGGCTCTTGTTCTGAATGCGGACTTTCGTCCGCTCTCATACTTTCCGCTGTCGCTATGGTCATGGCAGGAAGCCGTGAAAGCTGTGTTTCTGGACCGGGTATCCGTTCTATCAGAGTACGAAGACGCCGTCGTTCACTCTCCCAGCATGGCCATGCGCCTTCCCAGCGTCATCGCACTGAAAGATTACATTCCTTCAGCACGAAAACCCGCTTTCACACGATTCAATGTCTTCTTGCGGGACAATTTTTCGTGTCAGTACTGCCATGATCGATTGCCAACACATGAACTGACTTTTGATCACGTCATCCCTCGGGCAAAGGGCGGGAAGACAACCTGGCAGAACGTTGTTACCGCCTGCAGCCCCTGCAATCTCCTCAAAGGCTCCCGCCTCCCCAGCGAGATCGGCATGCATCCCCACCGAAAACCTGATCAGCCCAGCAGTCGGCTTCTTCAGGAAAACGGGAGGACCTTCCCACCCCACTATCTTCACGAAAGCTGGCGTGATTATCTGTACTGGAACACTGAACTGGAGACCTGACACCGCGTTCAGTGTCTCCAACTTCTGCAAGGATCACGTTCCATGCGTACAGGTTTCTTCGTTACCGCTCTCGCGCTGGGTCTGTCTGTCACGGCCCTGCCTGCTTCCGCTGAAACGATCCATCTTTTTGGTCCGTTCAAGGGCGAACACGGCGCCACATCCCCGATCAAGGGATCAGCCTCCGCCATGCTGGACACGACAAAGAACACCCTCTCCTACCGCTTTGAAGACAACGGCCTGACAGGTCCGGTCAATGCAATCCATCTGCATGGCCCGGCAGCCGATGGTGAAGATGCAGGCGTGATCGCTCCGATTCCCGGCCCTTATCAGACACGTATGACTGGAACGCTCACCCTGACACCCGATCAGGTGAAGGACGTGCTCGCCGGCAAAAGCTACATCAACCTTCATACTGAGAAATTTCCATCCGGTGAGGCCCGCGCCCAGCTTACAACTGAGCTGACAGGCCATAAGCACCATATGGAACCGTAAGGTCTTTCCAGACCTTAAAAAGGCCTGCTTCGAAGGAAGCAGGCCTTTTTTGTAGGTAGAGATTAACGAGGGGTTTGTCCGCCTTTAAGGCCCCCTTCAGTTACCGGAGACCTAGATTTTCTGCCGACCAGAAGGCAAATCGGCCTACGCTATCCCTGCCTTCTAGTTGCGATGAATTCGAGCCGACACATAAGGTTCCGGGGTATATGTCAAGTCAGGAACCCAAGGCCATGTCGGTTTACGGCGATGATTACCGATATTGACGATATCCTGATTGATAGCCCCCGGCGAGAGCGCCATGAGCGCCGGATTGGCCAGCGGTTTCATGGTTGGGTTCAGATACCCGCATTTCAGAACGACAATACTGAAATTGGTTGGCTCCAGCCCTATATCCCGGAATGCTTCCGCCGAATGATACAGACGCCGCCGAGCAGAAAGCGTCGCCGTAATACCATTGAATTCAATGACGGCTTCGCCTTCATCAGGATGCGAGACCGGTGTCAGATGCTTCACAGTCGCGCGGACATGCACAGGCTTGCACATCACGGGGTCCAAAGTCGCGCCGATAGATAACGGAAGAACTGCGCCAACACCCGCTTTGTAACACGCATCCGTTGCAGGCCGGTCCGTCATGCCACCCAGCAAGACATTCTTCGCGCCTGCCTTTAGGAGTGCCTGAAGGAAAAAGGTCTGGTCAGAGTTGCCGCCACCGCCCGGATTATCTCCGGAATCCGAAATGACCACGGGATGCGTTTTTGACGACATCGCCCGGCTGAGACACTCATCGATCGTCCCGGTTGGTGTGCCGAAATGAAAGTCGTGTCGCGCGTCCCAGTACCGCTGAGCCAGTTCCGTAGCGATACGCTTCTGCTCTTCGACGTTCGTACCTGTGACAACCACGGACGCAGCCGAACGGGGCTCATCAGCCCAGACATATCCAACCAATTGGGAAACATCGAGAATACCTGGCAGCCGATTGTATTCCGCCAGATCCGCCCACAGGCGACGGCCCGGCTCCCATTCTGTGCTGCTCTGTTCACCCGGAAGCAGCGCCGGTATGCTGGCCCACACAATTCCGGGGCGCAGGCCGTAGCGCAAACAATGCGTAAGCATATCCGTAGCCCGCATGACATTCTCGATACGATCAACATGCGGCGCCGTGCGGTATGCCGTCAGAGCATCCAGCGTATCGACACTGCGCTGACTGAGATTGCCGTGAAGATCGTAATAGGCGGACAACAGGCAATCCGGCCCGACGACAGACCGCGTTGCCGCATACCAGTCTCCCTCCGCATCATCCATGCCTTCGACACTCAGGGCACCGTGCATGGCCAGGTAAACACCGTCCAGCGGTAAGAGCTTGCGCAGACGCTCAAGATATTCTGCTTTCAAAGCTTCATACGTCTTGCGCTCAACTGGGCCGCCTGGTGGTGCGGATGCTTCCAAGGTCGGCAAGAGGTCAAAATCATAACGATGCAGCGGCTGGGACAGCGGCGCTCCGAAAATTTCGTTGCCTCGGAGCGTGGTGAACTCCGGCATGCGGGAGCGAATACGGCTGTAAGTACTGCATTCTGACGCAATCCCACCCACGGCAATCCGGGGCGTACCTTTGAAAGCTGGTATCAGCCCGGTGCCACGATCTTGGGCATACCCCTGCCCTCGTAACGCCAGTAGCCCGGCTGGAAGCATCTTCAAGATCAGTCTGCGACGCACGTCGTTAGCCCTCGTCCTATTGTCCAGATGTTCAAAAAGCAGGAATTGTCGCAGCTCTCTTAAAGTGGAGGCTCGCCCGGAGTACTCCGATGAAGGGTCCCCTGAGCAAAAAACGGCCCGGCCTTCGAACTGTCACCGTGCCAGACACCGGCAATTCCTCACTTGTTTTGTCCGCCAGAAAATGGCGATGACACGAACATGCGAAAGTCTGAACGAGATCGATATTGTTTTGCTACAAAAACTAATGTCGCAATACGCGTTAAATTGACGCGAGGCGAAACAAATGCCCGCCTTGATGGCAAGATCATAAAAAAGGCCCGTCCCTCTCGGGACAGGCCTTTCCAAATGACAGAGGTTTAGAACCTCATTCCCACTCGATCGTCCCCGGTGGCTTGGACGTAATGTCGTAAGTCACGCGGTTAATGCCACGGACTTCATTGACGATACGACCCGCTACCCGGTTCAGGAATGCAAAGTCGAACGGATAGACTTCGGCTGTCATACCATCCGTGCTGGTCACAGCACGCAGGGCACAGGCTTGGTCGTAGGTCCGGCCATCACCCATGACACCGACGGTACGGACCGGAAGCAGCACGGCAAAAGCCTGCCAAATGGCATCGTACAGGCCGGCATTGCGGATTTCTTCCAGGTAGATCGCATCCACCTTCCGCAGAAGATCCAGCTTTTCCTTGTCGATCTCACCTGGAATACGAATAGCAAGCCCCGGCCCCGGGAACGGATGACGTCCCACGATATGTTCCGGGATGCCAAGTTCACGCCCCAGTTCACGAACTTCGTCCTTAAACAGTTCGCGAAGAGGCTCGACCAGCTGCATGTTCATGCGATCCGGCAAGCCGCCAACGTTATGATGGGACTTGATGGTAACAGACGGGCCACCCGTGAAGCTGACGCTTTCAATCACGTCTGGGTAGAGCGTGCCCTGAGCAAGGAACTGCGCACCACCAAGCTTTGCAGCTTCTTCCTCGAACACTTCGATGAAGAGACGGCCGATGGTCTTACGCTTGATTTCCGGATCCTTGACGCCTGCCAGTTCACCAAGAAACAGGTCAGATGCGTCGCGGTGAACCAGACGGATGTTGAAGCGACCACGGAATGTCTTGACGACTTCGTCGGCTTCACCGGAACGCAGGATGCCCGGATCAACGAAAATACAGGTCAGCTGGTCGCCAATAGCATCGTGAATCAGCTTCGCAGCCACGGAGCTATCCACACCGCCGGACAGACCACAGATGACGCGCCCATCCCCAACCTGCTTACGGATACGGGCGATTTCCAGCTCACGGAAGCCAGCCATCGTCCACGTCCCGGTGCAACCAGCAACATTATGCGTGAAGTTGCGGATCAGGGCAGCACCATGGGGCGTATGCACGACTTCCGGGTGGAACTGCACGCCATACAGCCGCCGACCTTCATCAGCGATGATCGCAAACGGAGCACCTTCCGAATAGGCAACAGCGCGGAAGCCCGGCGGAAGCTGCGTGACGCGATCGCCATGGCTCATCCAGACCTGCTCGCGCTTACCACGAGCCCAGACGCCACGGAACAGAGCGCAATCTTCAGCGATGTCGATATAGGCGCGACCGAATTCACGATGTTCGTGCGTTTCGACCTTGCCGCCCAGCTTCTGGCACATGGCCTGCTGGCCATAGCAGATGCCAAGAACCGGACGGTTCAGTGAGAAGACGATTTCCGGAATCGCCGGAGCATTTTCGTCATGAACGCTGGCTGGGCTGCCAGACAGAATGATACCGCGCGGATTGAATTCACGGATCTTCTCATCCATCGCCGTGAACGGCCAGATCTCACAGTAAACACCGCTCTCACGCACACGGCGGGCGATGAGCTGCGTTACCTGGCTGCCGAAATCCAGAATGAGGATACGGTCTTCGTGAAGTGTTTCGTCGAGTTTCGCGACGGTGCTGGCGTCCTGCTGGGTCAATGTGATGGCCTCGCGTTCCGTGTTCATGGTGCCTTTTGATGCTCTCCTATAAGGTGTTGTGTCGTCTGCGTCATCCATTCTGCATCACAGGACAGGCACAACATGCGTCCGATTGCTCTTTTTTCTCTTTCTGCCATGGCTTTTCTGGCAGCCTGCGCCACTCCTGACCCTGGAAATGATCCCTCAGGACGGTGGGTAGGCGCACTCGTCACGGATCAAGGCTCCTGCCCGACCGAACGCACGTCCACGCTCGAAATCCGCGGACGAAAAATCGTTTTTACACCGGGAGACGGCTCTGAGGTTCTCGTGGGAACCTATCAACCTGGCGCACATCACTATCATGCGGAACTTGCCAGCAAGGACATGAATGGCCACCAGACTGCACTGGTTTTTAACGGATATCCCGTTGGCCAGGCGATTGGCGGCACTTTCGGTTCCAGCGCCTGTCGAGCCCACATCACCATGACAAGAAAGTAGAAATTAATTTTCGGAGGGGGGTTGTCAGGTTTTAAAACCGCCTGTAAAACCCCGCCTCAAGACGCACCCGTAGCTCAACTGGATAGAGCACCAGACTACGAATCTGGGGGTTAGAGGTTCAAGTCCTTTCGGGTGCACCAGTCTTCTCCTGATGAAGACTTTATACAATGTGTCCGCACCCGTAGCTCAACTGGATAGAGCACCAGACTACGAATCTGGGGGTTAGAGGTTCAAGTCCTTTCGGGTGCACCACACGACATCTTCATAAAAAATCAGTGCTGCAACGCCTTAAGAGCGCGATAGACGTCTTCCCATTCGTATGGCTTGGGAAGGAACATCGCCTTGTTTGGTAGAGGCCGCTTTTCCTGAAGATAAGCACCAGAGGTCAGCACAACACCGATCTGCGGCCAACGAGCGCCAACCGTTTCAGCCAGATCCAGTCCATTGATCCGTCCGGGCATGTTCACATCCGAAAAGACGAGATCGACTGTCTCACCTTTGGAAAGAATATCCATCGCCTCATCGGCAGTGGCAGCAAGAATCGGGTTATAGCCAGCGTCTTCAAGCATATCCGCAGCCAGAAAGCGCAACAGGGCCTGGTCTTCAACCACCAGAACATTCTTGCGATGCGTAAGATAGGCGTTGCTCGCATGCATGCCACGAGACTGCCCGACAGACGCCGTTCCTTTCCCTGCCATGACATACATAAAGTGCCCCTTTCCGGACCGAATAAAAAGCGGGAACATCACGAATGATGTTTCCCGACCCTTCAAACGCGTCATGCAGGCGATGTTTGCAGAATTATGAAAATTCTTCTGCGATCAACTAGGGAACGAGCGGAGCAGCCAACCCACCCGGCCCCACATCTGCCGCGACAGCAAGCCCGCCGATACCCCACGTTCCGTCAGACTTTTGAAGCAGAAGCGGAGCGCCGCTCACTCCTTTTGTCGCCTCGCAATCGTGATGGACAAGGCCACTGACTGTCACTCCATTGATATGACAGTCCAGATCACCGAATGGCACTTCATTCCTATCTTGCGAATACCCAACCAGCATTGCCCTTGCGCCATCCTGCACAGGAATCGCCGGGAGAAGATCCCGCGTCGCGATGACTGGTTCCGACAGCAACAGTGTTGCCCGATCACTGGCCCCGGTAGCAGATTCGTTTTTCGGGTCGTATCCGGGTGGGATAATGAATCGCACAACATGAGCATGTTGGCGGTATGAGCCCCGCGAGTATCCCATCAGCACATGAACATCGCCTGGTCGTATATAAGTGTGCGTTTTCGGCAGCCAGAGACAGTGAGCTGCCGTCATGACCACATTGGGAGCAACGGCAAAACCCGTACATTTAACGCCGAGTTCAGTCTGTACACGCCCCAAAATTCGCCAGGGCGCCGCACGGACGTCAATCAGTTCACGTCTGGCCCCGTCCCCAAGACCGGGCAGAGACGGAAGAGGCTGCGCACAGACCGTTCCTACCACCAGCAGTCCCAGAAAACAGGGCCAGTATTTCATTCCAGATTGTCCGGACCGAATGCGTCAGGCAGCAATTCCGCGAGGGTACGTGTCAGGAGCAAAGTTCCTGCGGGCGAAATCATGTGCACTTTCAGATCAGGCAGGCCGAATTCACGGAGTTTCTGCCGACACCCACCGCATGGTGTGCAGGGCTGATCTCCACCCCCCACAATTACGATTTCCTCAATGCGCCTGCCCCCAGCAAGAATCATGGCCGAAATGGCCCCGCCTTCAGCACAGGTTCCAAGCGGATAGGCTGCATTTTCGACATTGCAGCCTGAATGAACCACGCTTTCACAGCGCAGGGCCGCGCCAACCTGAAAGCGGGAGTACGGCGCATAGGCCCGGGATCGGGCTTCAAGAGCCCGGGAGATCAGTTCTTCCATCATAATTCAGACACTAGCGCCTGTGTGAACAGCTTGGAACATCCAAGCGTCCACGATACGGTAGGAAGATCATGAATGCTCTCTCTTCCGAACCCACGCTCAACGACCTTCTGACAAGCCGCCCTCCTCTGGAGGTCAATGCGCGCGATGGTCTTCTTTTCGAAGGCGTGCCTCTGCATGTCATCGCCGCCGTAGCAGGAACCCCCTGCTGGATCACGGGAGCAGGCACACTGCGCCGCCGGGCAAACGCGCTCAAAGCTGCGTTTGAATCTCGCAGGTTGCCGGTGCATTTCCATTTCGCGATGAAATCACAGGATCATCAAGCCACACTGACGATCCTCCGCGAATGTGGCTATGGCGTCGACATCGTGAGCGGTGGAGAGATGACCCGCGCGCTACATGCCGGGATCAAGCCGGATGGAATCGTCTTTTCAGGCGTCGGGAAATCGGATCTTGAACTTCGCGCCGCAGTGGAACACGGCATCCGGCAGATCAATGTCGAGAGCGTGGAAGAGCTTTATCGCCTGAACGATATTGCACGGGCCTGTGGCAAGGTTGCTCCGGCGGCACTCCGCGTGAACCCGGATGTCGACGCACAGACGCATGACAAGATCAGCACTGGCCGCGCAGGAGACAAGTTCGGGATTGAGCACCGCCGTGCGGTCGAACTGTACGCCGAAGCCTCGGCTTTGGAGCATGTGGAGCTTGTCGGTCTGGCAGTTCATCTCGGCAGTCAGATGCTGACGGCTGAGCCCTTCCGCCAGGGTTATTCCCGTCTGGCCGATATGGTTCGGGAAATTCGTGCCCTAGGGCATACCGTCAAAACAGTGGACTGTGGCGGCGGCCTAGGCATTCGCTATCAGGACGAAATCGCTCCACCACCGGAAATGCTGGCCGGTGTCATTGCCGAAACACTTGGAGACCTTGGGGTAGAGCTCAGCATTGAGCCCGGCCGCTGGCTTTCCGCACCGACCGGAATTCTGCTGTCCCGTGTGATCGAAACAAAAGCGGGCAATCCGGATTTCGTCGTGATCGACGCGGCAATGAACGATCTCGCCCGTCCTGCGCTTTATGATTCTTGGCACGGTATTTTGCCCGTCGCTCCGGCGGCATTCAACGATTCACTCAAGCCGTGGGACGTGGTGGGGCCAGTCTGTGAAAGCAGCGATATCTTTGCCAAGGACCGGGTTCTGCCCGCTTCCCTGAAGCGCGGAGATCTTGTGGCCCTTCTGGATACGGGAGCGTACGGATCCGTCATGAGTTCGACCTATAATTCCCGGCCTTTTGCTGCGCAGGTTCTGGTCGATAATGGTCGCTGGGAGATCATTCGCCAGCGCCAGAGCGTCGAAGACCTGATCGCCGCAGAAACTATTCCGGACTGGCTCCTGCCCGCCCATGGCTGATTCGTTTGCCGCAGCAGCTCGCCTAGCTTCCGTCCGCCGTCGCGCTCGACGCGTTCTGTGGTGGGAACACGCCTGGCCAGCTCTGCGCTGGTCTTTGCTTCTTGCGGCATTCTACCTGCTGGCCTGTCTGGCCCGCATCCCCCAGTCCCTGCCTGACTGGTTACACGCTCTTTTCGAGCTCACAGTCTTAGGAACTGCCTTCTGGCTGGGCGTCAAAGGCCTACGCGCTATTCCGCAGCCTACGGATGCTCAGGTTGATCGCCGGATCGAGCGCGACTCTCATCTGGCTTATCAGCCCCTTCTGACCTTGGCAGACCGCCCCGCCTACGCAGCAGATGGCGAACAAGGCGCCATCTGGACGCAGCACGTTCAGCGTGTGGTTTCTTCTCTGGGGCCGCTTAAGGTCAGCCTGCCAAAGCCAGACGTCACGACGCAGGAAAAACTGGGGCTTATCTCTGTCGCCGCAGCCCTGGCCATTGCGGCCATTCTGAGCGGATCACACTCCCAGTCCCGCTTGCACGCTGGCCTTGTCCCCGGTGTCGATGACGACAGTATTCCGCTCCCGTCCGTTCAGGCCTGGATCGACCGACCATCCTACGCTCCCGGCGCGCCAGTGTTTCTGTCGCAAACCCAGCAGGGCAATCCCATCCACGTTCCTCAGGGCGCCATTCTGAACGCGACCATCACAGGCACATCCGGGCGTCCGGTTCTTCGGGGGGCGACGTCCATCAGTCATGACCGTCTGGACGAACAAAGCTGGAGCGAAAAAGCGACGTTGCAGCAGACCGGCACTGTCACGCTAAAAGCCCGCGGCCGCACGCTGGGTTCATGGCGCGTGGACGTCGAGCCGGACCTGCCCCCAGTAGTAGCCTGGGACGGAAAACCCGCTCCCCAGAAAGATGACTGGCGCACCAGCCTTCCCTGGCACGTTCAGCAGACTTATGGCGTAGCCTCTTTGGAAGCGGAAATCCGACTGCCTGACCTGCCCAAAGGCCGCGTCGTGCGTGTTCCAGTACCACTGAATGGACACCCCAAAGATGCAAAGGGAGAAGCACGCCCGGATCTGTCTTCGGACGCGTTTGCCGGAATGGAAGTCGAAGGCCGCCTTCATGCCGTTAGTGTCTCCGGCCGGGAAAACCACAGTGCTTTTGTGCGCTTCCACCTAGGCTCCCGGAAGTTTTCGGACCCATTGGCACGAGCCATTGTCGCATTGCGCCGCCGGTTGATGCTGGGACAAGAACGCCCGCAGCAGGCGGCAGACGAACTGAAGCTCCTGACGCAGACAACGGATATCCTCGCCCTCCTCGCCCCACTTGGCCTCTATATTGCTTCCTTGGAGCCCAATGCTCCTGAAGGAGCGGCGGAACAGGTGCCGGGGCAGCTTTGGGCACTGGCTCTGTATCTTGATGATCTCCGCCGGGACGGGCCGGAAATTGCGGATGCAGCCGCGGCCGTCCGTGCAGCACAGCAGAGTGTTCAGCAACAGCTCGATCACATGCAGTCTCTGGGAGATAAAGGCCATACTCTGGCTGAACAGGAAGAACTTCAGAAGCGTACGAAAGCTCTCAAGGATGCCCTTAACCACCGCATGCAGCTTCTTTTTCAGAAGGCAGCCCAGAGCGGCATTATGATGCCGCAATCTGGCACAAGCTCTGCTGATCCATGGTCAGATCAGATGCAGCGCCTTCAGAATGAAGCATCGCAGGGGCATGGGGATGAAGCATTACGTAAACTCCAGCAGATGGAAGACATGGCCGAGCATATGCGTCAGGCCACGCCGGAAGATCTGAAAGCCCTCGCGGCTCAGATGAAGGCTCAGGAAGAAGCACGCGCGCAACGTGCCGCCCTTCATGATCTGGTTCATCGGGAAACGACCCTGCTGGATCATGCACAGGCCCGTTTGTCTGCCGCCCGCAAGGCCGCTCTGCCGCCTGATCAGCAGGACGGGCATGAAGACATCAGCCAGATGTCCACAGCCGATTTGCTGCGCCAGCTTGGAATGCAGCCTCCGCCAAATATGGAACAGTCAGCATCTCCTAAACCCGCAGCGCCTGTTGATCCCGCGACAGTTGCTGTGCAATCTCCTGAGCGCCGCGCAGATCATGCCTTTCAGCGTGCACTGTCTCGTGTCGATGAAATTCTTGGCCGGCGGGTAAAGGACCTGACAGGCAAGCCCGCCACTGCGTTCGACAAGGCAAAAGCGGATATGCAAGATGCTCGCAAGGCCTTGGCAGACCGCAAGGATGATCAGGCACTTACGGCAGAACAGAAGGCTCTCGCAGATCTGTCTGAGGCCGGAAAGCAGATGCGCCAAAGCCAGAAGTCCGGCGGGTCTGGTCAGGGTAAAGGCGGAAGCCTGAGTTTCATCCCATCCATGGGCGGTGGTGGCTCCGGGCAACAGCAGCATGGCAAGGCTGGACAGCAGGGCGACGGAGGCGATCAGCCTGACGCCGGAGATGACGACGACGGGGACGAAGACCGCAAGGATCAGGATCCACTGGGCCGCAAGCTCGGCGAAGGCCAGAGCGGCAAAGATTCGGACGCCCACATCCCTGATCGTAACGCCCGTGACAGGGCGCGGGACATCGAACGTGAGCTACGTCGTCGCGCTTCCGACAGAACTCGCCCTCAGGGTGAACTGGACTATCTGGAACGTCTTCTAAAGTCGTTTTGAGGCCACAAAAAAAGGTGCTCAGGATTTTCTCCTGAGCACCTTTTTTATACCGACAACAGATATGTCTCAGGGAACGCGATAAAACGGGTTGGGGAGAAGAAAGCCCTTCTCTGCATGTCCGTCCGCAAGATCAGAAGGCTGATCTCCCAGACTTGCAATGATCGTATACCCCTTAGCCTCGATAGCAGCGCGTGCCGGTGCCTTATAGTGCGCCGCATACCCATGAGATGTCATTGGACGCAGATCCAGCCCGTCCCAATGCTTAATTCCAGCCAGATGAAGATTGCGTGCGGTTGCTTCACGCTCATCTTCATGACGGCCAGTGATGAAGAACACAGCGACATGATTCCGCTCGGCTTCATCAATCAGGGCCAGCGTGGAAGCGAACGCCGGAGCACGTCCGCTCTTTTCCCAGGCAATCGCACCACAAGGACCTTTTGGCAGCGCGTCACAGGGACCATTGGCAATATAACCAAAGTTGTCTGCACGGATCTCGTCCCAATTGGAGAGTGTCGTCTCATCAATATCGAGAACAATAGCCGGCTTGCGCACCTGAGGCGCTCGCTCGGATATCCAATGACGAGCCTGTGCGATCACCGTGTCGAAATCGTGCTGGTAATCACCACTATCGTGATACGCGCTGGCAGCCATGACAGCGTCACCAACGTTGGCAGGCTGCTCGGCGTAGGCCGCAAGTGGCGTGAGAGCCGCACTGAAGAAAAGCCCGGTGGCGAGCAGAAAGGAACGGGTCATGGCGGGGCCACCTTTCGCGAAAAGAGAACAAGACCGACCCCAACCAGGGCCAGAGCCGTTCCGATAACGGAAACACCGGGATAACCCAACCCCATGGACAAGGCGACCCCTCCTAAAGCGGCACCAAGCGCATTTCCAAGGTTGAAGGCACCAATATTAACCGAGGATGCCAGGGCGGGTGCATCGTGAGCCGCCTGCATGACGCGCATCTGAAGAGCAGGCATCAGCGCGAATGTCGCTGCGCCCCAGACAAGAGTTGCGATCAGCGCACCCGGCACGGTTTGAGCCACCCAGGGGAAGAGCAGCATGACGGCCCCTAGAATGGGGAAAAACATGAGCAGACTGCCATCCAGAGAGCGGTCTGCGCTGCGACCACCAATCGCATTTCCGATTGAGAAGCCGACACCAGTCAGCATCAGCGCAACCGTAATGACCAGCGGGCTTGCATGCGTGATGTGCTGAAGAATAGGCGTGATGTACGTGTAGAGCACGAACATGGCCCCTGCCCCGATAGCCGTTGTGGTCAAAGCGAGAAGAACATTCGCCCTCAGCAACGCCTTGAGTTCACTTGCAACGTCTGGAACAGGGCCTGCCTCTCGAGCGGGAAGAGCAAGTTGCACGGCAATCATGGTCAGAACGCCCAAAATAGCCGTCACACCAAAGGCCATGTGCCAGCCGAAATTCATACCCAGCCACGTTGCGGCAGGCACGCCAACGATATTGGCGACTGTCAAACCCATGAACATGGTCGCAACTGCACTCGCCCGGCGCTCTGGTGCAACAACGGCAGACGCTTCTACAGCGCCCAGCCCGAAGAATGCGCCATGTGCCAGGCTGGTCAGTACACGAGAAGCAAACAGAAGCTCGTAACTTCCTGCGACGGCAGACAAAAGATTACCTGCAACGTACAGCCCCATCAGGAGTGTCAGGGCGAATTTCCGGCGAAGTCTTGCGAGAAGAAGAGTAATGAAAGGCGCGCCGACCATCACGCCCACAGCGTAAGCCGTTACAAGCCCGCCCGCTTTCGGGACGGTAACCTGAAGGCCCTGCGCAATGACAGGCAAAAGACCCATCGGAGTGAATTCGGTGGTTCCGATGGCGAACGCGCCCACGGCCAGCGCCAATAAAGGCCAGTTCACGGGCAATCTCCGGGATTAACAAGTGTTCGAGGATGATCGAACCATGCCAGTCCCGGAGACATAGAACAAGATGAAGGGTTACATCATCCCGTTCATGTGCATGCCCGGCTCCATGCCGTCCATATGCATGCTCTTGTGTTTCGGATCATCAATCTTGCACTTGTGATCCTGAACTTCCTCACCAGATGCACGGTCCAGAGCATGAGCGACATCGTCGAGAATGACGAAGCCACCATGATGACCCGGTGTCACCACGATCGTATGATCGCCCATATTCTCCGCACCAATCAGCCGGAAAGGCGACTGATCAAGCGTCTGCACCAGCTTGGCCCGGTATGGATGACCGTAAAGGGAGACCGGGGTCCAGTCCTCACCAATCATGTTCTTGTCGATTTCCCCACGGACGTAGGGCGTCAGACAATCGATATGGATATGAAGCTGGTCCTGCGTCCGGCCATCACGAGAATTGATGGTCAGCGAAAGGTGGTCGTCTGGAACGGGAAAACCATACCCTTCCGGGACCCGATGACGTTCGGACCAGGCTTCAGAGAAATAGTTTGGCGTTTCGGGCTGAAGCAGCGAAGGGTCTTCGATGCCTGGCACTTTCCGCGTCGGGATCAGTAGATACTGACCATGCCCATACAAGTCTTTCAGGAGAGCATAGCCGTCCTGCGGGTCATAAACTGCACACGGATGATGCCGGGCATCCTTCGCACAACGGTCCCCTACGAGTTCCCACAACTTGTTACGGTCATGCCCCGGAACCTTGCCACAGCCGACAAGGCCGGCACCAATCGTGAGGGCCGCACACAGTCCTAACGCAGCCTTAGTCCCGATCTTCATTCTCAAACTCATTCTTCCCTTACCTGAGCCTCAAGCTGCATGGCTGCGGCCAATCGTTCAAAGCGTCGACGGACTGCACTTCCTGCTGCACGGACACTCCGTGCACCGAGGATCAGCACAAGCTGAGGTTCTTCCACCAGCAGGCGACATTCTTCCAGCAACACTTCCGTCCCCGCGCACAGCGTATAGGCCAGACGCAGCGCCAGACCCAGCTTCACAGCACGATCAATTTCAGAGCGGGACAGAAGGCGGCGCGAGGGCTCAATCAGTGGGGAGTCCATCGCCACTTCATAACGCACGGCCAGGGTCAGGCCGATAAATGCGCGGGCGGTGTGTTCAAACCCCACGCCGTGACAATGCATCACACGCTGATAGGTCTGTTCAGCACGGTATTCCGGATGATCGTATGATCCGATATCCGAAAGAGTACAGGTCAATTGACGCAAACGTTTCTGGGACGGTGTTTCTCCCCGGAAAATCGGTGTCGTCCAATCCACGAGCGCCTTTGAGAGCGTTACGCTTCGCGCCAGACGGTCCGCCATTTCCTCTGCCAGCGTTGTCATGGGGTCCTCCCCGGCGACAGAAGAGGCGACGTGCCGCATGTACCAGCCTTCCCGCAGGCCATCCACGCTAAAGACCACCTTGGACGGGCGAACACGTTCCATCAGGCATTTGAGAACGACCGCTGCAAAGGGTGCATCACCCAAGCGCTTCCGGGGTGCGTTGGGCAGTTTCTCAAGAGTGCGTTTTGAGGCGCCGATGACCCAATCCGACATCTCGCGTGCTTCACCCTCGGAAAGCGTGAAGAGATGGACAAGATTCAGAGGATACTGCGTCCGTGCGATCTGAAGACGCGCCAAGGCCCGGAATGCGCCGCCAACCAGGTACAACGGACGGCCACTCATCCCCGGAAGCCAGTTGACCTCCTGAAGCATTTCAGAGGCAATCCGCTCAGCTTCCAGCAGAACACCCTTCGCCCGATCCTGAAGACGAATGACGCCAAGCTTGGTTGTCAGGGCTTCGTAATACTGTCCGTCAGCAACATGGATGAGCTCCAGTGAGCCGCCGCCAATATCAGCGACCAGACCATTGGCTTCCGGCAGCCCGCAGAGAACGCCACGGGCCGCATAATCTGCTTCCTCAGTGCCTTCGAGCACACGGATGGCCACACCCGGCATTCTTGCACGGATGGCAGAGACGAAGTCAGGCCCGTTGGAGGCATCACGCACAGCCGCGGTAGCCAGAACCTCGAAAGGCTCGGCTCCCATGGCCCGGGCGACGGTGTGAAACCGGCCCAACACGTCCATCGCCAGGGTAACGCCCTCGTCGTTCAGGCGACCCGTTGCATCCAGACCGCGCCCCAGCTTGAGCGTAACCTTCTCATTGAAGATGGGGAGCGGATTGCGCGCTACGCCTTCAAAAACCACGAGCCGAACGGAGTTGGACCCGAGATCGACGATGGCGGAGCGCTGTGCAGATGATGACATGAGGTTTCAGTCTTCCAGAATCCGGTCAGGCCGTTCGCGCGGGCGATGGGCCTCCGGAAGAGCTTTTTCCCGTGCGGCCGACCCACGGCCAGACAGGGAGGGATTGTTCATGAAGTACTCGTGTGCGGAGAACGGGTGTGCACCAGGAGACACCCGATGCCAACGCCCGTCCTTGGAGAGCGTCCAGCTCTGAAGGTTGTCCTTGATATTCATGGTCATGATCTGGCCGAGAATCTGCGCGTGGACGGTTGGGTTGGTGATAGGCACCATTGCTTCTACCCGCCAATCCATGTTTCGCACCATCCAGTCCGCGGAAGAAATGAAAACTTTTGCCTTATGCGATGGCATCCGGTGACCATTTCCAAACGCAAAGACACGCGCATGCTCCAGAAAACGACCGACAATGGACTTGATGTCGATGTTGTCAGACAGGCCCGGTACACCCGGACGCAGACAGCAAATCCCACGGATAATCCCGACGATCTTCACTCCGGCCTGGGACGCTTCGTAGAGGAGGTCGATCAGTTCAGCATCAACCAGACTGTTCATTTTCAGCCAAATCCGGGCGGGACGGCCTGCCTTTGCATGAGCAATCTCGTCACGGATGAGTTGTTCAAGCGTGGAACGGATCGTCATGGGAGAGAACGCCAGCGCATCCATTTTTTCCGGCGTGGCATACCCGGTCATGTAATTGAACAGCCGTGCAGAGTCCGAAGCCAATTTTGGATCGCAGGTAAAGAACGAAAGATCTGTGTAAATCCGGGCTGTAATGGGATGATAGTTCCCAGTCCCAAAATGGGCATAAGAACGTAGCGTCCCGCTTTCACGACGGACGACAAGGCTCAGCTTCGCATGGGTCTTCAGATGTGCAAACCCAAACACAACCTGCACGCCAGCCGCTTCCAGAGCACGCGAAAGACGGATGTTGGCTTCTTCATCAAACCGGGCACGCAGCTCAACCATGGCCGTGACGGACTTGCCGGATTCCGCTGCCTCAATCAGGGCATGAACGATCGGGCTATCCCGTGAGGTCCGGTAAAGCGTCTGCTTGATGGCCAGAACATTCGGATCACGCGCAGCCTGCCTAAGGAACTGCACCACCACATCGAAGCTCTCGAACGGGTGGTGGACGACGATATCCTTTGCCCGGATCGCCGCGAAGCAGTCTCCGTCATAATCCAGAATGCGTTCCGGAAAGCGCGGCGTGTAGGGCGGAAACACCAGATCTGGACGGTCATCCACAATCAGCTGTTTGAGATCTACAACGCCCACAAAATTGGGCATGACCACGACATCTTCGTCACCAACACCCAGCTCTTCACCCATTTCGCGCCCGAGCGTTTCAGGGAGCTTGTGATCAAGAGCCAGATGAATACCGACGCCACGACGGCGCTGCTTGAGAGCCGTTTCATAAGAACGAACTAGATCTTCCGCCTCGTCTTCAAACTCAACGTCCGTATCGCGGATAATCCGTAGGACACCGGCCGCACCAATCATGAGACCGGGGAACAGGCGATCTGCGAACAGGCTGATCAGGTCTTCAAGCAGGATAAAGCGGATTTCACCCGTGGCATCCTTGCCTTCGCCGACCCGTGACGGAAGGCGCAGGAAGCGCGGCACCTGTGCTGGCAGCAGAATCAATCCGTCCATGACATGCTTGCCCGACGCAGGGTCCTTGAGACGCATAACCAGCGCCAATCCCATGTTCGGAATAAACGGCAACGGGTGTGAGGGATCGACTGCAAGTGGGGTCAGAACCGGAAAGACGCGCTCATCAAACAGGGCTGAGAGCTGCGCAAGATCAGTCCCATCCAAACCTTCTGTGGACAGGATGGAAATCCCGGCATCTTTCAGCTCGTCTTGAAGCTGATGCCAGACCCGCTGCTGCTCTGCGAGCAGAAACCGGGCTTTCTGACGGACGGCCGAAAGCTGCTGAACAGGTGTTGCTCCATCCGGGCTCCGAACGACCAGCCCTTCCCGAACCTGCCCCACCAGACCCGCAACACGTACTGAATAGAATTCGTCCAGATTACTGGCGCTGATGGACAGAAAACGGACACGCTCCAGAAGCGGATTGCGCGAACTTTCGGCTTCTTCGATGACGCGTTGATTAAAGTCGAGCCAGGAAAGCTCCCGGTTGATGAACCGCGCTGGGGATGTTGGCATGTCAGCATAGTCTTCAGCTGTCGGAACAACCATTCTGCGCCGCCGGGCCCGGGTTGCGGCTGGCGTCAGATTCCCTTCGCGCGGCTGGTTGCGCGAACGTCGACGGGGAGTTGGCTTATTATTTTCAGTCGTCACGATGGTCTCTTCCGGGAAGCTCGAACCAAAACCCGTTTAAGATCAAGGCTTGGGAGAAGTGTGTCAAACGTAGGTTTTATGTCATTCCTCTGACATATCAGGCATCAGAAGATCGGGAAGCATTTCTCGCGCCAGCGCCCGTGTAATTGCGGTTCCACGGGCAAGAGCCGCATCATCCAGCCGCTCAACCGCCGAAACCAAAGCATTTCCCGTGCGTGGCAGATGACGCCAAAGCCATTCCGTAACGGACTGCGAAACAACGAGTTGACGATCCGCCAGAAGAGAAAGCAGCAACGTTGCCCGCAGATCGTCTTCCGGCTCTCCCGTGGCCGTCGTTGCGGTCGCACGGAGCCGGCTTCCCAGATCTGGCAGGGAGACATGACTGCGTGACGGTGGAAGGCGCCCAACCATCAATACCCGGTCACCCTGCGTCAGCGCGTCATTCAGCAGGTGGAGCATGGTTGCCTCATCGCCCGGCGAATCGGCGTTATCAATCGCAAGATTTCCTCGCACACGAATACGCCCTCCGGAGGAGGCATGAGAAAACAGGCGCGCATCCAGAATGGTCGCATCATGCTCCTGCGCCCAGACAGACAATAGATGAGTTTTTCCAGTTCCGGCTGGCCCCCAAAGCCACAATCGGCCATCAGGCCACACTTTGCGTGAAAGCCACGCGCGCGCAGGCGCATTTGAAGGGCTCGTGATGAAGCGTTCGGCTGTCATCGCGGTCGGACGACGCAGAGGAAAGGCCATCTGAGGTCCGGCATCGCTTATGGCGTGCCCTTCCTGTCCGTCCTGTTTTGTCATCCCTCATCCCTTTTCATGCCGTTACGCCTTCAATTCAAGCGTTCCGCCCGCGTGCAGGATGCTCTAGAACGGCGTCACGTCAACCAGCGGGAAGCTTCATCATGACCGATCAGCCCGACACCTCACAGGGCGCCAGCTATGCACAGGCTGGTGTAGACATTGCAGCAGGCGATGCCCTGGTCGATGCCATCAAGCCCGCAGCCAAAGCCACGAACCGCCCCGGCACAATGGGCGGACTGGGCGGCTTCGGTGCCCTGTTTGATCTGAAGGCTGCCGGTTTCACCGATCCGGTCCTTGTCAGTTGCACAGACGGCGTGGGCACGAAACTCATGGTCGCGATCGAAGCCGGCAAGCATGATGAGGTCGGAATTGATCTCGTAGCCATGTGCGTGAACGACCTGGTCGTTCAAGGCGCAACCCCGCTGTTCTTCCTGGACTATCTGGCAACCGGCAAGCTCTCCATTGAAGATGCCTCTACGGTCGTGAAGAGCATCGCCCATGGCTGCGCAGAGTCCGGCTGTGCGTTGGTCGGTGGCGAAACTGCAGAAATGCCGGGCATGTATGCACCGGGGCATTATGATCTCGCTGGCTTCAGTGTCGGCGCGGCAGAACGCGGCGCTCTCCTTCCCGCAGGCATCCGCGAAGGCGACGCACTGATCGGGATGCCCTCCTCAGGCATTCACTCGAATGGCTTTTCTCTGGTTCGTGAAGTTGTCCGCCGTTCAGGCCTCGGCTGGAATGATCCGGCTCCCTTCTCTGAAGGACACACACTCGCCGAAGCCCTGCTGACACCTACGAAGCTTTATGTTCGCAGCGTGCTGGATCTGCACGCCAAGGGCCTGCTCCATGGCTGCGCACATATTACCGGCGGCGGCCTGCCGGGCAATCTGCCGCGCGTCCTTCCGGAAGGTCTGGGTGTTCGCATTGACGGTTCGTCGTGGGTCGTCCCTCCCGTATTCCGCTGGATGGCAGAAACCGGAAATGTTTCAGCTGATGAAATGCTCCGTGTCTTTAACTGTGGCATTGGCATGGTTCTCGTCACTCCTGAGCCAGAGCGCGTTCTGGCTGAACTGGAAGCCCGCGGGGAAAGCGCTTTCCAGATCGGTGAAGTTGTCCGCTCCGACGAGGCTTATGCCCTGACCGCACCGGTCTCCTTCGCATGATTCAGAAGACGCCCATCGCTGTGCTTATCAGCGGGCGTGGCAGCAACATGCGTGCACTGATCGAGGCCTGTGAAAGGCCGGATTTTCCGGCTCGGATCGTACTCGTGCTCAGTAACAAGCCGGATGCGGCTGGTCTGGAGGTCGCCCGCGCGGCCGGTCTTCAGACGGCGGCCATTGACCACAAGGCGTTTGGGAAAGACCGCGAAGCTCATGAACGCAAGGTGGATGCAGCCATCCGCGCTTCCGGAGCCCAACTCGTCTGCCTTGCCGGATATATGCGTGTCCTGACGCCTTATCTCGTCAACGCCTGGGATGGCCGGATGCTCAACATCCACCCGAGCCTCTTGCCTGCATTTCCGGGCCTGCACACACATGAGGCTGCCATTGCTGCCGGCGCAACCGAGCACGGCTGTACTGTTCACCTTGTGACTGCGGGCGTGGATGAAGGGCCTATTCTTGGGCAAGCGCGTGTGCCGGTTCTGAAGACTGACACACCCGACGCACTTGCTGCACGCGTACTGGAACAGGAACATGCCCTGTATCCTTCGGTTCTACAGAACTACATCGACAGACAGTAAACAGGCGGCGGGATGAACGGAAATTTCTTCTTTCATTCCGCTCCTCATTTTATCTGGGCACTGTGTAGTAAAGACACCTCTCAGTTAAATGCCCTGACGATAATGACCGCAAAAACGCTCAGCACTTCCAAAACTCAGTTTTATAATTTGCGGATTGCCTTACTCTGAGTGGGTGCATATGAGCCCGGATGGCAGTCGGTCATGTGCCCCAACAAGGAAATAAGCACTGATATGAAGTCCGTTTCGTCATTTTTTGCGTTCTGCAAAACAAACCTGCGGCTTCTTGAACTCGCTTATCTTCTCTCGATTGCTGTTATCGGCGTTTTTCTTGTGTACCGCGTCACGCCTGTTAGTGGCGTAGATGAAGAATTCCATTTTTACCGCGCGCAACAGATCGCTCAGGGAAATCTTCTGGCACAGCGTTATTCGGGGCACATGTTCGGGGGTGGGCTCGACACCAGTATGCTGACCTGGGTGCGCTATTTCAATTCAAACCGGAACCAGCACAAGCCTTCTGACAGCAATGTCGCTGCGCAGATCGCAAAGGATCTGGAGAACTCCAAAAGAGACCGGGAAGTCGTTCATTTCCCCTCGACCGCTTCATACTCCCCACTGATGTATATTCCCTCAGCCACCGCCATGATAATCGCCAATGCCGGACATGGCGGCGTGGATACAAGATATTACGCTGGTCGTTTAGGGAACCTGTTTGGATACATCGGGATGCTCGCACTTGTCCTTGCGGTGCTGCCCGTAGGACGATTGGCCGTCCTTGCCCTGATGACCACGCCAACAAGCCTCCATCTGGCGACAACATATAGCGCCGATCCTGTCACCAATCTGGGATCAATGCTGTTCCTCGCCTGCTGCCTACGGGCCCGGATGGCCCCTCCCGAAGACCGGAAAATCTGGATCCGCCTGATTATCGCTTTGGCCGCTCCGCTGGGGCTTTTCAAATTAACCTGCAGCTTTTTAAGTCTCGGCTGCTTTCTTGTGCCGACGAATTCTTTCACCACCCAGAGAAAATATGTCCAGTTCTGTATGACGGTCGTCGGATTGAGCCTTGTCTCCGCCGTTGTCTGGAACGGAATTTACCCATTCACGCCTGCGCATTACTGGAATACGGGAGGGGATCCTAAAGTCCAGATCCTGACCATGCTGAAGCACCCATGGTCTTTTGTTCGGGAAATCGCTGAAACCTACCGTGTTGGCTCGCACTGGTGGTGGGAGGACGCATGGGGACGTTTTGGCGGCGGCCCAGTGCCACTTTTCTTCAAGATTGGTGAAGGCACTGGGTATGTAGCTATAGCTCTGATTGTTCTGCTGGCTCTCGCTGACAAACGGCCCATTGCTAGTCCACGATCCGGAGCAATCCTGATTGCGCTTGGTGCGCTTTATTCTCTCTTAACTCTTCTGGCATTCTACGTTGGATTCTCTCACCTTGGAGAGGACACTGTCAGCGGCCTTCAGGGACGTTATTTTTATATAAGCTGTGCTGCTATTTTAACTGGCGTTCTGTTGTTCCTGCCGCGCCAGAACAAGACGTATCAAACGGTCTGTACGAGCCTGTTAGGCGCCTATTTCGTTTGCGTTGCGCATGTCTGCATTGAAGCAACCGGCATTTATGCGCGTCTTTGGAATTAACGCATAAAGACCCAAGGGGTCGGCTACCTCTTTCGCAGCAACCGCCCCCCTCACTATTAAATGGTCACGGCAATTACCAATACCGCGCCAGTATCGTCTGAACGATAGCGCCCAATCCTACCCATAGCCCCACCGTAAGAAGCCCGATTTCAACGGCCTTTGCTTTAGCAACGGATAGAAAATGGGGCGTTGATGCGAAAGGAAAGATCAGTACTGAGAAAATTGCAGCGGGGATATAATATCGCCCCTGAAGGCCGCCAATATAACTATCACCGACGGGGGTCCATATAAGATAAAGAGAAAGACTAACAGCGCTGACAGTCCCAATGGACACACAAAGTATGAGCGCCTTTCTCACTAGCTCGTCTCTTCCAATTTTTCTTGTAAGGTACAGGCAAGAGAAAATACCTACGAGAATGAAAAACATGACTTCGAACTGGTAAAACCAGTCTGGAAGTCGTGCATCAAGCCATCCCAGAACACCGACAAACTGGCCCATCAAGGAATGAACAGAAACCCTGAATGTGTGCAGAAGTACCGCGACTGCTTTGAGCGGGTGAGAAAGAACGAAATGTAGCTGGCGCGCAGCATCAACGCCATCTGCGGAGCGAAAAGGGATTTTTGTGGAGCCAACGCCCATAACTGACCATGCCAGAGCAGCAAGTGCGGTAAACACACACGCACCCGCAGCCGAGCGCCAGGCCGCCCATGGAGCAATGATCAGCGGTAGAAACGCGATAAGAATATAAGGCGGCTTGGATGCAATAATGCATCCCATCAGAAGCGCGAGTGTCGGCCAGAACCATCTGTTCTTGCAGAAATCATCATTTAATCGCGTCATGAGAGCCGTACAGACTGCACAGGCTGCGATCAAAGGCCCATCCTGAGAGCAGGATGCGAACAACGACAGCGACATAGGCATTGAGAGAAATGCTGCAATAATCAGTCGTCCCTGACGGACAATCGCAAGGGCGAACATTCCGGCAAGTACGCAAAAGACGGCGCTGGACATGCGCGCCAGATAAAAAGACTTTAAAATATCTTCATGAAGTCTTTTGCCGACTTCAATCCCCACCACTGATGGAAAATAAAAGATCGGAGAATAGATCACCGTGTTTGGAAAGCCTGCTTCCCGCTTCGGACTTTTCCAGCTTAACGGTGCGCTGCCGAAGATACGGTTCCAGTCTACTTTCCGTTCATATCGACCTTTGAGATCATCATATCTGTAAGCGAATACAACGCTGTCTTCAGGAATGACACCACCGCTATCAGAGGCACTGAAACGATGGCCGATTAACTGTCCCTGAGAGATCTGTATGGCTCTTTGAAAATGATTTGGCTCATCGGCGACCTGTAATGGCGGGGTCGCGATCACCAGAAACATCAGGCAGGCAGAGACCAGAAGTCCCCAGACAATAGCCAGCGGATATTTGTAAAGGAAAGAAGTTGTAGCGTCGTTGCCCACAGATCGAACCATGCCTCTCTTCCGTCATCATGCCGCAGAGTGGGCCTGGATGACAGCGGAACCGGGAACGTGTGAAGGCTGACCAGTCGGGGCGTTCAGATACCGTCCCAAATCATTGGAAATGGAGAGCCACAGAGCCTGCGGCTCTCCATTGGCAGAACCCAGACCTTACGGCAGGATTTCTGTCTCAGCGAAGAAGAAAGCGATCTCGTTCTTCGCGTTCTCAAGGCTGTCAGAACCGTGCACGGAGTTTGCTTCGATGCTTTCAGCATAAAGCTTACGCACGGTGCCCTCAGCTGCATCAGCCGGGTTCGTTGCGCCCATGACTTCACGGTGCTTTGCAACAGCGTTCTCAGCCTGCAGAACCTGCACGACAACCGGCTCAGCGAGCATGGAGGACACGAGGCTGCCGTAGAACGGACGCTCCTTGTGAACTGCGTAGAAAGCGCCAGCCTGCTTCTCGGTCAGCTGGATGCGCTTCTGAGCAACGATGCGCAGACCGGCTTCCTCGAACACGGCATTGATCTTGCCGGTCAGGTTACGCTTCGTGGCGTCGGGCTTGATGATTGAAAGCGTGCGCTCGAGAGCCATCTTTCTTCTCCTGTTGGACAAAGGGGTAAATCCCGCCGTTCCACTAGAGCAAATTCGTAGTTCCTGATAGGTCTGTCGCGGTTTTTTCACTCTTCCCGACTGATCGAGGCGCCCGTGAGCCTGCTCACTATCACTGACCTGACTCTCCGCATCGCCGGCCGTACCCTGCTGGATGGCGCATCGCTGACAGTCGACCCCGGTCGGAAAATTGGCCTCATCGGAAAAAATGGGGCTGGAAAATCAACACTTCTTGGCGCGATTGCAGGGGATATTGCCCCGGATGGGGGCACCATCACGCTTGCAAATCGGGCCACAATGGGCCGCGTGAAGCAGGAAACACCATCTGGTGACACCTCGCTGATCGATACGGTGCTGGAAGGCGACATCGAGCGCGCGGCGCTCCTCGCCGAAGCCGAGACTGCCACGGACCCTGCCCGTATCGCAGATGTGCATGAGCGCCTGATTGCCATTGATGCCTACACGGCCCCTGCCCGTGCCGGCGCCATCCTGTCAGGGTTGGGCTTCGATCAAGACGCGCAGCTTCGTTCGGTCTCGGACTTCTCAGGCGGCTGGAGAATGCGTGTCTCGCTGGCAACGGCCCTCTTCCTCAGCCCCGATCTCCTTCTGCTGGATGAGCCCACCAACCATCTTGATATTGAAGCCACCCTCTGGCTCGAATCCTGGCTCGCAAAATTCCCTGGTGCAGCTCTGATCGTCAGCCATGACCGCTCACTTCTCGACAATACAGTCGATGCCATTGCTCATCTGGATCATCAGAAACTCAGCCTGACGCCCGGCGGTTACGACAACTTCGTGCGCATCCGGACAGAACAGGCCCTTCAGCAAAACCGTATGGCTGAGCGCATTGCAACACAGCGTGCGCATATGCAGTCCTTCGTCGATCGCTTCCGCGCGAAAGCCACGAAAGCCAAACAGGCTCAGGCCCGCCTGAAAGCGCTTGAGCGCCTTCCGCAGATTGATAGCGTGGTGGAAGACACGCCGACGCGCTTTTCATTCCCGGAACCGCAGCCCCTTCCCCCACCGATGATCACCCTCGACAATGTCAGTCTAGGGTATGACGGACGGGTGGTTCTCAAAGGGCTGAACCAGCGGCTCGATATGGAAGACCGAATCGCTCTTCTGGGCCAGAACGGGCGCGGCAAGTCCACATTCGCCAAGCTACTGGCAGGACGTCTTGATCCCATGGCCGGATCTTACAATCACTCGCCAAAGCTCAAGATCGGCTATTTCGCACAGCATCAGGCCGATGAACTTGTCTTGTCTGAAACACCGATCGATCACATGGCACGCGCCATGCCTGATGCGACGCCAGTTGCCGTACGCTCACAGCTCGCGCGTTTCGGACTTGATGTTAATCGTGCTGAAACCCGTGTTTCAGAATTGTCCGGTGGGGAAAAAGCACGCCTTCTTCTTGCGCTCTCCACTCGTGACGCCCCGCATCTTCTCATCCTCGATGAGCCAACCAACCATCTTGATCTTGACGCACGCGATGCCCTGATCCGTGCCCTTTCCGAGTTCGAGGGCGCGGTAATCCTCATCAGCCATGACAGCCATCTGGTGGAATCCGTGGCGGATCGGTTCTGGCTGGTTGAAGACGGGACCATTGCGCCGTTTGACGGCGACATGGCGGAATACAAGGCATGGCTGGTCGAGCGTGCTCGCAAGGCCAGAGCGGAAAATACGGAGCGGAACAAAAACGCCAATCGCCCGGCCTCACAGGAGGCATCTCAGGCGACAGCTCCCCAGAAGAAAATTGACCGCAAGGAGCTCACACGAGCGCTGGCCCCGCTCCGCCGAAAAATTCGTGATGCTGAAGCGAAGCTGGCTCAGATCAATCGGGAAAAAGAGAAAATTGAGACCAGGCTTGCCGATCCGGAGCTCTATCAGTCAGGGAATCCCGGTGAAATCGCGTCGCTGAATGCTCATCTTTCTGCTCTGAACGCGACACAGGAGAAAACAGAAGAGCTCTGGCTCGAAGCACAGGCGGAACTTGAAGATGCTTCTGCCTAACCAAAGCCGAACTTAACTGTAGCATGTGTACTCTCACGGATGTCAGCACTCCGTGAGAGTATCGTTAGATCACCTCAGCCAATTGACCCGCCTTCCCGAAGTCCATAAGCCAACACCGGCCTACAGATTCAGGATGGACCGGCTGATGCCTATTTCGTTTTCCGACCCGAAGGACCGAGACGAGAAGGAACCGCGCGCGCGCGAACTTTCAAAAATTGCCAGCCTGTTACGGATCGCCCTGACTGTGACGCTGATCCTTCTGGCCGTCTGGCTGATGAAGGATGTGCTGGCTGTTGTTTTCGCCTCGGCACTGATGGCCGTCGTCCTGCATGGCCTCGCCCGGATCGTACGGCGCCATGTCTCGTTCATCCCTTATCAGGGCGCTGTTGCTCTCGTCACAGTGGTTATCCTGCTCGCACTGGCAGGCCTTGTCTGGAGCAGCGGCCCGGCGATCGGGGACCAGTTCATTCGCCTTAAACAGGCGCTTGTCCAGCAGTCCGGCGATCTGAAATCGCATCTTTCAGGGTCTACTCTGGGTCAGCTTGTTCTGGATCATCTTCCAACCGCAGTTGGCGGAAATGATGCAACGTCTGGCAGCCTTGGTTCCCTCGGCTCCGGCCTTGCAGGGTCCGTGACTGGCATTCTCAGCAGCGCCTTTGGTGTGCTGGGCACACTGGCTGTCATTCTGATTGCAGGGCTGTACTTTGCCTTGTCGCCTGCAATTTACATTGACGGTTTTCTGCGCCTCGTTCCTTCCCAGCACCGTGCATCCGCACGTGAGTTACTCATGGCTGCAGGCACGACACTCTGGGCGTGGACAGCAGGTCAGGCCCTCGACATGCTCGTCGTGGGCATTCTGTCCGGGATTGGCCTCTCTTTGATTGGCGTTCCTCTTGCGCTTGCACTCGGTGTGGTCGCTGGTATCTGCAACTTCATTCCCTATATCGGCGCCATCCTTGGTGCGGTCCCGGCCGTGCTCCTGGGCCTTTCCATGGGAAGCAAAGAAGCCCTGTTCGTAGCTATTCTTTACAGCGTGATCCAGTTCTTTGAAGGCAACGTTCTTGCACCACTTATCCAGCGGCGTGCAGTCCATATGCCACCCGCCGTTGCTATTCTGTCTCAGACGGTTTTCAGCACCATTCTTGGTATTCCGGGCCTGATCCTGGCGTCTCCGATCACGGCAGCCCTGCTGGCTATGGGAGACAAGGCAACTGCCCCTCTCGATGACGAAGAACAGACCCGCCGCGACGTCGGCGAAATTTCCGAAGACGAAGCCCGGAAAGACTGAATATTTCGCTTGCTCCTGACGTAACGTCATCATTGCAGATGATGCGTCAGGAGAAAGATCAATGACTGCAAAGACCCTGACCATTGGCGAACTTGCCAAAGCCAGCGCAACAACACCCCGGACACTTCGACATTTCGAAGCTTTGGGGCTCATCAAGCCAGGCCGGACTGAAAATGGCAGACGCGTTTACACGCTCCAGACAATCAGCACGCTGGCACGCATTTTTCTTTTAAAGCGCATGGGATTCAGTCTCGGTGAGATCCGCTCCCTGGAACTGAAGCCGGCATCCCCAAAAGATATCATAGCGACCCAACTTTTCCTGCTATCAGCACGCATGGCAGTATGAGAAAGAACAATTTCCCAACTCCGCACCACCCATAATCTAATCTCTGACCAACTCTCTGGTTCGGAGAACCAGATTTACAATGGTCCGATGGATCTGGTGGCATTTTGCCTTCTGCTGCGAGAAGGAGAAGCCATTCTACAACGGGAAAACCTTCAGCCCGTTTTTGAAAAATACTTTACTGCCGAAGAACAGATGGCATGGCGGACGCAAATGGATCGTCACTTCCCAACTGAAGATAGAACATCCTATCAGGTTCTCTGGGAACGACTTATCGTGCGCTGTGAAGATGCTCTTGCCCGCTCGGTCACCCCATCTGCCCCAGAGGCGCAAAGCCTCGCAAAGGAATGGCTGGAACTTCAGAAGCCTTTGCAAGATGCCGTGGGCCCGGAACTCTGGCGCAAGACGGGTACAATGTACGAAGACATGCAGGACTGGCAGACACCTGAACGACAGGCGCCCTTCAGTCCTGAAGTATTCAGCTTTATCCGTGAGGCTGCAACTCTGCTGGCTGGAGCGCCGTGAGAGACGCGTCTTCAAAGGCGTTCATGCGGTAGGGGCCATCGTCCTCAAGCTGCACGCCGACGATGTCCGCTTGATGCTTATGCTTCCAGATGGAAATGATGACCGGATGATTGTCTGCGTTATTCATGCGCAGAATAACGTCCCCCTTCGAAGGCGGACGTTCCCCACTGGGGCCCCAGGCCGTCGTGTGCGACTGAAGCCACAGATTGATGTCCTGCACTTCAGCAGCACTCAGATCCCGGCTGACAGGTGCAATAATCTTGCCTTCCGTCACAGGGGGGAACTTCCAGGCGTGGATCAGCGGCCAGGCAACGAACCAGACAATACCAACAGGAATGAAAACCAGTGCACAAAAAGCCAGTAACAGCTTCTGCTCGCGCCTCATAATGTGTCTCCTGCCCAGCTTTTCAGGGCTTCCGTAATACGACTCACTTCTTCATCCGTCAGCTCTGGCTGGATGGGCAGCGCCAAAATGCGTGCTCCCAGACCTTCTGAGACTGGAAGAGCAGCTCCGTCATGATGCTCGCTGTAAGCCGACTGATGGTGAAGCGGTTTCGGGTAATAGACTGCCGTCGGGACACCTGCGGCTTTCAGGTGCGCCTGCAGGGAATCCCGTTTCGCCGCATCCGGTAGCAACACGCTGTAGATCGCCCAAGCACTTTTGCTGTCAGACACGCGTACCGGCCCTTGAATACCTTGCGGCATGGCACGGTCATAAGCGCAGGCAATGGCTTCACGCTTGGTCAGCTCATCTTCAAAAGCATCCAGTTTCGCCAGAAGAACAGCCGCCTGAATCGTGTCCAGCCGACCGTTGATGCCAATCCGCTCCACTTCGTAGCGCGTCTTGCCCTCACCGTGCGTTCGCAGGGAACGATAGAGAGTGGCGAGGTCCTCATCATCCGTCAGAATAGCGCCACCGTCTCCATAGCCGCCGAGAGGCTTGGACGGGAAAAACGATAGCGTCGTAGCACGCGCCTCGTGCCCCAGACGGCGCCCGTGATAAGAGGCCCCGAAAGACTGCGCGCAGTCCGCAATGAGCGTCAGACCTTCCTGAGCAGCAAAAATTTTCAGTTCATCCCAAGGCGCAGGCTGCCCGAAAAGATCCACCCCGATCAGAGCTCGCGGCTCCAGTTCCCCAGTCTTCCGCACAGCGGTCAGCCGCTCCGCGAGAGACGTCAGACTGATCTGGAACGTATCTGGTTCCACATCAACGAAAACGGGTGTTGCTCCCAAAAGGAGAACAACTTCAGCCGTCGCCGTATAAGTGAAGGCCGGCAGAAAGACAGCGTCGCCCGGTCCGATCTCTTCTGCCATCAAAACCATCAACAGCGCATCGGTGCCCGAAGACACACCAACTGCATATTTCGCGCCCCCGAACTCGGCCAGCCGCTGCTCAAGTTCCTCGACCTCGGGGCCCATGACAAAGCGGCAGTGCTCAAACACTGCGTCAACACGGCTCTTGATCGCGTCTTTCAGACGAGCCTGCTGTTTGGGCAGATCCAGGAAGGCTATCGGGGTAATCATGCAGTGATCTCCGCATCAGGCTGTGAAAGCGCGACCGCAGACGGCGCCTTTCCATCCCGGTTATGGTTGAATTCCGGCACTAACCGGTGAAATATTTCCATGACGGCTGAAAGATCTTCGCGGTGGCACGCCGCTTCCAGCGCATTCATGGCATCAGTCGCGATATTGAAATCCACCGTCCGGGGAGACGCCATCCTCAGACCTGGGGCATCTGTCGGCACTGGGGCTTCCCGGCCATGAAACAGCTCTTCAAAAAGCTTTTCGCCAGGGCGTAGGCCCGTAATCTGGATTTCCACGTCTGTTTCTGGTTTGAGGCCAGCCAGGCGGATCATCTGACAGGCAAGATCCATGATCCTGACCGGATCGCCCATATCCAGAACGAAAATGCCGCCCTGCCGGAGACGCTGATCCGTTGTATCTTCCCCGGAAGCATCCTGAGTGCCACGGACGGCAGCCTGAAGCACCAGCCCCACGGCTTCAGGGATCGTCATGAAGTAACGGGTCATGTCCGGGTGGGTTACGGTTAGCGGGCCGCCATGTTCAAGCTGGCGGCGAAACAGGGGAACGACAGAGCCCGTAGACCCCAGGACATTCCCAAAACGCACGGTCACACACCGCAACCCGCCTTTACCAGCACGGGCACGCATATCGAGCGCCTGTCCATAAACCTCAGCACAGCGCTTGCTGGCTCCCATGAGGCTGGAAGGGTTAACGGCCTTGTCCGTTGAAATCATCACCATCGCCTGCGCCCCTGAACGCTCGGCCTCATCCAGAACAATACGGGTACCCACGACGTTGGTCAGTACACCCTCGATCGGATTTGATTCCACGATCGGTACATGCTTGAGCGCGGCGGCATGGAAAATCAGTGCTGGACGATATTCCATGAAAATTTCGGAGATCCTGCCGCGATCGCGCACATCAGCAATAATCTGATGCCGCTGAACTGCAGGATATCGCTCTGAAAGATCCAGGTTGATCTGCCACAGCGCATACTCGCTGTTTTCAATCAGAAGAATGGCAGCAGGTCTGAACGAAGCGATCTGTCGTGCCAGTTCAGATCCAATACTGCCGCCAGCCCCCGTTACAGCGATGACCTGCCCAGCAATCAGGCGGCTCATGCCTTCGCTATTCAACGCTACCGGAGGTCTGTTCAACAGATCTTCAATGGCGACGGGACGAAGCTCGACACTATCTGCGGGCTTCAGATCAGTCAGAGAGGGCGTTCGCTGAACATCAACGCCATACTCACGTGCGACTTCAAGGATACGGGACAACGGAGCGCCACGCAGTTCGGACGTGGTGATAACCAACGTATCCGGCAGACGCCCCGAGGCTGACATCTGCTTCAGAATTTCAGGCGTCTCATCAATCGTTCCAAGAATGGGACAACTGTGAATGCGTCGCCCTGCCTGCTGCGTCCCACCAGTCAGAAGCCCGACAACGCGACGTCCGGCCTGATGATCCCGCTCCATTGCGCGAATGAAAAGATCCGCTTCGTGATCAGCGCCGAGTAACAGCACGCGCTCACGCTCAGCGACCATAAGACGACGGCGCGCTGTCAGCCGCCAAAACATGCGTAGAGCGCCCAGACATGTCAGGAGAACCAGCGCATGAATGACCGGGAATGTCGTGCTTGGAAGCGGGTAGCCAGCCAAATGTAGCAAGGCTGAGAACAGTGTCGCGCTGACAACGGAAGCACAGGCAATGTTGAAAAGATCAGAAAGACCAGAAAACCGCCAGTATTGCTGTGCCATACGAAAAGGCAGCCCACTGACCAGAAGCGTAATCCCCCCCCCTGCTACAAACCAGAGCGGATGCAGCAGTCCTCCGTGAGGGTCAGCCAGCCAACGTGCCACAGGGGCTGCCGCTGCGGACACGACTCCATCCAGAAGAACATTGAGAGCGATGCGTCTCGCCTGTGCGGTCGTGCGACCTGTACGGCTGATAGCGCTAGACGGGGCCGGAAACTGAGGGCCAGAAGATGGTGTGACTTTCACGTCTCCCTTATAACGCCAAAACCACTGTTCCCATAAAGTCCGTCCATGCCCTTTTCTTTGTCGTCCTTTCTCTCCGGCCTTACCCTGCTGGACCTGTGTGCAGCAGTCCTGTGCACGGTCCTGGTCGTCCTGATGATTCAGGCCGGAATTATGGACACTCCCGTGCACCGCAGCTCCCATACGCGGCCAACACCCAAAGGCGGAGGGATCGGCATTATCGGAGCTTTTCTGCTCTGCGCGTTACCAAGCCTGTTTCTCAAAGGGCAGCCCATTCTAAATTCGTCCGTCATCGGGATGCTGGCCGGCGTTATTCTACTCGCTGCCGTTTCCTGGCTGGACGATCTGTATTCTTTCAGGGCGCGTTACAAGCTTGGTGCACAGTTCATAGCCGCCTTTTTGGCAGCGGCTGGAACGGGCGCATCCTTACCAATGATGGGAATTTTCATACTGGGGGCCGTATTCATCACGAATGCCCTCAACTTTATCGACGGGATTAACGGGTTAGCCGCAGGCACGATGCTTATCGCAGCGGCCTTTCTTGCGTCAGCAGGAATTCAACCCGTCATTTTCGTGCTGTTCGCGGTATGCCTTGCGGCATTTCTGCCGTGGAATTTTCCCAAGGCCCGCATTTTTATGGGGGACGTTGGCAGCCAGGCAGGAGCACTTGTCATCGCCTGGGGGGCCATGCAGCCTCTCCACAGTTTGGCGCTCATCGTACTCGCAGTGCTTTCAGGCGTGCTGTGGGATGTCCTCTTTACGCTGGCTCGCCGCACGCGCGTAGGTGATCGACTGACCGTGGCCCACCGTGGGCATCTTTATCAGCTCGCGATCCGCTCCGGACTACCGATGCCGCTTGTAACGACTGTCTATTGGGGATTTGCACTGTGGGGTGCAGTGGCCTGTCTGGCCAATGAGTGGCTCGTAACTGCCCTGCTCATTCTTCTGCCTCAGCTTTGCTGGACAGGATATATCTGCACGCGAGCCAGAGCCCACGTGCAGGATCGTTGGTAATTAGCCAGCGCGACGTGTGCTGATACGCTCGACAGAAGCAGCTGCACGTTCTGCACGAACCGGACGTGTGCCAGAAGCTTCAGCCATGACAGCGCGCATCTCACGCAGGAAGGAAGAACCCTTCAGCGTGCGCTGCACGAGGACGGAACGACGATCCAGCGGATCAACCTTACGACGTGCCAGATCCAGCTCACCCAGACGGTCCAGAGCGCGTGTAATGGCAGGCTTGGACACCTTGAGCTCTGAAGCCAGACCACGAACGGTGTGTGCACCGTCACGCAGGTAGCAGGTCAGGAACACAGCAAGCTGGCGGGCAGACAGATCAGGACCATCACGGCGCACCATGGAGACGACGGTGTCGCACAGAAGGTGAAGCATCTGGTCGTTGTTAGCCTGAGGCATTTCTCTCTCCTTAACGGTCTGCCCTGCCTGTTACCCGATCGAGTAACAGGAAAAAGAACATTCGAGCCTTGCCGGCCCGAGGGGTTGTATCTGTGGCTCACCCCATCATGGGATTGAGCGTTGGTCTTCTACATCTGGTGTTTTGAAACGCATCCGCAAGTATGCGGGTTTCAAAACGATTTATGCTGCGGCTAGCAGCTTTCGAACATGGAAGGCCGTATGCCCTATCAGAAGCAGATTTACACCCCATAGTTTTAAGACAATCATATTACGGTTCGTTAAGGATCACCTTCCCGTCAGGTTCTTCACTTCACGAAGACCTGCGAATGTTTGTTATCATTTTAAGAAGCGCACGAAGTGCCAGCGTCTCGCCGCCCTCTGGCCGACCCGGAGAATTGGCGTCATTCCAAGCGTAAGTGTCTATATGCAGCCAGTTTTGTCCGGCAGGAACGAAGCGCTGAAGGTACAAAGCGGCTGTAATAGCGCCTGCCATAGGCTTGGATGTAATATTTCCGACGTCGGCTATTTTACTATCAAGCCATGCGTCATAGCCATGCCAGAGTGGCAATCTCCACAAAGCATCTGCAGTATCTGAGCCCGATTCGAGCAGTAATTGAGCCAGTTCATCACTGTTACTGAACACCGCCGGAAGGTCTGGACCGAGAGCTACGCGCGCAGCGCCGGTCAGGGTTGCAGCATCCACAATGTAATCTGGGGCAGATTCAGCGGCTTCCGTTATCAAATCGCACAACACCAAACGCCCCTCTGCATCCGTGTTGCCAATCTCTACCGTTTTTCCGCTTCGCGTCCGCAGAACATCGCCGGGGCGCATGGCATGGCCAGACACACTGTTCTCAACACATCCAAGACGCAGTTCCAGATCAACATCCAGTTGCAGATCAATCGCCGCGCACATCACAGCCAGAAGCAGGGCTGCGCCGCCCATGTCTTTTTTCATTCGCAGCATGCCTGCTGCGGGCTTCAGGTCGTATCCCCCCGTATCGAAGCACACGCCTTTCCCAACAAGAGACAGACGCGGCGCGCCTTCACGGGCTTTCCAGCGGGCCACAACAACAGCAGGCTTGCGCTCAGACCCCTCACCCACCTCTGCCAAACAGGGATACGCGACCTTCAGGTCATCGCCTTCAACAATGCGAACGTCTGCTCCACGATTTTCCAAAGCCCGATAAGCCGACAGGGCCAAATCTTTCGGGCCAAGCAGATTGGCGGGCGTATTGATCAGATCCCTGCCAAACCAGTTTGCCTTCGCATGGGCAATAACGGTAGCCGCCTCGTCCGGCACAACCAATCGCGTGGTGAATGACCGCACCACCCCGACACGATATTGATATGTTCCCATGGCGAACCCCAGAAGAGCAGTCTCCTGAACGGCGCTTTCCATCCCGTGCGACAGAAGGCTCCAGTCACCCTCCGGAAGGATCGTTCCCAGCACGCCAAAGGCTGTCGGGTCATTCAGGCGCCCCTCATCGACGCAAAGTAAAGCCGCTCCCGCCCCACCGTCGCCAGGCAGAAGCGTGAAAGCGCCATCTTTCGCCTTGAACCCCTGCGCCGTCAGAAAAGACGCGTGCTCTCCCAGAAGACCGGCAATCGTCTTCTCATCCTGTGCTTTCACCAGATGTACAACGCGGGGTGTCGGAGCCTCGCTGGCGGAAACAAAAGGGAGCTGGATGTGAGAACTCATGAACCTCTTTCCTTAAAAGATCGAACCTTTTGGCTCGAACGCTTGCTTTTGTTCCGCAGGCACCCGACCATTCACACATGAAGGGTGCACACCGCGGTAACCATTCCGCTCATCATATCATGCCAGCAAGCGTCCGTGCGGCACTTGGCCCAACCAATACGGGCAAGACGCACTATGCTCTGACTCGCATGATGGCTCATTCCTCCGGCATCATCGGTTTTCCGTTGCGCCTTCTTGCGCGCGAAAACTACGAACGCCTTGTCGCGGCCAAAGGGGAGCGTTCCGTCGCCCTTATAACAGGTGAGGAAAAAATTGTTCCTCCAGGTGCGCGATGGTTCTCCTGCACGGTCGAAGCCATGCCACTGGACCGGAAAGCCGAGTTCGTGGCTGTCGATGAAATCCAGCTCGCGTCTGACCCGGACCGTGGACACATCTTTACGGATCGTCTCCTCCACGCCCGGGGAACCGTAGAGACACTCTTCCTTGGTGCGGAAACAATTCGTCCGCTCCTGCAAAAGCTGGTGCCCGGAATCGAAATCGACACACGCACACGCCTGTCGAGTCTTGTCAGCACCGGACCGACGAAGCTTTCTCGCCTTCCGCCCCGATCGGCCATCGTCGCTTTCTCGATGTCAGAAGTTTACGCTCTGGCCGAAGTCATACGACGCCGAAGAGGTGGTTGTGCCGTCATCATGGGGCAACTCAGCCCCCGGACGCGAAACGCCCAGATCGAGCTCTACCAGAACCGGGAAGTTGATTACCTGGTGGCCACCGATGCCATCGGGATGGGGTTGAACATGGATGTGGACCATGTGGCGCTTGCCCAGCTTTCCAAATTTGACGGCACAACACCCCGCCCGCTCTTCCCGCAGGAAATAGCGCAGATTGCCGGCCGTGCGGGGCGTGGCATGAAGGACGGTACATTTGGCACCACGGCTGATTGTCCGCCTATGTCTGCCGCAACCATAGATGCCGTAGAACAGCACCGCTTCGATCCGATCCAACGGCTGTACTGGCGCAATCACGCACTGGATTTCAGCAATCCCCGGGCTCTTCTCGCCAGCCTTACGGTCGCGCCGCCCTCCCGCGGGCTGATGGCGGGCCGCGTTGCCTCTGACGTTGTGACCCTTGAGTCCCTGATCCTGGACCCGGAAATTCGGGAGGTCGCCAAAGGAAAGCGTGCAACGTCCCTTCTCTGGGAAGTCTGCCAGATCCCGGATTTTCGCAAACTTGGCGATGACAGCCACACACGGCTTTGCGCCCGCCTGTTCCTGCATATCCTCAAAGATGGCGCTGTTCCGGCAAACTGGATGGAAGGACACATCAAGGGTTTCACGCGTACCGAAGGTGACATTGATACCCTGATGCATCGCCTGACGGGTGTGCGGGTCTGCTCTTATGTGGCCGCCAGAACAGAATGGAGCCGTCACTCATCTGTCTGGCAACAACGCGCCCGGGAAGTAGAAGACCTGCTTTCAGACGCGCTGCATGAGCGCCTGACTTCCCGCTTTGTAGACCGGCGCGCCACGTCCCTGCTTCGCCGGCTGGATGCTGAGACAGATCGCAATCTCCTGTCCGCCGTAACAGCCGATGGAGAGGTGATCGTTGAAGGCCACAGTATCGGCAAGATCCGTGGCTTTTCTCTCCAAACCGACACCACAAACGGGCCTGATCATCAGATCGTTCTCAAAGCCGGGCGCAAAGCGCTTCTACAGGAAATTCCACGTCGGGTTCGCCTTTTTCAGGAGACGCCAGATAGTGCTCTCTCCCTTGAGACAGAAACCGGCATTCTATCGTGGGACAACATTCCCCTCGGCCGGTTGACGGTCGGGAAAACGTTTTTGCAGCCAGCCGTCAGATTGTTTTCCGCTGAGTTCACTGACACCAATCAGCGAATTCAGGTTGAACAGCGCCTTCTCCGTTACGTGGAAAGGCTGCTTCAACGGGATCTTTCCGTTCTCTACAAAGCGCAGGACGCCGTAACGGATCAGCCTCAACTCAGGGGCATACTTCATCGCCTACACGAAGATGGCGGTATTTCCCCTGTCCTGCCTTCAGATCAGGCGCTGCCGCCTCCAGCTCAACGCGCCTTGAGAAAGCTGGGCGTGGAAGTAGGCCGCTTTGCCGTCTTCTGCCCGGCACTCCTGCGTCCCCGCGCATTGGCCCTCCTTACACTCCTCACGCAACTTCGCCTCGGGCTACCTCTGACGCCACCACCTGCCGGTCGCGTGTCACTACCGTGGCACCTGGTGGAAGGCGTTCCAGGCTGGCTCCCGGCAGCCAGAACAGGGATCAGACTCGATATCGCCGAACGGACCGTTACAGAGTTGCAGCACCTGACCCGCAAGCGCGATTATCCTGCCCCTCCGGGCCTCGCCTCGCGCCTTGGAATCAAAGCCGATCTTCTTCCTGAAGTCCTTGGGGCCCTTGGTGTTGCCCACAGACCACCATCTTCACCCAGCCAATCACACGCGGGACCACCTGCCCCACTGATGCTCTTGGCAGACCGCCGCAACCGGGCAACGCGCAGGAAGACGAAACCGTCAGGAACCACCAGCAACCCGAAACGCCCCATTGTCCGGCCAGACAGCCCCTTCGCCGCTCTAGCCATTCTAAGAGATCGTGCCGCCTTATGAGTGATGCCTATCAGCGTTTGGATCAGTGGCTGTATTACGCCCGTGTCGCCAAGACACGCCCGCTCTGTGCTACCATTGTCGGCAAAGGGCGCATCCGGGTGAACAGACAGCCTACCAGCAAGCCGCATACCAAGTTGAGAGTAGGAGATGTGGTTACCCTCCCCCCTCTCAGCCCAGGGGAGGACGTCCGTGTCTGGCGCGTTCTGGACCTTGGAGAGAGGCGCGGCCCCGCGAAAGAAGCATCCCAGCTATACGAGATCGTGAAAGAAGAGCCTAAGAAGCTTGCTTCCTAGGCCAATCCTTCGCATATCATCCCGCACAATATGAAATTGGGCCGCACAGCCGGGCCCGAATGAGGATCGGAGACACCAATGAGCTATGTGGTCACGGAAAACTGCATCAAGTGCAAGTTCATGGACTGCGTGGAAGTTTGCCCCGTAGACTGCTTCTATGCCGGAGAAAATTTCCTCGTCATCAATCCGGACGAATGCATTGACTGCGGCGTCTGCGAACCTGAGTGCCCGGCAGAAGCCATTTTCCCGGACAGCGACAACCGTGCAGCTCCCTGGATCGAGATCAACTCCCGTCTTGCCGCCCAGTGGCCGAACATCACCCGCAAGGGCGAGCAGCCGGCCGATGCGGAAGAGTGGAAGGACAAGCCCGGCAAGGCAGCAATGCTGTCAGAGGCTCCTCACAAGGACTGAGACCTCTTTGCCTTAAAGACATCAAGCCCGGCCATAGTGCCGGGCTTTTTTATTGCGCTACTGCTCAGCCTGCGACTGCAAAGACGTAGAATGCAGCAGGGCCCTTCCGAGCCAGAGAGCAGGCATTAAAAAAGGCTGGCAGGATTTCTCCCGCCAGCCTTTCCTGCCGTGATCCTTTGAAGGATCTTAGCGGGACATCATGTTGATGGCCGTGTCATGCATGATGAACAGCGTACCGCCGACAATGACGATGACCGATGCTGCTGCAAAGATGAAGCACATCAGGTTCCAGCTCTGCTCATTGCTGGTGTTCAGGTGAAGGAAGAACACCAGGTGAACCACGATCTGAACGACCGCAAGAACACCAAGAGCTGCAAGTGCCATCCCCGGGGCCAGTGCGTGTGTCATGACTGCTGCGAAAGACGCAACAGTCAGGACGACCGCAAGAACGAACCCGATGATGTAAGACTGATAGGAGCCGTGGCTACCATCGTGGGTTGTATGTGCCTGGGCCATTACATCACACCTGCGAGATAGACGAAGGAGAAAACACAGATCCAGACGATGTCCAGAAAGTGCCAGAACAGGCTGAGGCAAGTCAGCTTGTCCATCATCCGCGGAGACAGATCCTGCGGGCCCATCATCTGGACCATAAGAACTGCCATCCAGATCAGACCGCAGGTGACGTGCAGACCGTGCGTTCCAACCAGCGTGAAGAACGCAGACAGGAATGCAGAACGGTCAGGACCATTTCCTTCTGCGATCATGTGGGTGAACTCAGTCACCTCAAGACCAACGAAGGAGAGACCCAGAACGAACGTCACGGCGAGCCACAGAAGAACCATCCCCTTGTTCTTTGCCAGCGCACTGAGCGAGGCAAAACCGTAGGTGATGGACGAGAACAGCAGGATAGCCGTCTCGATGCCGACATTCGTCAGATCGAACAGTTCTTTCCCCGAAGGGCCTCCGGCGTACTGGTTCCGGAGGACTGCGAAAGCAGCAAAGATCGACCCGAAGAGAATGCAGTCGGTCATCAGGTAGAGCCAGAAACCGAAGACGTTCGGGCTCTCGTGGTGATGCTCGTGATCGTGACCGTCAGCGTGTGCCAGAGGCGACATGGTTGCTTCGTGAGCCATTAGCTATGCCCCCCTTACTCTGCTGCCTGAGCAGCGGCGATACGACGGGAATAGACTTCCTCGTTGTGCTCGATTTCGCTGACAGGGACGTAGTAGTCGATATCACGGTTTGCACTGCGCATGATCATGGTGGCAGCGATACCGATCAGACCAAGACCAGCCATCCACCAGATGTACCAGATTGCACCGAAGCCCAGGATGAAGGCGAACGCACCGATGAAGGCACCAGCAGCGGTGTTCTTCGGCATGTGGATCGGAGCAAGTGGCTTGTTGTGTGCACGACGGCCAAGCTGCTTCTCGGTGTGGAACGTGTCCAGACCGTGGATGTCCGGGATAACTGCGAAGTTATAAGCCGGCGGCGGAGAAGAAATGGACCACTCCAGCGTACGGCCACCCCACGGATCGCCCGTCAGGTCGAGATTTTCCGGCAGGTTACGGTCACGGATGGAGACGTAAAGCTGCGTGAGCTGGCAGACGATACCCAGAGCGATAACAACCGCACCAGCTTCTGCAATCAGCAGCCACGGACGCCAGTCCGGATTGTCGTAGTGGTTCATACGACGCGTCATGCCTTCGAGACCGAGGACATAGAGCGGAACGAAGGCAAGATAGAAGCCAACGAACCAGCACCAGAACGCGCGCTTGCCCCAGGCTTCGTTCAGCTTGAAGCCGAAAGCCTTCGGGAACCAGAAGCCCATACCTGCAATGTAACCGAAGTACACGCCGCCGATGATGACGTTGTGGAAATGGGCAATGAGGAACAGGGAGTTGTGAAGGATCCAGTCAGCGGCCGGCATGGCCATCATGACGCCCGTCATGCCACCGATGGAGAAGGTGATCATGAAGCCGATCGTCCAGTACATCGGAGCCGTGAATTCAACACGTCCCTTATACATGGTGAACAGCCAGTTGAAGATCTTCACGCCAGTCGGGACTGCGATAACCATCGTCATGATACCGAAGAAGGTATTGACGTTGGCGCCTGCGCCCATGGTGAAGAAGTGATGCACCCACACGACGAACGACAGCACCATGATGGAGCACGTAGCGTAAACCATCGTGTTGTAGCCGAAGAGCGGCTTGCGGGAGAACGTTGAGGTAACTTCAGAGAAAACACCGAAGGCCGGGATGACCAGGATGTAAACTTCCGGATGGCCCCAGGTCCAGATCATGCTCAGATACAGCATGACGTTGCCGCCGGCATCGTTCGTGAAGAAGTGCATGCCGAGGTAACGGTCGAGGCTGAGCAGTGCCAGCGTAACCGTCAGAACCGGGAAGGACACCATGATCAGCACGGTCGTGCAGAACGCTGTCCAGGTGAAGACCGGCATCTGCATCCAGCCCATGCCAGGAGCACGCATCTTAACGATGGTCGTGAAGAAGTTCACGCCCGTCAGAAGCGTTCCGACACCGGAAATCTGAACGGCCCAGATGTAGTAGTCAACGCCGACGCCCGGGCTGAACTGCATCTCGGACAGAGGCGGGTAAACCAGCCAACCGCACTGAGCAAACTCACCGATGAACAGTGAAAGATTGATCAGAAGGGCGCCGACCAGCGTCATATAGAAGCTGAGCGAGTTCAGGAACGGGAACGCAACGTCGCGCGCACCGATCTGGAGAGGCACCACCAGGTTGAGCAGCCCCGTCATGAACGCCATGGCCATGAAGAAAATCATGATCGTGCCGTGAGCGGAGAAGATCTGGTCGTAGTGGTGTGGCGGAAGGTAACCAGGGTTACCGGCATAGGCCAGCGCGAGCTGGGTACGCATCATGATGGCGTCCGCGAAGCCGCGGAACAGCATGACAATTGCCAGGATGATATACATCACGGCAAGGCGCTTATGGTCGACTGTCGTCAGCCATTCACGCCACAGGTAACCCCACTTACCGAAGTAAGTAACGGCACCCAGCACGGCAAGGCCGATGACAGCCACACCCAGGAATGTGCCGACAAGGATCGGCACATCGAAAGGTATGGCTGAAAGGGAGAGTTTTCCGAGCATCTGTCGGTTATTCCTTCATGCCAGTGTCGGACGGTGCAGCGCTGGAAGCGGACTGCATATGCATGACCTTGCCCGTCGTCTTCTCAACCATCATGCCATTGTTGTACTTGGCGACGATGCCGTCGAAGAGATCCGGCTGGACATGCGCGAAGTACTGAACCGGCGCAGCTTCCTGCGGGGCAGAATACTTCGGATATGTCGTGTCATCGAGGTTTTCGCTGCCGCTCTTAACCTTCTCGACCCAGGCACTGAATTCTTCAGGCGCCATGGCGAGGGTGCGGAACTTCATGTCAGAGAAACCGCGACCACTGAACTGGGAAGCTTCACCCAGATAATCACCGGACTCAGTTGCAAGAAGATGCAGCTGCGTCTGCTGGCCTGGCATGGAGTAAATCATCGATCCCAGACGTGGGATGAAGAAAGACGTCATGACGGTGTCAGAGGTGATCTGGAAGTTCAGCGGCGTGTTCGTCGGGACATCCAGCTGGTTGATCGTTGCGATCCCCAGATCCGGATAGATGAACAGCCATTTCCAGTCGAGAGAGACCACCTGAACGTTCAGCGGCTTAACATTATCAGCCGTCTGGATTGGGCGGTACGGGTCGTAAGCGTGGGTGCTGTACCAGCTGATCGCGCCAAGAGCGATAATGATCAGGGAAGGTACGCCCCAGATAACATACTCAATCTTAGTTGAGTGATCCCAGGTCGGCAGATACTCGGCCTGGGTGTTGGAAGCACGATACTTCCAAGCAAAGTAAAGCGTTGCGATACAGGTCGGAACCACAACGAACATCATGATGACAAATTCTGCCACCATGACATCGCGGTTCATTTCTGCGATCGGACCGCGCGGCTGAAGCAGATCAACCGTGCAACCCGATAGCATCAGCGCCGGCAACGCTGGGAGATATCGCCAGAGTTTTTTCATCGGTCCTGCTTTCATCATCCGTTCCGGCTTGCAGTAGTCGCCGGGAAACGGTTTGACACGATAAGGTCCGCATCAGTGCCGCCGAACGCTGCCATAGTCTGCTACCTTTCTCGTTCGTATCCTGACGTCAGGAACCGGATCAAAGATCCGATCCTGAAATTCATTCAGCATGGGACACGACTGTCCCGGTTCCTCAGGTTTTTTCTGCCTGAATCGCCCGGAAGACAAGGCTTATCACGGATTTCGTGAGGGATGGGGCATGACCCTCTCTCCCCTGCAAATGGCTGTTTTTCGCCACATTTGATTTCATTACCGCTTTCATTAAACGATAAAGTTACAATTTTTTAATGTAAACCTTCCCGAATGGGACGGAAATAATTCAAGACCTTTTTAGTCCGCAAACAAGAAAGGGAGCGACATTGACTGTCGCTCCCTCTGGAAACTTTCGAGTAACGCTAATGTACTGTCAGTCGCTATTACTGGAGCGTACACCCGTGAACTGAATAAGAAACTGAAAGAGGTTCACGAAATTGAGATACATCGACAGCGCATCGTAAATGCTTAGTCGAGCAATATCATCCGAAGACGCAAACGACATATATTGCTGGTAGTTAATCTTGATACGCTGGGTATCGTAAGCCGCAAGACCTGTAAAAAGCGCAACTCCGATTAGAGAAACGAGCATTGCCAGCGGTGCACTGTGCAGGAAGATGTTCACAACCATCGCGATCATGAGGCCAATCAGGCCCATGAACAGGAAGGAACCGAGTCGAAGAAGGTTCGCCCCCGTGGTGTATCCCCACAGAGCCATACCGCCGAACATTGCCGCACTGATGAAGAACGTCCGTGCGACGGAAACACCCGTATAACTCAGCAGCAAGCTGGCCATACTGGCCCCCATCGTCGCACTAAAGAGCAGGAAGATCGCCTGCACTGCGGGGCGCGACAGCCGGTTGATCCCGAAGGACAGGACCATCACGAACGCCAGAGGCGCGAAGATCATGATGCCGCCCAGGAATGTGGGCCGCAGCACAAATGCGCCGCTTGAAGTTTCTGCAATGTGAAAGAACAGCGTGCGCAGAGAGGTTTCCGCCACGCCATAAGCAACGAGCCCCGTGACAACGAGGCCAATCGCCATCCAGTTGAAGACGCGGCACATATAGGCGCGGAGACCGGCATCGAGACTGCCTGCGCCTGCCTGAGTGCCGGCCCTGCCGAAGTTGGAATTAAAAGCCATGACACCTTTTCCAGTAAAAGGCCCTTTTAAAAAGGGCGCTTGACGAACCTTACAAGCTCGCCCGTACTTTCCCTGAATGTGGGGCTTTTCACTGTACGGTCAAGAAGACCCTTCATATCTGTGTTTCATTTCCTCGGGAAACGAGCCTCTTGAGACTTTTTGTCGCACTCGACCTCTCCCCCTCCCAGCGCGAAGCGCTTGCTCTCCTCCGTGGAACGCTCCCTGGCGTGCAATGGGTGCCGTCGGAAAATTACCATCTGGCGTTGCGCTTCATTGGTGAAATTACCGATCGCTATGTGATGGGCGAGATCGATCTCGCCCTTTCCCGACTGTCCTGGAAGCCGTTCGATATCTCGTTTTCGGGTGCCGGGCTGCGAGAGGGCATGACAGCTGACAGCCTGACAATAGGCATCGAACGATCTGCTGCTCTGGAGACGCTTCAGGCACAAGTGGAAAAAACACTCCGAAAAGCAGGATGCGCGCCTGCCAAACGCCGCTTCCAACCCAGCGTCACTCTCGGCCATCTCGCAACAACGCAGAGAGCTGACGCAGTTCGCTGGGTTCAGAGACATAATCTCTTCAGAAGTGAGCCAATGCCTGTCGAGCACGTTACGCTCTTTGAGAGTCTCCGCGGTTACGACCAGCACGTCTATGTCGCGCAGGCCGAATATGCCTGGCACCCTGAAATGCCACTTCTTCCTGAGGATGAATGATTTCCAGCCCAACGACACAAGATCGCCTGACAGCTCTGGTTCGCGAAGTCCGCGCTTGCCGGGTCTGTGAAGAGCACCTTCCTCTTGGTGCACGTCCGCTGATCCACGTTTCGGCAACCTCCAGGCTCCTGATTGCGAGTCAGGCCCCTGGAACCAAAGCCCATCTCAGCAACACGTCTTTCAAGGATCCGTCCGGAGTTCGTCTCAGAGAGTGGCTCGGACTCTCGGAAGACATATTCTATGACACCAGACAGGTCGCAATTCTGCCAATGGGTCTCTGTTACCCGGGAAGACTCCCCAAAGGGGGAGACTGCCCTCCCCGCCCGGAATGCGCACCAATCTGGAGAAACAGGGTTTTATCCCTGATGCCCGCTCTTCGCCTTACATTATTGGTTGGTAGTTATTCCCAGAATCACGTCTTGGGTCGCGGGTCAGTCACAGAGCGCGTCAGAAACTTCCGCCATTATCTGCCCGACAACTATTTCCCCCTACCCCACCCATCCTGGAGAACGGGTGTCTGGGAAAAAAGAGCACCGTGGTTTCAGGAAGAAGTCATCCCCGCTCTTCGGGAACAGGTCCAGAAAATCCTTAATTCAGATTGAGATATTAGTGTCGAGCCAGACTCAGCGTATCAACAAGAACACCCTGCACGCCTGAGATGAAAATCTGAATTCCGATCGCCAGAAGAATCAATGCCGCAAGACGACTAACGATGCGTGCACCGGTGATGCCAAGCATCGAAACAATCCGCTCGGCATAGGCGTATGCGATGGCAACGACGATGCCCATAGCCGTCGCGGCAGCCGAGACTCCCATATAATAGTCGGGCGCGGGCATATGCGGCGGACATGACGAACTGAGAGCAATAGCGACGGAGATGCTGCCGGGCCCTACCGTAAATGGCATAGCCAGCGGAAAGAATGCACGCTCTTTGAGATCTGGCGCGGCAACAGTTCGGCCGCCCTGAAGAGCCTGCTTTTCTTTCCGCGCTTCACTTGTTTCGGGCTGCTGCAACATGACCCATGCACGTGAAGCCACAACCAGACCACCCGTAATGCGAAGGGCATTCATGCTGATACCAAAGAAACTCAGGATCCAGCTACCAAACCAGATGGACACCAACAGAATCGCGAGGGAATTCAGCGCGACGAGCCGTGCCAGTTCAATCACCTCTTTGCGCGTCCGCCCTTCTGTCGCCTGAGCGAAGATCAGAGAGGCACCAAGAGGGTTGATGATCGAGAACAGCGCTGGAAATGCAATCAGCCAACTGTTGACCGCATTACCCAGACTGGGAGGGAGGCTCATGAACCTGTGGTGCCTGATGCAACATCTGGACGACACGACGCCCGCTTCTTACGCGCCCGCCGCTCTTCTCCCATGAGGAAAGCCCGGATCATGCGATAATCCTCGGAAAAACAGCAGATCGTCCCTGCCCGCCCTTCCAGACAGACCGTAAGACCAAGGTCATTATAAACCGCCATCAGAGACTGGCCAACACGCACAAATGCAAGTTTTCGGCCTTCCTGACGTGCCAGATCCCTTAGTCGCCAGATAGCCGCGATACAGTTACGCTCGGCTCCTGCCGGATCGCCGAGGCCAATAATGAACTGACCTGTACGGAAAAATGGAATGGCGGCTCGACCTGCTTCATCATGCAGCAAGCCACTCGGGCGATGCGGTCCCAGTTCCTGTAAAGCATGTGACAGGCTTCGATAATGGCTTTCGTTCTCCGCGTTCCAGGCCTCAAAACGAATGCGTGTTCTCCGCATTCCCACCCAGAGCGCAAACAGACCACAAAGCGCAGACAGCCCAAGAAACCACCGCCCGATCGCCGTGTGCGCGTCATAAATCATGGAGCGCCACCAGATTGGACCCAGATGCCGCTGCACAGCAACCCAACCTACGCCAACAAGGCCTAGCGCCCACAAAGACATTGGCGCCAGCATGGCTGGCGTCAGCGGAGCTACGAGAAGGTGCGCTCTACGGTAGTAGCAATTCCGGAACGGTGCGATCAGTAGCATGACAAGGCCCAGCGCTACCGGAGCTTCCCATGGCGCATGACGAAGCACCAGCAAGACAACCGATGCACCCAGAACGCCCAGAGAAACCTTCCATGCAAGAGCGACGCGCTGGGAAAGCCCTAGAGCCAGCCCAACAAGAGCAACGCCCGATACGGTAAGGAACAAGTCTGCAATCTGCGAAACCGCAGCACCGAGTGACGTCCGCAAAGGTGGCAGTTCAGCGACCAGCGCATAAAAGACGAGAAGAATTCCGGCTACAGCCTGAACGCTGGTTGCAATGGTGACAGAGAAGTCCGCTTCAGACTCCCGAACCACTTGGCTCGGACGGATACGCCTTGGTGCCTGCCCAGCAGAAACCAAGGCCTGCTCTCCACGCAGGAACAGTTCATGCCCGGCAAACATCAGACCCGCCATGACCAGCGGAATAATGTAGTAAAACAGGCGGAAAACGAGGATCGCACCCATGATTTCCGGCACAGGAAGATACGGCCGCAAGGCCAGGAGCATGGCACTGTCAAAAACGCCCAGCCCTCCTGGAACGCTCGCCACCAGGCCTGCTGTGTAAGACGCGATATAAATGGCAAGGAATGTCCCGAAGCCAAAATGGGCTTCCGGAGGCAACGGCGGCAGCACACTGTAAGCAATCAGAGCGGTGGCAGCCATGTCAGCAGCACTGACTGCAATCTGCGCGATTGCTATACCCGTGCTGGGAATTTCAATCTCGTAACGCCAGATTTTTACATGTCGACGAATACGAGAGAAAACGACATACGCAGCCAGAATACCCCCGCATCCAAGACCAGCCAGCCGCAGCAGAAAAGCGGGCAGATGGGACAGAACCGGAATGGCATGCGGCTCAATGGTCAGAATACTTCCGACCAGCGCCAGCGTTCCCAGCAGATAGGTTGCTGAGCAGAAGGCAATGATCTGGGCAATATCCGCAGGGGCGACACCCCAACTCCGATAAAGCCGAAACCGCACCGCAGCACCCGAAATCGCTGCACAGCCAAGATTATGCGACAGGACGTAAGAACAGAATGCCGCAAAAGAAGAGCGCTTGAACGAAACATTGGCTCTGACATGCAGACAGGCCAAGCGATCGTAAAACGACAGAATAAAATACGACAGGAGCGTCGCCCCGGCTCCCGCCAGAAGCGCACCATCCGGAATATCGCTAAGGCTTCTGGCAATGTCCCGCAGGGAGAGATTGCGCAGCTCACGCCAGATCACCACAACGGCGGCAATCAAAAGCACGAGCCCGACAATTGCCGGAGCACGTGTCAGCAGTAACTTCCAGCGGCTTTTGACAGGCCCGCTCTCGTCGTCCACGTCGAGAGCAAGCCCATCATTTTGCCAGTCGTCTTCCCGAGGCGGGCACATCGACGTCAGACCTGAGACGTCCCGGCAGCCGGACGAGCCAGTGCACCCCGGATCAGGGCCACAGTCTCAGGCAAACCGAAGAGGGACGCGAAAATGCCGAAGCGCGGGCCTTCGCTTTGACCCAACAGCACTTCGTACAGGCAACCAAACCAGGAGCGCAGTTCAGATTTCTCAAAGTAGCGCTTGCCGACCTCGAACACGACATCCTGCACATCGCCAGGAGGCGTATGGACAGGGAGCTTCTCCAGAGCGACAGCTAGGTCCTCAAGACCCTTTCGTTCAGTCTCGGACGGATCACGATAGACCTTGTTCGGGTACACCTGCTCCTGGAAGTACGTCAGAGCGCAACGAACGAGCTTGTCGACATACGGATGCGTTTCTGGCGACAGCGTCTCGTCATAGCGACGCAGGAATTTCCAGAGTGTCTCTGGATTGTCCGCATTTGCCACGTTCGCGAGATTTAGCAGCGCTGTGTAGGAAACCGGGCTGGTATCTTCCGGGCGCACAGTTCCGCCGTGAATGAACCAGACCGGATTTGCCATCAGATCTACCGGTTCCTGCGTCTCAGCCTTCTGAACGAGTGTCAGGTAGTCATCCGTTGCCCGGGGGATAACGTCAAAGAACAGACGCTTTGCACGCGTAGGCTGCTGGTACATGTACTGGCCGAGGCTTTCCGGCGTGCCGTAACGCAGCCACTCCTCGACAGACAGACCATTGCCTTTTGACTTGCTGATTTTCTGACCCTGAGCATCGAGGAACAGCTCATAGGTCAGTCCGGCAGGCGGCTGCTTACCCAGAATACGGCAGATCTTCGAAGACAGCTTCACGCTATCGATCAGATCCTTGCCGGACATTTCATAATCGACACCCAGAGCATACCAGCGCATGGCCCAGTCGGCCTTCCACTGCATCTTGGCGTGTCCACCGAAGACGGATGTTTCAAACGTCTTGCCGGCTTCGTCCTTCCAGACAACTGTTCCGGCATCCGGGTCCACCTTGATGATCGGAACCTGCATCACCTGCCCCGTTTCAGGGTGGATCGGCAGAACAGGCGAGTAAGTCGCGCGGCGCTCCGGACCAAGTGTCGGAATAATGGTCGCAACAACCTCGTCATGCACTTCGAGCATCCGCCGAAGTGCAGCATCAAATGTCCCGCTCGTATAATAGTCCGTCGCGGACGCGAATTCGTAGTCGAAGCCGAAACCGTCAAGAAACTGGCGCAGGCGGGCATTATTGTGAGCAGCGAAACTTTCGTATTCATCGAAGGGGTCGGGAACGCGGGTCAGAGGCAGACCCAGGTGCTTTGCCAGCAGTTCCTGCTGCGGCACATTCGTTGGAACCTTGCGCAAGGCGTCCATGTCATCCGAGAACGCGAGCAAGCGTGTCGGACGGCCTGTCAGAGCCTCAAAAGCCTGCCGAACCCAGGTCGTACGGGCCACTTCGCCAAACGTACCGATGTGCGGCAGCCCGGACGGGCCATATCCCGTCTCAAGCAGGGCAGGCACTTTTGGGTCGCGCGCGCCAACATGCGCGGCAATTTTTTTTGCCTCTTCGAACGGCCATGCTTTTGGAAGCGGCGCGTCAGGTGCGAGGGGCGGGATGATATGTGTTCTGGAATTGTGCATGATTACCGGAAAACGTAGGCAGACACGTATCGCGGGTCAAGCAGTACGAGAGCAAACGAAGTTTCTGCACAGGCGTCAAACCATGACGAAATGTGTCAAAATCCTCCCAGCAGTGACATGACAGCATACGCAACCTCGTTCTTTCACGGTCTGTTCCTTAAAGCACTCGCTCGCTCCTATCCTTCCAGTTAGACTGACCGCAATGCCGCGCTTGCCATCTTTCCCATCTCCGTTTGACGCACCTGCTCTTGTCGCGAGACGAGGCCTGTCCTCTCTTTTGACACCCGATGGTGAGCTTCTGGATCTTCCTGCTGACGAAGTACGGGAGAAGCTGTCACAACTTCCTCCTCCGCTTCTTGTTCATGGCCCAGCAGCCCTGCGCGCCCTCGATCTTACGCCGCTGTCCCAGCCCGTCCCGTGGTTTGATCTTCTGGATCTGTTTCTGTTCGTGTGTCCCGCCACAACCGTCGCCCCCACACCGCGTGGACTGGCTATTGCACTTGGACTGACGCCACCAGAAATCACTACGGCGGACCTCCTGCCACTGCTCTGCGAGACTCTTCTCGGAAAATTAAGAGAAAAAGCCGACACTCCCGAAGGAAAGCGCCTGCGCGCTCTGTTGCTCCCACTGACGCGCGCCGGATGGATCTGGAGCGGCGAAGTCGCGGATGCCATCGGCACAGCCTCCGATCCGGGCAGTGCGCATCCTTATGATGCCGTACGCGTCTGGCGCCGCCTGCCACGCTGGGAGGAAACAGCCCCCAGACCAGCTCCCGGCAGCCAGCCCGTTTCGCCGCAGGCCGCGCGTGAAAGACTACGCCAGATACTTGGCAAGAATGCAGAAGCACGCCCCGGACAGGCCGACTTTGCATCTGTGGCCACTGCGGCTTTCGAGCCCCGGGAGACGCTCGGATCGCCCAATGTCGTACTTGCTGAAGCTGGAACAGGCACGGGGAAAACCCTTGGCTATATTGCGCCCGCAAGCCTGTGGGCTGAGCAGAATGATGGAGCCGTCTGGGTCAGCACTTACACGCGACATCTTCAAAGGCAGATCGAGCAGGAACTTCATCGTCTCTATCCCGATGAAGCAACGCTGAGACAAAAGGTCGTCGTCCGCAAAGGACGTGAGAACTACTTGTGCCTCCTGAATATGGAAGATCTGCTCAATGCCGCCACCTCTCGGGGAAATGACGGAGCGGCAGCCCTGCTTCCCCTCAGTCTTCTTGCACGATGGGCTGAAGCGAGCCGCGACGGTGATCTGATTGGTGGCGACCTCCCGGGATGGTTCGGCGATCTCTTCGGCCAGGGTACGTTGCACGGTGTGGCAGACAGGCGTGGCGAATGCATCCATGCTGCCTGCCCACATTACCAAACCTGCTTCGTGGAACATGGTATTCGTCGTGCCAGACAGGCAGATCTTGTTGTGGCCAACCATGCGCTTGTCATGTCGCAGGCGGCCTGGACTGCTCTCGCACCTCCCGGCCTCCCCGATGAAGATACGACGCCAACGCGATATGTTTTCGATGAAGGACATCACGTCCCTGAAGCAGCAGACAGCGCGTTTGCCATGGTTCTGTCAGGACTTGAAACAGCCGAACTCAGACGCTGGCTTCTGGGCGCAGAGGGGAGCCGATCCAGAGCACGAGGCCTCTTGCGGCGCCTTGATGATCTGGTTGAACGTATTCCGACAATAGACGCTCCACTTCATGCCGTGCTGCAAGCTGCCCGAGCGCTGCCAGCTCCGGGCTGGAGCGTAAGACTGAAAAACGGAATGGACGCGCCGGTTCCGCAGGAAGACGAAGCACCCGCGTTTCTTCCGCTCATGGCACCCGCGCCGGAACTGGATAACCCTGCCGAACTGTTTCTTCAGGCCCTCTACCATCAGCTTAAAGCCCGACGCACCCAAGGCCTACAACAGGACACCACATACATTTCCACCGAGTGCGATCTGCATCCCACGAATGATACAGTGCGGACGAGCGCAGAAGACTTGGCGAGAGCGTTGCGGCGCCTTCAAACCCCACTGATCCAGCTGACAAAACGGCTTGAAGCAACGGTAGAAGACGATCCGGAAATGGAAGCCCCCACGCGCCAGCGGATCGAGGCTTTCATCCGGACTTTGCATCGCCGCGCCATCAGCCGCGTTACAGGCTGGGTCGGAATGCTGGATGCCCTTCAGACGCCCCCCGAACCTGACCTGACACCCGTCCATATTGATTTCATCCGGACTGAACGTCTTCCCAGAACACGCGGGGCGCAGGGGGACCATGACGTGGGCCTCTATCGTCACTGGCTGGACCCGACAATTCCATTTGCGTCGACTATTCAGACCCCAGCTCACGGTCTGCTTTTGACATCTGCCACTTTACGCGATCAGACCGGCTCAGAAGATGGAGAAGAAAGCTGGCACGCGGCCGAGCTGCGGCTTGGGGCCACGCATTTCATGAAGCCACCAATCCGCGCTTCGCTCATGAGCCCGTTCGATTACGCCAAGCAGACACGCGCTTATGTTGTGACCGACGTTTCCGTCGAAATTGCGTCTCTTGCCCATGCATTTCGAGCACTATTCGAAGCAGCGGGTGGGGGAGCTCTTGGGCTTTTCACGGCAATCCGTCGGCTTCGCGAGGTCCATCGTCGCATTAACGAGCCGCTGGAGGCTCAGGGCTTCCCCGTATATGCCCAGCATGTTGATGCGATGGACAACGCGACACTCGTCGATGTCTTCCGCACGGAAACCCACAGTTGCTTATTGGGCACCGATGCTATGCGGGATGGTGTGGACGTTCCGGGAGAAGCATTACGCATGGTGGTGTTTGAAAAGACACCATGGCCGCGCCCGGATATCCTGCATCGCGAGAGACGCCGCCTTCTCTCTGAAGGACGACCTGGTGATTATGACGATCGCATTACCAGAATGCGCTTAAGACAGGCTTTCGGCCGCCTGATCCGGAGGGGCGACGACAGGGGTGTTTTCGTGATGCTTGATCGCCGAATGCCGTCTCGCCTGCTCTCAGCTTTCCCGAATGGTGTTGAGGTCCGCCGGCTAAGTCTAGCAGAGACCATCAGTGATATTGCGGAGTTTCTGCCCCCTCCGTTACCAACTTCTTCGAACGACAGTGTGACATAGAGAACGGCGATGTAAACTTCACCGCTTTGCTAGTGTGACCGGATAGTCAGAAGACCAGCGGTTCATGCCGCACAGGAAGTTCCAGCTCTTCTAACCAGCTGTTTCAGTGCCCGTCTTCCGAGAAGACGACGCCGTAGCCACAGCAGCTGGCACACTTCAAATTCTTCCCCCATTTTGGCCAGACAGAGCCGCCTTTTGCTGGAAGAGCAGAAGGTTGGATGCGCCCTAAACGATTTTTTCTACCACGCATTTTTGAACAAAGTACAAGCAGAAGATTCAAAGACCGCTAAAAGAAAAAACCCGCAGTCCCATAAGAAGCTGCGGGTTTTGCTTTGTCATTTGGTCAAATGACAGTCGAACTTAGAAGTCTTTGCTGATCTGCAACCAGAAATTACGTCCGATAACGAACGACGAATAGGTCGAAGCGTCGGTATTCGTTGCGCCATCAGGGAAGAATGGCGGAGCCTTGTCCGTGATATTGTTGATACCCCCCGTGAAGTTCCACGAGTTGTAGCGGTAGCCGAGGGCAATGTCCTGCTGCACCATTGCGGGTGCCTTTACACGACCATACCCATCAGACATCTGCATGAACGACGAGGTGTCGTTGTAATGCAGGCCACCGGTGTAGTTTGCCATATAAGTGAACGAAAACCGACCATGCTGCCATGTCGCGGTGGCATAATCACGCCAGCGCGGGTTGGATGTGCCGTTCGGGTAATAGATCGCGTTGGTGTAGTGATAATACGGGCCGCCCGGCGTCTGCTGCTGGGAGAAATTGACCAGATTCTGCAAGTTATTGCTAATCGTAATGGAATCCATGCTTGTCAGACGGATCCGATAGTCAAAATCCCAGTCAATACCACTTGTGTTCATAGTACCCAGGTTCTGACCTACAGCCATGACCTGCGCAATCTGTCCGTTAGCTGAGCGACTTACCAAGTTGCAAAGCGCTGTATTGGAGCCGTCGTAACAGTTGTTTAGAATATAGTTCGTTGAAAGTGAGCCAACCGTGGAACTGACATTGTAATGCCAGAACGTCACCGAGGTAGACAGGTTCGGGATCCAGCGCGGCGTCAGAACTGCACCAAATGTGTAAGTCCTGCCCGCTTCAGGGCGTAGCTTTGTATTACCACCCTGAATAGTCGCCACCTGCCCTGCACCTTGCTGTGTAAACGTGGCAGGATTCGCCACGCCTGCCCTCATGCAGCTGGCAACGACAACCGGATTAGAGGCTCCAGCGCACGGATCGAGCGATGTCTCGTAGCTCAGGGCCTGCGCACCGTAAAGCTCATTAACATTGGGCTGACGGAACGAGGTTCCGATCGTACCGCGGAAACGGATATCACGCGTCGGAGCCCAGTCGATGGAAGCCTTCCAGTTCTTGACGCCTCCAAACGTGTTGTAGGACGAATAGCGACCCTGAGCGTCAACGGTCAGATCTTTAGCGAGGAAGGCATTCTTGAGAAGCTGCGCCTTTCCTTCGAGGTAACCTTCCGTCACGTTGAAACCGCCTGACGTCACGCCCTGCGGGTTCGTCAGCGCCGTCCCTGCCTGGATTGCCGGGTCCGGTGTATAGGTCAGCTGTTCGCCGCGATGCTCCATACCCATCGCGATACCGACATCGCCACCATTAGCCCACGGCATCTTCACGACATGATCGTTATGGATACGCAGGTTAAGATCACGAAGCTGATAATGGCCATGCGTCGTGGTATTAAGGTTGGAGTACTGTGCAGCAGCGGGGGAAAGCGAGGAGAACGGGCTTCCCGCCACACAATTCGGCGTCGATGCACACAGATTGGAATTATACGTCATGCCAGAATCCGGATCGCCGAAGTTCGTCGGCTCCAGACCATAGCTGTTCAGCAGGGCCGGATAGCTGCCCATGTTGCTCTGCTGGTAGGTATACATATTTGAGCCGTACGTATACGAGATGTCGTATTTCCAGCCTTTGTAGATCACGCCCTGTGCGCCAACCTTGGCCGTTAGCGTGTCGCTGGCTGTCTGCGTCTCACGAGGGCCCCACTCATTATAGCGGCGAAGCATCTGGAGATCCTCACCCGTTGTGTTGCCTGGGTAGTTCGACGGGATGGTGAAGGACGTCGGGTAAGGCCCGGTTGCAGACAGTCCACCCTGCACAGGCTCAGCTGCCATGTTGGTCATGGAGTTCGAATGTGAGTACATCACATTCGAATAGAGCGAGAAATGTTCGTTAACGTCGTAATGCGCGTCACCATTCAGGGTGGCATCCTGAAGGTTGTTTGTCAGGGATGTGTCGCGCGCAAAATTGTAGCGCCTTGTTCCCGGAACCAGATTGCCGTTCAGATCACTCCGGTAGGCATTTTCGGCACCAAAGAACGAGCCATATGGCGAGTAGCTCGATCCAAACCGGTTCTGGGAAGGATCAGCATCATTTCCGATCTGGATGTTATTTCGTGACCAGGAACGGTTGCGCTGACGCACCCCACCTTGCGTCATGTATTGACCGAACACGGTGACGTTACCCTTGCCGTGGTCGAAGTTGAACCCCTTAAAGCCGGAAATTACGCCCTGCGGCGCATCACCATGCCCCGTGATTCCACCGCGTATCGTGATGTTGCCGGTATCCAGATCGTGACGCAGCTTAATGTTGATGACGCCTGACACCGCGTCCGCACCATAAAGCTCTGAACCACCATCCTTCAGGATTTCGACACTCGCCACCTGCTGGATGGGAACAGCATTCATATCAAAACATGACGTCTGACTGTTCAGCGTGGCGCGCTTTCCGTCGATCAGAACGAGAACGCGGTTCGTACCAAGGTTACGAATATCCGTGCAGCTGACACCACCACCACCGTTGGTGTCAGTGTTCTGCTGGCTGCTGGAGCCTACCGACGGCAGACGCTGAAAAAAATCGGAAAGTGTTGTCGCACCCGTCTGCTGGATTTGCTTAGAAGTAACGATCTGCACCGGGTTGGCGTTGGTGTTGTTTGAGGTTCCCAAAGCCGAACCGGTAACAACCACGCTCTCCTGCGTTCCAGAATCAATGGAACGAACAGCGTGAGATCGGTTGACCGCTACTGGCGCAGCAAACTGGGGAGTTGCGACTGGACCAGCCAGCGATGCCGAAGCGGTTGTTGCAGGCGTCGCAGCAGAACGCACCGGACTATGAGTCACAGTCTTGTGGCGCACATGTGAGGAGGTGTGAGTGCTTTCGGTTGCAGCATGAGCAACGCTTGAAAGCGCGCCCATACCCAGGACCGATGCGCAAAGTAACGTATTGCGACGCGATACGATCATAATGAAACGAAATCCTTCTAAAGGCAGTAACGCCGTTTAGACATTTCATTGCGAAAGTGTCACCCCAACTTCCACCGCATTAGATTGTTACGTGATGGTTTTGTAACAAGCGTTGCATAAGGGTCACATATGCGTCGGGCACATATCAAAGCAATCAAAAAAAGCCGCCCCACCCTGAGGTGAGACGGCTTTTTTCGTAATTATTCGACATATTCCCCAGCTTTTTAAAACCGGGGAATCTGAGGCGTTGGATCAGAAATCCATGTCGCCCATGCCGCCCATGCCACCTGGAGCAGCCGGAGCCTTCTTCTCAGGGCGCTCGGCAACCATGGCTTCCGTCGTGATCAGCAGACCACCAACCGAAGCGGCATCCTGCAGAGCCGTACGAACAACCTTCGTCGGATCGATGATGCCCGCGCCAACCAAGTCTTTGTACTCAGCGTTCTGAGCATCAAAGCCGAAGTTGTAGGTGTCGTTCTCGAGCACCTTGCCAGCGATCACGGCGCCGTCTTCACCAGCGTTCTCAGCGATCTGACGCAGCGGCGTCTGAAGCGCCTTGCGAACGATCTCGCCACCGATACGCTGATCGTCGTTATCGAAGGTCAGCCCCTTCAGAGCAACGGAAGCGCGGGCAAGAGCCGTACCACCACCCGGGACGATACCTTCTTCAACAGCGGCGCGGGTAGCGTGCAGGGCGTCGTCAACGCGATCCTTGCGCTCCTTTACCTCAACTTCACTGCTGCCACCGACGCGGATGACGGCAACGCCACCAGCCAGCTTTGCAAGACGCTCCTGGAGCTTCTCACGATCGTAGTCAGAGGTTGTTTCTTCAACCTGAGCGCGGATCTGGTTGCAACGACCCTTGATGTCGTCGCTGTTGCCAGCGCCTTCAACGATCGTGGTGTTTTCCTTCTCGATGTGGATCTTCTTGGCGCGACCCAGCATCTCGAGCGTGACGGATTCCAGCTTGATCCCGATGTCTTCGGAAATCACCTGCCCACCCGTCAGGATGGCGATGTCTTCCAGCATGGCCTTGCGACGGTCACCGAAGCCCGGAGCCTTGACGGCAGCGATCTTCAGGCCACCACGCAGCTTGTTCACGACCAGCGTGGCAAGTGCTTCGCCATCGACGTCTTCAGCGATGATCATCAGCGGACGGCCGGACTGCACAACGCTCTCAAGCAGCGGCAGCATCGGCTGAAGCGAAGACAGCTTCTTTTCATGGATCAGGATGTACGGCGCATCGAGATCAGCCGTCATCTTCTCCGGGTTTGTCACGAAGTACGGGGAGATGTAACCGCGATCGAACTGCATACCTTCGACAACGTCGAGTTCCGTATGCAGGCCCTTGGCTTCTTCGACCGTGATGACGCCCTCGGAGCCGACCTTCTGCATAGCAGAGGAGATCATCTCACCGATTTCACGCTCACCGTTGGAAGAGATCGTACCGACCTGAGCGATTTCCTCCGGGGAGGTCATCTTCTTGCTGTTCTTCTTCAGCTCTTCAACAACGACGAGGACAGCCTTGTCGATGCCGCGCTTCAGGTCCATCGGGTTCATGCCAGCTGCAACAGCCTTGGCACCTTCGCGGATGATTGCCTGAGCAAGAACCGTGGACGTCGTCGTGCCGTCACCAGCCAGATCGTTCGTACGGGACGCAACTTCGCGTACCATCTGAGCGCCCATGTTCTCGAACTTGTCAGCCAGTTCGATTTCCTTGGCGACAGACACACCGTCCTTGGTGATGCGCGGTGCGCCGAAGCTCTTGTCGAGAACAACGTTACGACCCTTCGGGCCTAGCGTTACCTTGACGGCATTTGCAAGAATATCAACGCCACGCAGCATACGGTCGCGGGCGTCGGCACCAAACTTAACTTCCTTGGCAGCCATGTTCTTAATCTCCTGTTGAGGTTTTTAACGAGAGGAAACGGGGATGGCTTTTCAGCCGATCACACCCATGATGTCGCTCTCTTTCATGATCAGCAGTTCTTCACCGTTGATCTTCACCTCGGTGCCGGACCACTTGCCGAACAGCACCTTGTCGCCTGCCTTGACGTCGAGAGCCACGATCTGGCCCTGCTCGTTCCGGGCGCCCGGGCCTACGGAAACGATCTCGCCTTCGGTCGGCTTGTCCTTGGCGGTGTCAGGGATGATGATGCCGCCAGCGGTCTTTTCTTCACCGGTCAGGCGACGGACTACAACGCGGTCATGCAGGGGACGAAATGTCGTCATGGATCGCTCCATTTTAGGCCGTGCCCTTCTATAAAGCGACGCGGCCGGGTTACGCGCTCAATTGCTGCAGCGCAGTTAGCACTCCCATATAGAGAGTGCCAAAAGACGTAGTGCCGTCACCCGTTTTCGTCAAGAACCATCACTCTCAACAGAAAAAATTTTCTTTCCGTCCAGCAGGGCTTCAGAGCGCCTTTTCTCCAGCATATCCGCCATTTTCCGACCTTTCGTCCTACCATAAAGACGGCGATTGGTCTCAGCCTCCTTCGCATCCTCTGCGGACTTGCGGCGTTTGCGTTCCCGACGGAGATTGATGACGTCGCTCATGGCATCTGCCTTTCCGGCGTTACAGAGACTGGACAGAAATCAATGGACCACAAGCATTCCCAAGAAAAGACCGAGGGCCGCATGATTCGCCTCAAGGCGGCAGACGGCCACGAATTCGAGGCATGGGAGACGGGCTCCCCCGAGTCCACACGCTCCATTGTCGTCGTGCAGGAAATTTTTGGCCTGACCGGACACATCAGGGACATCTGCTCTGATCTGGCTCAGCAGGGCTTCCATGTTCTGGCCCCTGCTCTCTTTGACCGCGTCAAACCCCATACGGTTCTGGCGTACAATGAAGCTGGCCTGAAGGAGGGATTGGAATTTCGAAGCGGTATCTCGCCAGATCTGATCCAGCAGGATCTGGAAGCCTGCGCTCGAAAACTGAGACAGGATGATGGTCACCGCCCAGTCGGCATTATCGGCTTCTGCTGGGGCGGCCTCATCGCCTGGCTTGCTGCGACACGGACGCACCACTTTAATGCCGCCGTGGGATGGTATGGTGGCGGTATTGCCAACCATTGTGACACAGCGCCGCACTGCCCAACGCAGCTCCATTTCGGCGGAGAAGATGCGTCTATTCCGCCAGGTGACGTTCAGAAAATTCGCGCAAGCCGGCCGGAAGTCGAGGTCTTCCTCTATGATCAGGCTGGACATGGCTTTGGATGCCCAGAACGTTCCAGCTTCAATCAGGACGCCCGTGATCTGGCCTGGAGCCGGAGCGTCGCGTTTCTGAAGCATCACATCAAGCGTGCGTGAGGCCTGACATGGAAGGCATTGCAGGAAAAATTGTCCTCATCACAGGCGGCAGCAGCGGCCTTGGTGAAGCAACCGCGCGTTATCTCGCGGCACGAGGGGCTTACGTTGCTATTGCCGCCCGGCGCCGGGATCGGCTGGACGAAATTGTCTCCGAACTCGAAGCACTTGGCCAGACTGCACGGGCCTACACACTGGACGTCACAAACCGCCAGAACGTTGCGGACGTTGTAAAAGCCGTTGAGCAGGACTTCGGACGTCTTGATGTCCTCGTGAACAATGCGGGCCTGATGGCGATCGCCCCCATGAAACGACTGATGGTCGACGAGTGGGACCGGATGATCGACATCAACATCAAAGGCGTTCTCTACGGCATTGCCGCAGCGCTACCGATCTTTGAACGTCAAAAATCGGGACATGTCATTAACCTGTCCTCGGTTGCCGGGATCAAGGTATTCGCCCCTGGAGGCAGCGTCTATTCAGGAACGAAGTTTGCCGTGCGGGCCATCAGCGATGGCCTTCGTCAGGAGGCTGGCAACGCGTTTCGCGTTACGTCCATCGAGCCGGGCGCAGTGGAAAGCGAACTCAAAACGGGCAGCGGCGACACTGAAAGTCGTCAGCATGTTGAAGCGTTCTACAAGATTGCAATTCCGGCGGAATCCGTGGCGAGAGCCATCGCTTTCGCCATCTCACAACCTGACGACGTGGACATCAACGAAATTGTTCTGCGCCCAACCCTTCAGGAGTTCTGATCATGAGCAACAACCCACTCGAAGCAGATCCAAAGCGTGACGCAGCAATCCGCCGCGAGGCCAAGTTGCTCTGGGAAGCCGATGGCAAGCCGGACGGCGGCCCTGAAGCCTATCTGGACAAAGCGACGGACCTGATTTCCATCAAGGGCGTTCCCGAGGGCACGCCTGTTGAGGATCTTCCACCGCCAGAGTTGGCAGATGTTCAGATCGAAGATCCCCGCTTACAGGAAAATCTTGGGGAATTTCCTGAACGCAGCACGGATCAGGGTGACCATCGCCATTTTCCCGTCGCGGATCGAAAAGAAGAACGCGAACTTATGGATGATCCCAGCACCGACGCCGGTCAGCCGGGCTACGCTCAAATCGACGAGAAGCAGGAAGGGCACTGATTGCCCTTCCCTTCTGCCGCCCGTTTTTACGCGGGCGGCAAGCCATTTCAGGCTTTGTTCAGAACGCGACCTGCAACGGCATCCAGCTTGGCAACAAGAGCCGGATCGCGTTTCTCAGGTGCGGTGATAATCGCGAAGTCGAGCGCACGCTCAGCGGAAAGATCCAGCGGGCGCTTCTGACCCAGAACCGGGATCACAGCCTTCACGAGACGGCGGGCATTATCCGCATTCCCCTTCATGACCTTCACCACACCTTCAACCGTCACGCTGTCATGCTCGGTGTGCCAGCAGTCATAATCCGTGACCATGGCAACCGTGGCGTAGGTCATCTCGGCTTCACGGGCGAGCTTGGCTTCCGGCATGTTGGTCATGCCAACAACCGAACAATCCCATGACCGGTAGAGCTCACTCTCCGCACGCGTCGAGAACTGTGGCCCTTCCATGACGATGTAGGTTCCACCACGCGTCACCGGAATATCGAGCTTGCGGGACTCCGCTTCCAGCACATCCAGCAGACGAGCGGACACCGGGTCCGCCATGCCGACATGAGCCACACATCCCGTCTCAAAGAAGCTTTTTTCGCGCGCGAAGCTGCGATCGATGAACTGATCGACGAGCACGAAGCGGCCCGGCGGCAGTTCTTCCTTCAAGGAACCCACGGCTGAGAGCGACAAAATGTCCGTCACGCCCGAGCGCTTGAGAGCATCAATGTTTGCGCGAAAGTTGAGACGTGACGGCGGGATCGGATGCCCACGACCATGACGCGGCAGGAAGACACACTTTACGCCCTCGAACGTTCCAAAAAGGAGTTCGTCAGACGTCTCGCCCCAGGGCGTTTCAACCCGGCGCCATTCCTTGTTTTCCAGACCGTCAATATCATAGAGGCCGGAGCCACCGATAACGCCGATAACCGGCTGAATTTCTGTTTCCGAAGACATGATTGTTCAGTCCGCCCCTGATGAACATGTTTGAGGACCGTTCAGGAACACGAGACGCGAGATCGGCGCAAGCCTCCGCTAATTCTTGTCCGAAAAAAATCACACAAGTGTTTACAAAGCGGCAAGATGCTCTCTGCCATCATCGCGCCACAGAACGGCAGCAGACATGCAGCCAGCCAACTGTTCGTCTTGAGCGCAATTTGCTAGGACACTCCGCGTAACAAGAATTCGTCCTTAGGATGGTAGGGGAGAGAAAAATGGACCAGATCAGCCCCGTTTTTGCTGAACTCGTTCGCCCGGATGTGCCTCATGATACGCTGAAGCGTGAGGCGAAGGCCTGGTTTGAATCTCTCCGGGACCGGATCTGCGCGTCCTACGAGCAACTTGAAGACGAAGCCGTTGAGGGTGGCTCGCAGGTTCTGCGAGACCGCACGGAAGCCGGCCGCTTCACTCGGACGGCATGGAGCAGACCGGAAGGCGGCGGCGGCGTCATGTCCGTTATGCGTGGACGCGTCTTCGAGAAGGTTGGCGTCAACGTCTCTACGGTGTGGGGTGAATTCTCTCCCGAATTCCGCAAGAACATTCCGGGTGCATCTGAAGACCCGCGCTTCTTTGCGACAGGCGTTTCCCTCGTTGCTCATCCCTGCAATCCGCATGTCAGTGCCGCGCATTTCAATACGCGCATGATTATCACGACAAAGGGCTGGTTCGGCGGCGGTGGCGACATTACGCCGATGTTCCCCGACAGCGCCGAAGCCCGCAGTGACGCCGACTACTTTCACAAGATGTTCGAAGCGGCCTGCAACAAACATGATCCGGAACACTATCCGCGTTTCAAGGAATGGTGTGACCGTTACTTCCATCTGCATCACCGTGACGAACCCCGCGGTCTGGGTGGCATCTTCTACGATCAGTTCTCGACCGGCAGCCTTGAAGGTGACTTCGCCTTTACGAAAGACATCGGCATGGCTTTCCACGACGCCTACCCTGCTGTTGTTCGACGTCGCATATTTACTCCATGGACGGACGCCGACCGTGACGCTCAACTGATCCGCCGCGGACGTTATGTGGAATTCAATCTGCTTCATGATCGTGGAACGCTGTTTGGCCTGAAGACGGGCGGAAACACCGAATCGATCCTGATGAGCATGCCTCCAGAAGTTCGCTGGCCGTGATGCTCCGTTCCCCGACCCGCCGTGACTGCCTGAAAGGGCTGGCCGTGCTCGGTGCCGGAAGCGCCATGCCCTCTCTGCTGGCCCGTGCTGCGGACATGCCTGACGCACATCTGCTCCTTGGTGGAACACTGGCGTCCATCCAGGGACAGTTCGGGGAACTCGCGGCGGGCGTTATCTCCCGCACGCTGGGACTGGATGCCCCCCTAGAGATCACTCCGGATATCGGTCAGGACGGAGTACGCGCTGCCAATCTTTTTGACGCTAACAGCGCCCCGGACGGAAGCACGGCCCTTATTGCACCGGGAAGTGTCCTGTTGGCCTCTCTAACGGGTGACTCTCGCGTCCACTATGATTTCGCACGGTGGATCCCCCTTCTGACGGCTCACACGACAACAGTCGTCATTGCGCGTGCAGAACTGCACAAAACGCTCCGCAGTCGCCTGAAGGGGTTTTTCCACGATCATCCGGTCCGCTTGGCTGTCTCTCGCCCAACAGGGACCGAACTCGACGCGCTGCTAGGGCTGACGTTACTGGGTCTGCGCCCTATTCCAGTGTCCGGCTTCAGCCGGACGGAAGATGCACTGGAAGCGCTCGCGAACAATCAGGTCGATGCCGTTCAGGTGCTTCCCTATACACTTGATGTCCCGGTAGAGGCCATTCTAGCCAAACTACCGCCAGGCACAGCACCGCTCTATCATACGGGCGACCTGTCAGACACCGGGTCAGACACGATCCCCAATTTTCTGGAAGCCTATCAGGAGGCCCGGCGGCGGCCACCGGAAGGAGCGCTATACCGTGCATGGCAGGCGGTCTCCGCAAGCACCTACACAGCCCTGACCGTTGCCCTTCCCATGCTCACCCCACCAGACATGGTAAAAAGCTGGAAAAAGGCCTGCTGGGACGCAGCTGTAGATCCTACCGTCCGCCACTGGGCGGAAAAGCACCATTTCATGCTGGCTGCAGGCGACAATGCGGCGCCATTCCTCTCTAGGGCAACGCCTGATATTGGCGCGATCCTTGCTCTAAGACGCTGGATTGCCATGAATACGCCGCGCTGGCGCATCGGCCAGGAAACGCGGCCGCTCTGACTTTTTACCGACGCTTTGTCCGCAGCAAAATTCGGACGGAGCCATGGTTGGCAGCATGAGGGTGGACAACGGCCAGCACCATGGGCCGGATGTCCGCTCTCTGGAGCCAGAGCGGCAGCTCCCGACGGATCAGTCCGCTCGTGGCGCCACTGCCTAGCCCTGTGACAACTTCAACGCACCGCCAGTTTCGTGCCTTGGCACGATGCATGAAGTCCAGCAGGCGCTCGAATGCTTCCTGCACAATATATCCATGCAGATCCAGCTTCGCATCGACCTTGAGCTCCCCGCGAGACAGGCGCTTCCAGCTCGTATCATCCAGACCCGGTGACCGGACTCCCACTCTAAGGTCCTGTGGTCTGTGTCGACGAAGAACGGGACGTGCCAGCAAGGCACGGAACGACAGATCCTGTTCAGCAGGCGGAGGCGCCACAAGCGGAACCCGAGCAGGCTTTACAGCTTCAACTTTCGGTACTGGCGCAGGAACGGGTTTGGGCTTGGGTCTGGAAGGATGTAGCGGCACGATGTCGCGCACGACCATGCGCCACAGGCTTTCCTCCTCCTCTTTCAGAACCCGTTTTGCCACCAAAGACCCCACCTGACCTGATTCAGTCTTGCATCCCGCAAATAACCTGCACTGCGTGTAACTGTTTCCATGCCGATCGAACAATGGAAAAGACGTAATTTCAGGCCTCTCGCAATTTTGGCATCAGGCTCTTCTTCAAAACGTTCGATCCTACAACTCTATGACTGGCCACGGTGGCACTGCTCCCTCACAGAGATCCGAACATTTCAGGCGAACAATCAATTCGGGAAGAGACCATTTTTTTGTCTGAGCTGCGCCTTGTAGAACCGTCAGCAGCGTTCCCAAGTCTTCTCATAAAGGAGACAGACCATGAGCAAACTGACCAAAGAAGAGCGAGACAGCCTACCTGACGATGACTTCGGCCTTCCTGAGAAAAGGGCCTACCCCATCGACACAAAGGCCCGGGCAAGAAATGCGAAAGCGCGTGCAACGCAGGAGCTTGAACGCGGTCTTCTGACGCAGGAAGAGAGAAATGAAATTGATCAGGCGGCAGATCGTAAATTACAGGAAGAATAATCCAGAATCAGAAACGGCCCCGAATTTCTTCGGAGCCGCTCGCTGACGTCACTGGAACATTCAGTTGGCTTGCGCGCCCCGAAGAGGAGCATCTGCCGGAACATCCTTGAGCGGAATGCCCTGATACTTTCCTGTCAGAGTTTTCAGGAAGGCCACAATGTCCGTAACATCCTGTTCTGTGATGTCATGATCCGGCGTCTCATAACGGGCCATGGCACGAACCGCAGCGTCCAGCGTCTTTGCTGATCCATCATGGAACCACGGGCCTGTCAGCTCAACGTTTCGCAGGTTGGGGACCTTGAAGCGCTCACGATCAGACGGATTGTTCGTGAAGGCAAAGCGACCGTCATCCACAGCCGTCAGCTTGGTGTGACGATCTTCGAAATACGGCCCTTCCAGACCCAGAATTTCGTAAGCGTCTCCACCGACCGCAACACCGCTATGGCAGCCCGAGCAGCCAATTGCCTTGAAGCGTTCATAGCCACGCTTTTCCTGAGCCGTAATCGCGTCTGCCTTGCCCTTCAGGTACAGGTCAAAGCGGCTGTCTGGGGTGATCAGTGTTTTTTCATATTCGGCGATCGCGTCCGTCACCGTGTTCTTGGTGATATCGTCCGAACCATAGATGGCCGTGAACTGATCAGCATATCCAGGCTCAGCACGCACACGATCGGCAACGGATGCCCAGTCATGAGATCCCATTTCCAGCGGGTTCATCACTGGGCCTGCAGCCTGCTCAGCCAGATCCTTGGCACGACCGTTCCAGAACTGACCGATATTGAAGACGGAATTGTAAACCGTCGGTACGTTAATCGGGCCGGTCTGACCATTAATGCCGGTCGCCGTGGTCTGATTATCCACACCGCCCTTGTTCAGGCCATGGCAGCTTGCACAGTTGAGCTGGCCATTGCCTGAAAGCTGCTTATCGAAGAACAGGGTCCGGCCCAGTTCAGCCTTTTTCCAGTCTACGGCAATTGTTTCCGGGATCGGCTGAAGGACTTCGCCACGGAATCCTGGCGCCACATCAGAGCTGGCGTAATAGCGCTCACGCTGATCACGTACCCACTTCAGAATGTCCGCACGCTGTTTCTCGTCCAGATGAGCATGGGGGTGCATCGTCAGGTAAGCCGCAGGTGGCATACGGTTCTGAACAATCACTTCCTCAATACGGGAAAGCTGTTCGACCGATGGCGGCTTGCCCTGCTGGAACGCTTCAATGATCGGCGCAAACTCAAAATGACGCTGCCCCTGCTCCAGATCACGGCTCATAATCTGATTGGCGAGCGGGAGTTTGAAGTAGAATGGCAGATCAGCATTGCGCGTGTGGCAGTAGTCACAACGGACTTCCTGAAACGCTGCAAACGCTGTCATGGCGATAGGGTCATGCCGTGTGGGGCTGCTCGCGGGAAGCTGCGGCGCACCAGCATGATCGAAATGCTCAAGATAGGTGACTGTTCCGCCCCAGGCGACAACGCCCAGTGCCACCAGACCGGCAATTCCTTTGGTAATTGTGCTGCGACGCACCGCAAATCTCCTCACTGTCACGAGAATGTGAGGTTTGGAGATTGTAACACAAGAAGTCAAAACGATTGATCCTGTCAGACCTACAGGTCTGACCGATCATTCGTCTTCCCAGTCTTCCTCCCGGGTCCCAATCGCAGCCCTGAGGCGCTTACGGGCAATGTTGACGTAACGTGTGTCTTTTTCCACGCCAATGCCGGACAACCCCTTGCGTTCCGCCGCAATCAGGCTGGTCCCTACCCCCATGAACGGGTCCAGCAACACCCCGCCTGGCTTGGCGCCATGCAACCGCAGACAGGCTTCCGGCAACGCGATTGGAAACGTCCCGGGATGGCTGAATTTTTCTTTTCGGCTTCGCACGGTCTCATAGGGAATGAACCACGTGTCCCCACGGCATCGACGATCCATCTCATGCTGTCGGCGCGAGATATTGCTCTTGTCCGTAAATGGAACGCCAGCATCCAACCGGGCAACTTTGACGTCCCCCTTTTTCGTCAGATGGAAAATATGCTCGTGATTACGGTTAACAAAGCGGGGTGAATTCAGCGGCTTGAAATGCCCATAAGTAATTTCACCCACCGAAATCGACTTGATCCAGGTGATATGGTTCTGAAGCACAAAAAGCTTCCGCAACCGGGACATCAGTTCGAACGGCAGCCAGGGCTGTGAAGATGATCCAGCAATATTCAGAAAGAACGATCCATCGTCCTTCATGATCCGTTTCACACTGGCGCAGACGTCTTCCATCCAGTCCAGATAGGCATCTTCCGGCAACTGGTCCTGGTAGGTCCGATATTCGATCCCGAGATTATAGGGAGGAGACGTCACCACGACATCCACCGTCTGCGACGACATGCGCCGCAGAACTGTGGTGCAGTCTCCCCGGATCAGCGTATGGGCGCCGAGTGTTTCCCGGCGGCTCCGGATCATGGGGTGGGCGAATCCGCTGGAGGACGCGGCAACAGAATGACCATTCGGCCATTTTCATGCAGATTGCCGGCAACATACTGGGCAAAAGCACCCCATCCGGTGAAAAGATCGGCACGTCCCGCCCCCTTGATATCGGTTCCGATATCCTGAGCGAACACGAGGTGCTGCCAAGGCGCTGGCTGGCCCTTTGCATCCGGAAGCTTTGTCTCAACCCAGAGCGGGGTCGCAAACGGGACGATCGATCGGTCAATCGCAACGGATCGCCCAGCAGTCAGCGGCACACCGAATGCTCCTGTCGCGCCCTGTGCCAGACTTCCCGTATCTTTGCGGAAGAAAACGTAATTCGGGTTACGCTCCATCATCGTCATCATGCGATCCGGATGCGCCTCCAGCCATGCACGGATGCTTTCCATACTGACAGCAGAGGGAGCCAACTCGTTATCCTGAACCAGCACACGCCCAAGCGGCACATAAGGCTGGCCATTCTTGCCGTCATAACCAGCCCGGATCTGCGATCCGTCTGGCAGGATCAGGCGACCGGAGCCCTGAATTTGCAGAAAAAACAGGTCCACAGGGCTTTTTAGCCATGCGATTTCCAACCCGCGCCCCGCCAGAGCACCACCGTCAATCTGGGCACGATCGTAATATGGCTTGAACTGACCATTCTCCCAACGTCCCGTGACCATCTGACCGTTGGTTGCTTTGGCACGAACCAGATCTGTCGGGCGCCCATACAGAGGCGTCTGATATGGCCCCTCGTGCGTCAGAGATGCCTCAATCTGGGGTTCAAAATACCCGGTGTAAAACGCTTTGGTATCGGTCTCGTAGGGCTGGAACCATGTCTGCAGGTAAGATTTGGCATCCGCAGCACTCTCCAGTCCAGCGCACGCACCAGACCAGTCTCCAACCTGGCGACCATACGGAAGGGTCTCAGCCCCCCCGAGAGGCGTTTCAGGCGGCAATTGCGTCAGCCGACGGCACTCTTGCCGCAGAACAGGCAGGAGCGAAGCGAAATCCTCCCGATCCCACCCCGCGAGTGCATCGAAGCCTACAGGCGTCAATGAAACAGAAGATGACGGTTCATTCGACGTGGTGCACCCGGCCAACATGGCCAGGGCAGCCAGACTCAGCAGCTTTTTCATAATGGACGAACTATTTTCAGGCTGGGCGCGATGCCGCAAGACGCCACCGCGCGTCCGACGTCCCGAACTGACGTTCAAACAGCCAGAGATCATGGAATTCCGTCACGGCATCCGTGCCCTGTACAGGGTCTCCGTTGCGATCCGTCAGCATATTAACCTGACGGGACACAATTTGAACTTCGATTCGACCGATCTGGGCAGCCCCATCGTCGATGGGAAGCATCGCATCCAGAATGGCCATGCTTTCGATACCGCGCAGATCGCTGCGCTGTGTTTCGCCGGCTTCAGCACGCGCGTTGATCGCGGAGAGAAAGGCGTCTTCAGTCTCCGGGGTCATCAGACCTGACAGAGCCGCGCGGTCCCCTGCAGCGAAAGCCGGAACAATCTGGCGGAACGTGTTTTCAGCATCCTTGAGAAAAGCCTGAGGCGTAAAACCCGCATCAAGCTGGGTCATACGACCCAGTACGCTGCCCACCCGGGTTGCCGGAGCGGGAATGTCGTATTCGACCTGCGCCACGACAGTTTCCTCACCCCGCTGGCTTGCACCAGGCAGCGGTGGAGGCGTCGGACGCGCGGAAGCCTGCCCACCGGCGGCGAAAACCGGCGGACGCTCCTGACGCACACCCTGCATGCCAATGCGACGCCCCAGCACGCGGTACAGGCGAAAGCCCAAGGCAATCGCCAGAATTGCCAGCACCACTATGTCCCATGGGAACGCGTGGCCGGAATGGCCCATCAGAGCGGAGGGAAGATGAATGTCGTCAGAAGACATGAAGATTATGTTTCACACAGATCGTTGGAATTTCCGTTGTCTTACAGATAGGGCGACAGCGGACCAATCTCAACCTTCCGCATGCAGGAACCCCGTCTTGGCGCGCATGACACATCATGCTACCGCCACTGTATCGCAATCGTTCCATCGCTATCCGCCTCGCGGATCCGGAGACCGTACATGTCCGAGAATACCACCGACAACACTGCACAGAACATGGAAGGCGCTCCGCCGCAGATGCCGCTTGCCGTCAATCTGCAGTACACGAAGGACCTGTCCTTTGAAGTCCCGGCTGGCGCTTCCATTTTCGCTACCCTGCGCGCTGCACCGCAGATCTCCGTGAACATCGATGTTCAGGCAAATCGCCTGGAAGAAGAGCAGCCGGTTTATGAAGTTGCCCTGGCCGTCCGCGCCGAAGCTGCTGAACCCGCAGCAGAAGAAGGTGGCAAGGCTGGCCGCACGGTGTTCATTGCCGAGCTGACCTATGCTGCCATCGTGACTCTCGGCAACGCTCCGCAGGAACTCGTCGAGCCGATCCTGCTGGTTGAAGTGCCGCGCCTGATCTTCCCGTATGTGCGTTCCATCATCAGCGACGTCACCCGTGACGGTGGCTTCCCGCCGGTGGTTCTGCAGCCGATCGACTTCGTTGCTCTGTGGCAGGCCAAGCGCGCCCAGCAGTTCCCGGAGCCAGCTGGCGAAGCCTGATCCTTCAGGTGACGAAAGGCCCGAGCCGTTCCAGTGGATCGGGCCACTCCACTGCACGCCAGTCCTTTTCGGTCAGGCGTGCAGCGATGGCCTCTGACAGACAGAGCGCTCTCACACCGGACAGAGCATTTCGCTCCGGCGCACCCAAAGCCTCCATGAAGGCTTCAGCCGTTTTTCCGGAATAAAGAACAACCCCTTCGACACGGTCGCTCAACAAAGCGTCTCGCGCAACATCCGTAAGAGCTTGCCTCTTCGTCACTGCGTATACGTCGATGCGCCTGGCCCCCAACGCCACTGCCAGATCGAGGCCGTAACCCTTGCCACATGCCAGCATAAGGGACTGTCCCGTCAGGTTATGACGACGGCAGAACTCCAAAAGGGCTTCAGCGTCGCCATCTGCGGCATGAACATTGGAAAAGCCCATAGTGCGAGCATGTTCAGCCGTTTTTGCTCCTACCGTGACCATCAAACGGTCTCGCGGCCAATTTTTGAGAGCGGCCAGCGCATTGGCGCTTGTCAGGGCTACAGCTACGCAGTCAGTCACGGCTATGGGTTCGTAGGTCTGAATTTCCAGCATCGGGCAGGCAATCGCCTCCCAACCCTGACGCCGAAGGGCCTCCGAGGTAGAGGCCAGACCCGGCTCAGGACGCGTGACCAGAACAGCGCGCCGCGCCATGATCAGGCGCGTGTCATCTCGGCAAAAATTGCAGCAGGCGTATTGCGGCGCAGCTCGTCTGCCAGTTCCGTTCCCATCCTGGCGGCCTCAAGTGGCGCACCAGTGATTTCACGGCGGATCAGGAACGTTCCGTCTTCGCTCGCAACCATACCTGTCAGCTTCAGTACGCCAGCCTCAATTCTGGCATATCCGCCAATTGGCGTTCGGCAGGACCCGTCAAGCTCGGCCAGCAAAGCACGCTCAGCAGTTGAAACAGCCCGGGCTTCCGGGTCTTCGATGGCAGACAGAAGCTCACGCAGCTCCGTGTCACTCTCGCGCACCGTTACGCCAACGATACCCTGCCCTGCGGCTGGCAGCATCTGGTCTGGCTCAAGAACGATATCAACACGGTCTTCCATCCCGAGACGCCGTAGTCCCGCAAGGGCTAGAAGCGTGGCATCACAAGCCCCCGCCTGCAACTTGTCGAGACGCGTCTGAACGTTGCCGCGCAGCAGCCCAAATCGGAGATCCGGGCGACGGCTCAGCATCTGCGCCTGTCGACGGACGGACGCACAACCGATCAAGGCACCCTCTGGCAGAGAGGCATACGGATCAGCTGGGTCAACTTTGGTGGACCGGTCACGCAGGATAATGGCATCACGGGCGTCTTCACGCTTCAGCGTGCACGCAAGGACAAGGCCGGGAGGAAGATTGGTTTCGAGATCCTTGAGGCTATGAACTGCAAAGTCGATCCGGCCCGCTACAAGAGCTTCGTGGATTTCCTTGGCAAACAGGCCCTTGCCACCAATTTCCGCCAGACGCTGGCTGAGGTTACGATCACCTTCAGTGCTGATCTGATGTTCCTGGAATGCTCCCATGTCACGCAGGACCGGACAAAAACGGGTCAGACGTGTCAGGAACGTCCGCGTTTGCCACAGCGCCAGCGGTGACGCGCGCGAGCCCACTCTAAGTGGGAGTTTGCGCTGGCCGGACGGGCTGGCGGCATGAGATCGGCGGACGGCTTCCGCCGCGACCTTTTGAAGGGCGTCGGAAGACAGGACGGAAGCATTCATGGACCGCACCTGTAGCCCATTCAGGCGGGGCTGTCATGATATGAGAGACTCGGTCATAATGCATGCCATGTCTGACCCTGCTGCATCCCGCCCCCTTCTGGCGATCGAAACGTCCTGCGACGATACCGCCTGCGCTATTCTGGCCTATGATGGCACCATTCTCGCTGAGGGTGTTCTTTCCCAGAACGATCACGCCATTCTTGGTGGTGTCGTACCGGAAATTGCAGCACGAGCTCATCTTGATGCCCTGCCTGCTCTTGTCCAGTCCGTGCTCAACAAGGCCTCCCTCACTTTGCAGGACATTGATACCTTCGCAGGAACGACTGGCCCAGGCCTGATTGGTGGGCTGATTGTGGGCAGTTCCTATGCAAAAGGGCTGGCTCTCGCACTGGGGCGACCTTTCATCGCGGTCAATCACATCGAAGGGCACGTCCTGACGGCTCGCCTGCCGTCTCTTGAGGCCGGTCTTCAGTTTCCCTTCTTGACGATGCTGGTCTCAGGCGGTCACTGCCAGTGCATTTCCGTGGAACAGACAGGCCAGTACGTGCGCCTTGGGGGCACCATTGATGACGCCGCCGGCGAGGCCTTCGACAAAGTTGCCAAAATGCTTGGTCTTGGCTGGCCGGGAGGGCCTGCTCTTGAAAAACTGGCACAGGAAGGCCACGCTGATGCTTTTGCACTTCCCCGCCCGCTTAAAGGGCGCGACGGCTGCGATTTTTCTTTTTCTGGCCTGAAAACAGCCGTCAGCCGCCTGATCGAGCCCTTGGGATCAGGCGCTCTTCCGCGCCAGTTTGCTGCCGACGTTGCCGCATCTTTTCAGCAGGCTGTGGCAGATGTCATGGCAGACCGTGCGGAACATGCAATTGCAATGGCACCTCACACGACAGCACTCGTCGTCGCAGGCGGTGTGGCTGCGAACCGGCCCCTTCGCGGTACGCTGGAGACTGTCGCAGAGCGCCACGGTATCCCATTTATCGCTCCTCCGCTTCGCCTCTGCACGGATAACGCTGTCATGATCGGCTGGGCAGCCCTTGAGCGCCTACATGCGGGTGAGCATCCCAACGAAATAGATGTCGCAGCCCGTCCCCGCTGGCCTCTTGCGGAACGTCATCCCGCTCATAGCCCTTCCTGATTCCATAGCCGGAACCTGTCTCCCGTGAACTACAGACACGCCTACCACGCCGGAAATTTTGCGGATTGCATGAAACACGCGATCCTTCTGGTGCTTCTGAAGTCCCTCGCGCGCAAACCTGCGGGATTTTGTGTTCTCGATACACATGCAGGCTGCGGACAGTATGACCTGTCTTCTGAGGAAGCCCAGAAAACCGGCGAATGGAAAAGCGGGATCGGCCAACTTCTGGACTCGGAAGATCCCGCTCTTCAGGATTATCTGTCCGCCGTGCGCGATCTCGGTCTTTATCCGGGATCACCGGCCCTCGCTCGCCACGCGCTGCGCCCCCAGGACCAGCTTGTGGCCTGCGAACTTCACCCTGAAGATGTTCGCCCGTTACGTCGCCTTTTCCGTGATGATCCGCAGGTCTCCATTCATCATCGCAACGGTTACGAAGCTCTGCGCGCGCTTCTCCCCCCGAAAGATCTGAAGCGTGGTCTGGTTCTGATTGATCCGCCATTTGAGAAGCTGGACGACTTTACGCAATGTGCTGAGGCGATCTCGCTGATCCGCAATCGCTTTCGCGCAGGCATTGTCGCGGTTTGGTATCCCATCAAGCACCGCACCCCGGTTCGGGCATTTTACAACACCCTGAAGGATGCAGGCATTCGCGATATTCTTGCGTGTGAATTTCTTCTGCGCCCGGCGTTGGACCCGTCTCGCCTGAATGGATGCGGAATGCTGGTCGTGAATGCTCCTTTCGGATTTGAAGAGGATGCCGCTCGTGTCCTGAATGCGTTGAAGCAGGGGCTTGCGACGGATAACCCGGAAGACGACATGCAGGTGCATATCGAACGTCTGGTAGAGGAATGAACATGAACGGGCGCCATATCGCAGTCATCGGCGCAGGCGCCTGGGGAACGGCTCTCGCATGTGCCGCGGCTCGTACTGGAGCACGCGTTACACTCTGGATGCGAACTCCAGTTCCTGCTGGCGTCCGGGAGCTTCCTCGCTTGCCCGGGATCCAGCTTCCTGACGCGGTCACCGTTACAGGCGTTTTCCCAACACATGCGGACGTTGTGCTTCTGGTTGTGCCTGTTCAGACTGCCCGCTCCGTATCCGTCGCACTGGAAGGTGTTCTCGCTCCAGGTGTGCCGGTCGTGACGTGCTGTAAGGGCCTGGAACAGGCGACCTCGCTTCTGCCGCTTACCGTACTCGCCGAAACGATGCCTGATCGGCCAACTGCCGTTCTTTCCGGGCCAAACTTCGCCATTGAAATTGCAAAAGGCCTTCCGGCAGCAGCGACGTTGGCCAGCACGGATCTGACGCTGGCAAAACATCTCACCAGTATCCTCAACTCGTCATCGTTTCGCCTCTATGCCAGTGACGACATTGCTGGTGTGCAGCTTGCCGGATCAGCAAAAAACGTTGTGGCGATCGGCGCGGGTATCGTGATCGGAGCAGGCCTGGGCGAAAATGGCCGGGCGGCCCTTATCACCCGGGCTGTCGCAGAGATTGCGCGCCTGGCCGAAGCGTTGGGCGGACGTGCTGCCACTCTGGCGGGCCTATCTGGCGTTGGAGACCTGATCCTGACCTGTACCGGGCGGGGCTCACGGAACTACAGTCTCGGTATCGAGCTCGGAGAGGGTCGCCCCCTGTCAGAAATCCTCGCTTCCCGTACAACGGTTGCTGAGGGCGTTTTGACGGCGCCAGCGCTCGTGGCTCTCGCTCACAAGATGGGCGTGCACGTCCCGATCCTTGAGACGATCACCCATCTGCTTTCAGAAAAACTTACACTGGAAGAAGCCAGAACGCTGCTGCTGGACCGACCTCCGACGCTGGAATAATCGGCTTTTCAGACGAACAGCCCGGCGATCACAGCGCTCATGGCGTTGGAAAGTGTACCGGCCGCCACGGCACGAACCGCCAGCTTCGAAACATCCGTCCGCCTGCGCGGCTCCGCACTCCCAAACGCACCAATCAAAATGCCGATGGTAGAAATATTCGCAAATCCACACAGTGCGAAAGACAGGATCGTGATGGTTCGGTGCGATAGGACATGCGCGTGAATCATGGGAGAAAGATTTACGTAGGCGACGAACTCGTTGAATGCGATTTTCTGGCCGAGCAATCCACCCGCCACCACACACTCAGACCACGGCACGCCGATAAGCCACGCGAAGGGCGCAAAAACGTAACCGAGGATTTGCGCGAGAGACAGCCCGACCATCGCCAGAAGACCATCTGTCAGGGCAATAATGCCAACAAAGGCGATCAGAACCGCCCCGACTGCAACCGCGATCTTGGCACCATTCATGGCACCTTCGGCCAAAGCCTCAAACATGCTGTGATGGCCATGATCGGCCCCTGCAATTTCCGTGCTGACATGCCTCGGGCCGGGGAACAGAACACGTGAAAACAGCAGGCCGCCCGGAATGGCCATTGCAGATGCAGCGAGTAGGTTCTCCATCGGAACCCCTAGCGACGCATAACCTGCCAGAACCGAGCCTGCGATGGATGACGTCCCGCTGCACAGAACCGTCGCTAGCTCTCCAATAGAGAGACCGGCCAAGCAGGTCTGGAGCGCAATCGGCATTTCACTCTGACCAAGGAAAATGGTCAGCACGGCTGAAAAAGATTCCAACTGCGTGGTGCCAAGAATTTTCGCGAGAGCGCCACCGATGATGCGCGACAGGAACTGAAGCACACCCCAGTGCTGCATCAGCCCCAGAAGCGCTGCGACATACACGATTTCAGGCAGAACCTTGAGGGCGAAGATAAATCCTCCGTCCCCGAAAACCGTGTCCATTTTCGGCCCTACAAGACCACCGAAAAGGAAGGCACTTCCCTGATCCCCATAAGACAGGACCTTCGTCACGGCGCCGGAAATCATGTGGAGCCCATGTGCCCCGGCGGGAATCCAGAGAATTACGGCTGCGATAGCCACCTGAAGGGCTAAGGCACGCGCAACCAGTTTCCAGTCGATCGCCCGCCAATTCGTGGAAAATAACGCGCCAAGACAGAGAAGACCGGCCATGCCGATCAGGACGCGCAGGATCACGAAGGCAAGCTCCCTTTCAAAAACAGAACGGTTGCACAACCTGTCTGCATGACAGCGCCATGTCCAGCCCCGCTCTCGCCTCTTTAGCAGTATGATATTACAGTAGATGAAAATGAGGGGGAGAAACCATGACCTGCGCCTATGATTTCCACCTGCCCGGGCTCTCTGGGGAAACGATCGATCTTTCCCAGTTCCGTGGTCGGCCACTCCTGATCGTCAACACGGCCTCAAAATGCGGCTTTACCCCCCAGTATGAAGGCTTGCAGCATCTGTGGTCCCTCTATGGGCGCGACTACCCGGATGGCATGACCGTTCTCGGCGTACCTTCGAATGATTTTGGCGAGCAGGAGCCTGGCTCGGCAGAAGAGATCAAGACATTCTGCCACCGCAATTACGGGGTCTCATTCCCTATGGCGGCCAGAGCCCATGTCAAAGGGCCAGATGCCATCCCGCTCTTCAAATGGTTGGGGCAAGAAGGCGGATTTTTATCTCGCCCACGCTGGAATTTTTATAAGTACCTCGTGAACCGCGAAGGGCATCTCGTGCGGTGGTTCACACCGCTTTCAAAACCGACGCCCGGACGGGTAGAAGAGGCCGTCCGCCGGATTCTTCTCGATCACTGAATTATATGGTGCCCCGGTTTCCGACCGGGACAGCGCCTCTTCAATCAGGCGGACATTGCGCATGTCAGCCTTGAACACGGTATCGAACAGATCCCCCATTAGCGGAACAACACCAACTACCGCTTCAATGCCGACATTAAGCAGCATCTTGCGCACGGTTGCTGCTCCCACACCCATCCGGTGGCCTTCCCAGACAATATAGAGGGACAGGAGCGTTCCAAGAGCCAGCCCTCCTCCGGGAATGAGCCCCAAGACCGTATCAACACCCGCTCTCAAGCGAAGCCCGGGGATTCGGACAGCCGAGTTCAGAACCCAGGCCAGACGCTTGAGCCGCTCCAGCCTTCGTAAGAGTTCTGCGGTGTCTGATGGAGATGAGGAAAATGCGGTTTTGACCATGATACAAAATAACACGCAGACGGGATCGAGAGTTTCCTCTTTTTCCTTGACGCAGCGTATCAAAAAACGCGAGCCTCATGACAGGAATATGACAGGAGACTTCTCATGACAGCGTCTCTCCTTCGGCCCATTCTGCCGCTTCTGGTCGTTGCTGCCCTTGGCGCCTTCACGCCTTCTGTCGCACATCACGTCACGAGCTTTCTGGGCCTGCCCGGCATCTTCTGGGCGAGCGTCATGCTGACGCTGGAAATCGTTCTGCTTTGTATCGGTCTGGCTGCCGTTCGCCCTTCCATGACGCGTCCTTCGGAAAAACTTTACGCGCGCGAGACTGTTCTTCGCTAAAAATCGTTCCTTCTGGCTTCAGGAGGATATGTTACCCGTCAGCGGGATACGCTAGAGACAGGAAATGCTTCGCAATTTCCTGACAGTTGGCAGCTGGACCATGCTTTCGCGTGTTCTGGGCCTGATTCGTGACCAGCTTCTTGCTGCCTTCCTTGGAGCCGGCCCTGCACAGGACGCCTATCTGGTGTCCCTGCGCCTGCCGAACATGTTCCGGCGACTGTTCGGAGAAGGCGCGTTCAACGCAGCCTTCGTGCCGATGTTCACCGCCAAGTATGAGACTGAGGGACGCACCGCGGCCCTGCGTTTTGCGGGGCAGGCCCTGTCCGCTCTGGTGGCATGGCTGGTGATCCTGACGATCATCTGTGAACTGTGCATGCCCCTCATCATCTCGATTCTTGCCCCCGGTTTTCAGGGCGAGCGTTTTGAGATGGCCCTGACGCTGACACAGATCACTTTCCCCTACATGGTCATGATCTGTGCGGCGGCTCTGGTTTCCGGCGTGCTGAATGGTCTGGGGAAATTCAGCGCTGCATCCGCTGCCTATCTGAGTTTCAACATCATCGGCATCGCAGCGATCTTTCTGGGGGCCTATGTCTGGCACAGTGTTGCCCTGACCAGTGCATGGGGTGTCGTTATTTCGGGCATCGTCCAGCTGGGTGCCCTCTACTGGGCCGCTCATCGGGCCGGTGTCGCGCCGCATCTCGTCCGCCCCAGCTTTTCAAAAGATATCCGTGGTCTGATGCGACGGATGGGGCCGGGTCTCGTCGGATCGGGTGTCACACAGATGAACCTGATGGTGGACACGATCATTGCCACCAGACTGCCCGTTGGCTCCCCGTCGATTCTGTACTTCGCGGACCGGATCAACCAGCTCCCTCTTGGCGTTCTTGGTGCGGCGGCAGGTACAACCCTCTTGCCGCTTCTCACGCGACACGTGGCCAACAACGACCGCGCTTCCGTACATGCCAGCCTGAACCGGGCCCTCGATTACGCCCTTCTTTTGACGCTTCCCGCAACGATGGGCCTGATTGCACTGGCTCCCTCAATCATGGCTGGCCTGTTCAGCTACGGTCACTTCACGGTCGCAGATGCGCTGAAGTCCGCCCAGTCCCTCCGGGCCTACGCCCTCGGGCTTCCAGCATTTGTACTCATCAAGGTCTTTTCGCCCGGCTTTTTCGCGGAAGGGGATACCAGCACTCCGGTCCGAATTGGTTTCTTTACCCTTGGATTGAATCTGGCGCTCAATCTGGCGCTCTACAAGCCACTGGCTCATGTGGGCCCTCCCTTGGCCAGCACGATTGCAGCGGTCGTGAACGTCGCCATTTTGGCCGTGCTGCTGCATCGCCGTGGCATTTTCCAGCCTGACCCACGGCTGAAAAGCCGCTCAGCCCGGATAATTGGCGCCTCTCTCATGATGGCCCTCTGGGTAGCCGCAGCGCAGAAGTTCGCCGCTCCCAACCTGCCGAACTGGCACGGAATCTGGCGCCTGAGCATGCTGGGCGCACTAATCGTGTTCGGGGGCGTGGTCTACGCCATTTCTCTCGACGCCCTGAAGGTTCTGAAACTCAGTGACGTGCTCGCAGCGTTGCAAACGCGCATCGCCAGAAGACGCACACGCTAAGACACTGATCCTGCCGGTTCACACACCGGCAGGGACACGGTAGTTTCCCCTCCCCTCCTCATATCTCACCACCGGAGACCGGACCCATCGGCACGTTCATGCCCCTGCCTTCTGCCGCCAATGCTACGCCTTCCATGGCGCAATGGTTCGCGCTCAAGCATCAGGAGCCAGATGCTCTTCTGTTTTTCCGAATGGGTGATTTCTACGAGCTATTCTTCGCAGATGCCCAAGCCGCCGCGATGGCACTCGATATCGCACTGACAGCACGGGGCAATCATAACGGCGAGCCGATTCCCATGTGCGGCGTTCCGGTTGCCGCGGCACCGGCCTATCTGTCTCGTCTGATCCGCCGAGGCTTTCGCGTCGCCGTTGCTGAGCAAACGCAGGCCCCTCAGAAAGGCCAGAAAGGCCCGCTTCCCCGTGCGATCGTCCGTGTCGTCACTCCGGGCACTCTGACGGAAGACGAACTGCTCGAAGCTGGGCGCGCCAATCTACTTCTGGCTATTGCCCGCTCCGGAGACCGCCGCTCCAAAATGATTGGCGCAGCCTGGATCGATATTTCTACCGGCGCGTTCGAGACAACGTCCGTCCCTGAAGTCGCCCTTCCAGAGTTGATGGCCCGTCTGGACGCCGCGGAAGTTCTTTCCGATCCAGAGCTCATCCCGGCAGACCACGCCAGCCGGCTTGCACCAGTCGCTGTTCCGCCGTCTCTGGATAGCGCCCGCACTCTGATTTCCCGTGCCTATGGGGTGGCACAGATTGATGCGCTCGGAGACTTCCCGGACGAGCAGGCCATCGCCTGCGCCATGGCACTTCACTATGTTCAGCGCAGTCAGGCCGGAGCACTTCCCAGACTCTCGCGCCCGATGCCGCAGGGCATCAGCGGCGTGCTCGGGATCGACCCAGCAACCCGCGCCAGCCTCGATATTCTGCGTACCCGTGATGGGGAGACGAAATACAGCCTGTTCGGTGTGATCTCCCGCACTGTCACAGCAGCAGGCTCCCGCCTGCTCTCTCAGTGGATTTCCTCTCCACTCACTGACGCCATCACCATCACCGAGCGTCAGAACGCATGGCTGTGGCTTCAATCCGTTCCGGGTTTTACAGCCGCATTGGGCGATATTCTTAAACGCACACCAGATCCGGCTCGCGCCCTTGGGCGCCTGTCGGCAGGACGTGGCCAACCGCGCGATCTCGCATCCATTCGCGATACTCTGATTGCCGCTGACGACCTGACAGCCCTTTTCCAGCCGGCCTGTGACAAGAGCACACCATCTCTGATCCGCACGCTGACGGCTGGCCTTTATGGCCGCGCCGATGCCCTGTTGGACACGCTGAAAGCTGCCCTTGCGGAAGAATTGCCTGCACGCATCGAGGACGGTGGTTTCATCGCTGTCGGATTTGATGCTGAGCTGGATCGATACCGGACACTTCGGGATGAAAGTCGACGGATCGTCGCTGCGCTTCAGGGGCGCCTCTCCGAAGAGTACGGGATCGGCAATCTCAAGATCCGCCATCATGCCCAGCTGGGTTATGTCATAGAGGTCCCTGTTGCCGCCGGGGCGAAGCTGAAAGAACGACCTGAGCTTTCTTTCCGACAAGGCACAGCCAGCCTCGCACGCTTCTCCACCGAAGAACTCGCTGCGCTGGACCGCGCCATTCTCGAAGCTGCAGACAAAGCTAGCACGCTGGAACGCCGCCTTTTCACAGCGCTCTGCACCCGCATCCTCGAAACCCCCGCGCTGGACGAAGTCGCAGAATATCTTGCCCTGACAGACGTCTTACGATCCTGCGCAATTCTGGCAGAGGGAGGCTCGTGGTGCCGCCCAACTGTCACGGACGATACCGATTTCGAGTTGGTCGCTTGCCGACATCCCGTTGTCGAAGCCGCGCTCACAGAAACCGGTAGCGCGGACGCACGCTTCATTCCCAATGACTGCGCTCTTCCCCCAGAACACCGCGCCATGCTCCTCACCGGCCCGAATATGGCGGGTAAATCCACATTCCTCCGCCAGACTGCGCTTGCCGTGATCATGGCGCAGGCCGGGCTGCCGGTTCCGGCGAAAAGCGCCCGAATTGGTGTTGTGGACCGACTGTTTTCCCGCGTGGGCGGGGCAGACGATCTGGCGCGTGGCCGCTCCACCTTCATGGTGGAAATGACTGAAACCGCTGCCATCCTCAATCAGGCTGGTCCCAAATCTCTTGTCGTCGTCGACGAAATTGGACGTGGAACGGCAACGCTGGACGGCCTCTCCATTGCCTGGGCTACGCTTGAAGCGCTCCATACCCAGCTTGGCTCACGCACGATTTTCGCTACGCACTTCCATGAGCTGGGTGCTCTGACCGAGTTTCTGCCGCGTCTGGCTCCGTACACTATGGCCGTCAAAGAGTGGCGCGGCGAAGTCATTTTCCAGCATGAAGTGCGTCCTGGCTCAGCCCGTAAGAGCTGGGGTCTGCATGTGGCCAAACTGGCCGGGATTCCGCAATCGGTGGTGAACCGTGCCTCCCGGCTTCTCAGCACATTCGAACGTGAACAGGCTGAAGCCCGCTCTTCGCTGCCATTGTTCGAAGCCGTTGCGGACGCTTCCGAAGACGCCCCCGAGCCGCAGGTTCTGCACTCTCCGGCCCTCGATGCGCTTACGACCATCAATCCGGATGATCTCTCTCCCCGAGAGGCGCTAGCCGCGCTATATGATCTTAAACGCCTCGCTACAGGAGACAGGACTTGAAAAGTGCTAGTTTCTGGGGCGAAAGTCTTCCCTCCCCTTTCGCTGACGATACGGATACGACCCTGTCTGACCGCAAAGCCATGACCCCGTCGCTGCAAACAGCTCTTCAGACTGCCGCCGCACAGGGGCTGACGTCCCGAGATGACGTCCTCTCCATCCTTCGTCGTCATCTTGGCAATGGCCATGCAGATATCCGCATCAGGTTCGAAAAGCGCCTGATCTCGGGGATTGATGCAGCACGCGCGCTCGCGGCTCAGGCCGACAGCGTTGTCTGTGCGCTGGCTGATCTTTCTGCCGCGCAGGACAATGCGTCCTCCGAAGAGCCACTCTGTCTGTGTGCCACCGGCGGCTATGGAGCGGGCCTTCTCGCCCCCTTCAGCGATATCGACATTCTGTTTCTTATTCCGGAAGATGCGTCTTCAGCCCTGACCACACGCATTGAGTTCATTCTCTATGCCCTCTGGGATCTTGGCCTCCGAGTCGGTCATGCGACGCGCTCCATCAGTGCCTGCATCAAGGACGTGGCCGAAGATCTGACCATCCGCACGGCCCTTCTGGACCTGCGCCCCCTTTATGGTGATCGGACCCTCGCCCGTAATCTCCGCTCTGCCCTCGGTGCAGACCTCCAGAACGACACGCTGTGCGATTTCGTCCGTGGCAAGATTGAAGAGCGTGAGTTGCGCCATCGCCGCTTTGGCGACAACCCTTACATGGTTGAGCCGAACATCAAGGAAGGCCGCGGCGGCCTCCGTGATCTTCAAACGCTGAACTGGATGGGCCGTGCCGCTCTTGGCTGCGCCATTACAACGCCAGACCAGAGCACAGCCCCTGCCGAAGCCGTCCCGACACCATCCTTTATTTCCTTTGGCCTCCTGACCAACCGTGAAACCCACCGCGCCCGGCGCGCGTGGGATTTTTTCTGGACGGTCAGGCTGCACCTTCACTACATCACCGGCCGCGCGGAAGAGCGACTCACCTTTGACGTTCAGCCCGTCATCGGTGGCCGGATGGGCTATGCCACGCACGGACGTCAGCGCGGTGTCGAACGCTTCATGCGACACTACTTCCTGACGGCACGAGACGTCATGCGCCTGACGCATGTTCTTCAGCCGATCGTGCTGATGCGCCTGCAGGATCAGGCCAGCGACACTCATCCGGAAGCACTCCCGGGGCCAGAAGGCTTCGAACGTATTGCCGGACGTCTCTGCCCTGTTGATCCGGTCACGTTTGCGAAGAACCCGCGTGACATGTTCCGAATGCTGGACTGCGCGCGCCGGCATGATCTGGAACTGCACCCACTTGCCATTCAGCAGCTTATCCGCAACGAACGGCATGCCGTTGAACTGCGGGATGATCCGGAAACAGCGCAGATCTTTCTTAATCTGCTCTGTGAACCGAGTGCGGATGAGACAAAGACCGTTCCGTTCTGGCTTCCCATTCTGAACGAAACCGGCCTGCTCGGTCGCCTGCTTCCGGACTGGTCACGCGTTGTCGGCCAAATGCAGTTCGACAGCTATCACATCTATACGGTGGACGAGCACATCATCGAGGCCGTCCGTATGATGGGTCAGATCGAAGCGGGTCATATGGCGGATGAGATCCCGCTGGCTTATGGGCTCGCCAAGGATCTGCGCTCACGCCGGGCCCTGTATGTCGCGGTCCTTCTCCATGACATTGCCAAAGGCCGTGGCGGCGATCATTCGGAGCTCGGGGCGGATCTGGCCCTCACCATCTGCCCGCAACTAGGTCTGGACCCTGAAGAGACAGAGACAGTTTCGTGGCTCGTTTTGCATCATCTGCTGCTGTCTCAGACAGCATTCACCAGAGACATTGATGATCCCCGGACGATCCTTGATCTCGCAGACACCATTCAGTCTCCGGAACGCCTGCGCCTCCTTCTCCTCCTGACAATCGCTGACATGCGCGCCGTCAGCCCCAAAGTCTGGAATGCCTGGAAAGCCACGCTTCTACGTGAGCTGTTTTCCCGTGTAGCAGAAGTTCTGGAAGGCGGACTGGCCGCAACGGAGCAGGACGGCCGCGTCACGCATGCTCGTGAATTGGCCCGGGATGGTCTGAGCTCACTGCTGCCAGAAAGCAGTATCGAGCACTTTCTGGCTCTCGGATATCCCAGCTACTGGCTCGGTTTCGACACCGATACCCACATGCGCCATGCGCGCATGATCCACGATTCGGACCGATATCGCTCACCGGTCACGGTCGAGGCTTATCCAATTCCGGAACGCGGCGTGACGGAGCTCACTGTGCTCTGTGCTGACCATCCGGGGCTGTTCTCACAGATTGCTGGCGCCCTTGCTGTCGCAGGCGCCTCGATCGTGGATGCCCGCATTCACACCCTCAGCGATGGCATGGCTCTGGATACTTTCTGGGTTCAGGACGCTGATGGATGTTCCTTTGAAGATCCTCACCAGCTTGGGCGTCTTAATCATCTGGTCGAGCAGGCCCTATCTGGTCGCCTCGACCTGAAGAAGGGTATCGCAGAAGCGCGTCATCGCGGAGCTTCCCGCCGGATGCGCGCTATTCACGTTCCGCCCCGTGTAGTGATCGATAATACCGCTTCGGACCGGCACACCGTCATCGAGATCAACGGTCGTGACAGATCTGGCCTGCTCCATGACATCACAACGACGCTGAGCGAGCAGTCGCTTCAGATTTCCTCTGCTCACATTACCACCTATGGAATGCGAGCTGTGGACGTTTTCTATGTTCGTGACCTTCTGGGCATGAAGATCACAGATCCAACGCGCCTGGCTCACATACGTGAAACACTCCTTGCTTCCCTGACGCCACAAACCGTCAAGAAGGCTGTTGCTGCGCCCACTTCCTGAGGTTTTCGGCCACCTGTTCCACAACGGGTGGCCATGCTTCTGGCAGGAAGCCTTCAGGCCTAAACTGCCGCACATTCTGGTACCAGGGAGTTGTTTTCCACCGCCAGTCACCGCCTCGGCGATTCAACAGCCAAAGCGGGCGCCCCATGGCACCGGCCATGTGTGCCACCGCAGTATCCACACTAATAACAAGCGAGCACCGCCCTACGGCGTCCGCTAGCTCTTCGGGTGTTTCGAGAGAGACCTTTTCCATCCACTCCGGGCAATTCCCTTGCTGAAGGGATACAAAACGAACGCCCTCAACACGTTGCAGCGGCTCCAGCCATTCTAGGCTTAGAGAGCGACGCCGATCAAACCTGTAAGACGGATTTCCCGCCCAGCAGAGTCCAACAACCCGCGGCTCCGGGATCGACGCAGACTCCAGATAGGGCGCTGTTCCTCCCTGGCCCGCCAGCCCCAGAACAAATGGTAAGCTCAGAAGACTGATTTCTCCTGCGACAGGTCCTTCTGGTTCCAGAATCCGAGCATGGTCCATCATAGGCATCCGGCTTACTAAAAAATCTACTGGGACATGCAGTCGGAGAGGTCGTCTGGTGGCGGCTAAAGGCAGAAACCTCAAAAACTGGATGCTATCTCCCAGACCTTGCTCTGCCGTCACGACAATCGGCAATTCACCTTCGGAGCCATCCCACGCTGGAGAAGACTGCGGCGTATTCAGAAGGCGATGTCGACTTTCAAATTCCTGCCAGCCTTCCGAAAACTCACCTTCTCCCAGCAAAATAGTCGCGTGATTGAAGCGAGCCTGTGCTTGCTCGTAACCAGACGTCCGATCAGTGATGGCCGAAAAAAGCCGCTTGGCTGTCTCTTCCTCGCCCATCTCCATCAGAACCGTTCCAAGGTTATTGGCAATCCGGGCATCCTCGGGAGCAAAACCTAGTGCTGCTTCCAAGGTTCGGCGTGCTTCCGGCAAGTTCCCAAGAGCCATCTGAACCAAGCCGAGACTATTCAGGGTTGCTCCGGTTCGGGCTCCCAACTCACATGCCTTTTCCAAAGCCTGTAGGGCTGACTCTAAGAGCCTGCTTTCAAAAAACGTCGCTCCAAGATTAGCCCAGCCACGCCCATCGCGCGGCGCACGTTGCGTCACTCTTTCAAAACAGAAAAGTGCCTTATCCGGACGCCCATCCTGAAGATAAATTTCCCCAAGCCTTGTGAGATATTCGACATCGTCTCGCGCAAGGGCGCACGCTTCCTCCAGAGCTTCACAGGCCGCTTTACGCTGCCCCAGCAGCAAAAAGACTTCAGCACTCGCGGCATGGGCGCGCGGGTCAGCTGGCTGCAATGTTCGCGCTACGGAGAGAGCCGCACGTGCGGGTTCAAAGTGACCCTCTGCAGCGAGTGCCAACCCCAATGTGATATGAACACGCGCTGATCTTGATGCTGGAAGGCCACCAGCCTGCAAAGCCCGTCCCGCCATCGCAATAGCTGTCGCACTCTGCCCGCGAGCACGAGCCAGACAGGCCATGCCGTGCCACGCATCAGGTTGCGCAGGGTCATGAGCCAGGATGTCACGAAAGGATTTTTCAGCGCTCGCGAGGTCGCCTCTGGCGAAGCAGTCAAAAGCAAAACGCGTCGGATCTGGCTTGTAATGACCTGTCATCCCTCAGTGATGCGGCCAAATGCCCTGAAAATCCATTCCTTCGAGAAGATTTCGGCAAGACGCCCCAAAGAAACACCATGGGGCGTTAACGAAGTTTTCAGACTCTGGGCGTCATAACGTCTTGTAACAAGACTAGCCAGAGGCGTCTGACCATGCATCTTGAACAACGGACAGGCAGCGTTCCGGGCCTGGTTTATGCAACTGTGCGCCAGGGTATGACTACGCGCACGTTCCCTATTGAAATCAGACAGACTGCATCCGGTCATTACATTGCCCGCATGCCCGACCAACGCTGGTCCATTGAATGCATGACCGTAGATGCGGCGTTGCTTATGCATGCAGCCGTGCTTTTCCCGGTTGAGCATGAACACGCCCCCTGGCTGTCCAACCCACGACCGGCACTGTCGCCTGTGCAACGTCATGCAGCCCGCATTCTTTCTTCGAAAACCCGAGAAGAAAAAACGGAGCGAGAAGCCACGCTGGATTATTAGTTCTGTTTGAGGCTTGCCAAATTTTCTGGACGGGCCGATGTCTGGAGCTATGAAAAGCCGGTTTTTATATTCCGTCGCGAGCGTCCTTCTGGGCGCTGCTGGTCTGCTCTCTTCACCTGCTTATGCAGACCATCCGTGGAAAGATGCTCCGCAATCAGCACAGATTGTTGCTGATGCTGCGCTTGATCGTGTTCAGCTTGGCTCCCTGCTTCCACATGGCTCAGACACTTTCCTGGCTTTGAGTGAAGAGGGTCGCCCTGTTTTACTCGATTCCCAAAATCACACTCATCCGTTTCCGATTGATGCCGCTGAGCAGGGACAAATCCCACCCCTCGCATTTCTGACGCAGGCAGGATCGGATTACTGGGGCCTGACAGTGTCGCCTCAGGCTAAGCTTGTTCATCTCTCTGTGGATGGAAAGCTTCTTGGAGAGGTCACCTTCGTCGGCGGAACGCTGAAAGGCAGCAATCTCACGGCACTTCAGGTCCATGGCAGCTTTGCCTATGTGACGGATGAAGGAAAACCGGCCCTCGTTGTCGTTTCCCTGAAGGACGGTAAAGCACAGCGCTTTCTGCCGTACGATCCATCCGTCACAGGACGCATACCGTTCACGCGCAACGCACAAATTATCAACGGACCAGACGGGCACCCTCTGACTGGCGGAAATGTTCGGTTTCTGGCGCTCGACGCCAAGGGGCAATGGCTGTTTTACATGCCCGCCTGCGGCCCCCTGTATCGGATTGACGCCTCCCTCCTGACAGATCCGGCTTTCACACCCGTTGAGCAGCTTGATGGCATTGTGGAATGGCGCGATACGCCGAGCCTCGGCGGCATCACCCTAAGCCCTGAAAACGTCTTCTACATGTCTGACCTTACGGATGGCGCTCTCCTTCAGTTCGGCAGCGACCGCAATCCTCTGATCCTCATCCGGGATACTCGCCTTCTCGAGGCTGGAGCACTGGCGGTTTCTGACAGCCATCAGGTTGCCGTTCTGACATCAGAAGATGGAAAACCGCACATTCTTCGCATCGCCTTGCCATAGAAGGTCGTGATATAAACTTCCCATGCGCTACCGATCTACTCGCGGCGACCTGACCGCCGACGCACCCAACTTCTCCGACATCCTCCTTGCCGGCCTTGCTGGAGACGGTGGTCTCTACATGCCGGAGAGCTGGCCAAAAATCAGCGCCCAGACGTTCCGTGAATGGCGCACGCTCTCCTACGCGGATCTGACTGCCGAAGTCATTTCCCTGTTTTCCGAAGGCGCCATTGACCGCGATACTCTTCGCGACATGGCCCGGGACGCCTATGCGGGCTTTGATCACGCCGCCGTCGCGCCGCTTTGCGAAGTGGAGCAGGACCTTTTCTCACTTGAACTGTTCCATGGTCCTACGCTCGCCTTCAAAGATATGGCGATGCAGATGCTCGGCCGCCTGTTCGATCATGTCCTGACGCAGCGGAACCAGAAAGTTACGATCGTCGGTGCGACATCCGGTGACACCGGCTCGGCTGCCATCGAAGCCTGCCGTGGCCGCGAGCGCCTGTCCGTCGTCATTCTTCACCCCAAAGGCCGGACGTCAGAAGTTCAGCGTCGCCAGATGACGACGGTTCCGGACGACAATATCCTGAACATTGCTGTCGAGGGGGACTTCGATACCTGTCAGGACATGGTAAAGGCCCTCTTCGCAGACACGACGTTCCGCGACGAAGTCTCTCTTTCCGCCGTCAACTCCATCAACTGGGCTCGTATCGCCGCCCAGATCCCGTATTACGTCCGGGCAGCACTGGCATTGGGCGCACCAGACCGCGAAGTGTCTTTCTCCGTTCCGACGGGCAACTTCGGCAATGTGCTGGCAGCCTGGGCCGCACGCCAGATGGGCCTCCCCATCCGTCGCCTGTGCATTGGGTCGAACCGCAATGACATTCTCACGCGCTTCCTTATTGAAAACGATATGAGCGTCCGTACGGTGGAGCCAAGCCTCTCGCCGTCCATGGACATTCAGGTCTCGTCCAATTTCGAACGTCTGCTGTTCGAACTTCTGGACCGCAACCCGACGCGTTGCGCTGCGATCATGAAAGAATTCCGTGAAACTGGCCGAATGGCCGTACCACACGATGCGTGGACGCGCATGAAAGACGTCTTTGACGGCATGACGCTCAGTGATGAGCAGACCAGCGAAGCCATGCGTCACTTCTACAGCGAAAGCCTCTATCTGGCGGATCCCCATACGGCGATCGGCCTGGCAGTCGGCAAGCGCTTCCAGGAGCCGGGCATTCCGATGGTCGCTGCAGCAACTGCACATCCTGCCAAATTCCCGGATGCTGTTTTCGCGGCGACCGGGATCAAGGCTGCTCTGCCGCCTCACCTCGCTGATCTTTTCGAGCGCCCAGAGCGCTATGACACCATGAGCAGTCAGCTCGCCGGTATTCAGGATGCGGTTCGCACCCATATCCGCCGCCACTGACAGGCTTGTTCCTTCCTACAGGCTCCCCATCTCAGGGAGCCTGTCTTTTTATGATTTTACGGAAACTCATGCCCGATACGATTGAAGTCACCACGCTCGACAACGGTCTGACCATCATCACGGAACGCATGGAACGCGTTGAGACCGTATCCTTCGGCGCCTATGTTTCGATCGGCACACGCGACGAAACTGCAGAAAACAACGGCGTCTCCCACTTTCTCGAGCATATGGCCTTTAAAGGCACAGAAAGACGGTCCGCAGCCCGTATTGCCGAAGAAATCGAGAATGTCGGTGGTCATATCAATGCTTACACTGCGCGGGAAACCACCGCGTATTACGTTAAGCTCCTCAAGGAGGATCTGACGCTTGGTGTAGACATTATCGGGGACATTCTTACACACAGCACGTTTCTGGATGCTGAAATTGAGCGTGAGCGTGGTGTCATCCTTCAGGAAATCGGTCAGGCCAACGACACACCAGATGACATTATCTTCGATCACTTCCAGGAATGCGCCTTCCCGGCGCAACCGATGGGCCGCCCGACGCTAGGAACCGAAGAGCTTGTTTCCGGCATGACGCGTGAGACGCTGATGGGCTATATGCGTGAACATTACACCACGCGTAACATCACGATCGCCGCGGCCGGCAACCTGCATCACCAGCAGGTCGTGGATCTCGTGAAAGAGCACTTCGCCGACCTTCCCACTCATCAGACCCCAACGCCCCGCAATGCGGACTATGCCGGGGGTGACATCCGCACCACGCGCGAGCTGGATCAGGCCCACCTGGTGATGGGTTTTCCATCCGTCAGCTATCACCACCCTGATCATTACGCTGTCATGATCCTGTCCACTCTGTTGGGCGGCGGCATGTCTTCGCGGCTCTTTCAGGAAATTCGCGAACGTCGCGGGCTGGTTTACAGCGTCTATTCGTTTGCCTCTCCATTTAGCGACAGTGGTCTGTTCGGACTTTATGCGGGAACGGGCGAAGCTGAAGTGGCGGAGCTGGTACCGGTCATGATTGACGAGCTCAAGCGCCTTCAGGACGGCCTGACACCTGAAGAGCTTTCGCGTGCCCGTGCGCAGCTCAAATCATCCCTGCTGATGTCTCTGGAGAGCACGGGTAGCAGGTGCGAACAGCTGGCACGCCAGATCCAGGTTCATGGCCGCCCTGTTCCTGTCACGGAGACAGTCGGCAAAATTGATGCCGTAACGGAAGCTGACATTCTTCGGGTTGCGAAGACCATCTTTGCAGGCACCCCAACTTTCACGGCTATCGGGCCCGTGAAGAATGTGCCTGCCATTGAAGACATCACTGCGAGGCTTGCTGCATGACCACTACGCCCATTGAGGCCCTCCTCGCCGCTGCCAAACGACATGGTGCCGATCACGCCGATGCCGTGTTCATCAGAAATGAATCCGAATCCGCGATGGTTCGGAAAGGCGTCCCTGAAGGCATAGAGCGCTCAGAAAGTGTTGCACTGGGCCTCCGTGTTTTCCGGGGCCAAAAAGCCGCATCAGTGTCAACCAGTGTTCTGGATGAAGCCGAGTTTGATCGCCTGGCAGAACAGGCCTGTGCCATGGCGCTCGTCGTGCCAGAAGACCGCTTTGGCGGTCTTGCGCCTGATGCCATGGTTGGAAACTTTGATGCGTCCGGTCTGGATCTCGACGACACAGCAAAACCAGACATGGACTCGCTTCTCGCACGTGCCCGGGAAGCAGAAAACGCTGCCCTGGCTGTATCTGGTGTTACCAATACCAACGGCGCTTCTGCCGGGCATGGACGCACGGTCATTGCGCTTGGCACGTCTGCGGGCTTCATGGGGCGTTACAGCCGCACAGGGCACTCCATCAGTGCCAGTGTGCTGGCTGGCGATGGCGCGCTGATGCAGCGAGACTACGCGTATCACGGTACAGTCCATCTGGAAGATTTGGACGCGCCCAGCCTTATCGGTCGTGAAGCAGGAGAACGTGCTGTCTCGCGCGTGAACCCGTCTCGTCCGAAGACTGGCACATACAGCATCATTTATGATCCGCGGGTTTCCTCCAGCCTGTTGGGTCATCTGGCGAGTGCTATCAATGGCGCATCCGTTGCGAGAGGCACGTCATTCCTGAAAGAAGCCATGGGGACGCGTATTCTGTCCGCTGGCCTGACAGTTCGTGACGACCCTCGCCGTATTCGTGGTGCGGGCTCGCGCCCCTTCGACGGTGAAGGCTGCCCTGCGACAGCTCTGGATCTGATTTCGGACGGCGTTCTCACCACCTGGCTGCTGGATTCCAGAAGCGCTCGTCAGCTTGACCTGCGGTCCAACGGGCGCGCAAGCAGAGGCGTTTCAGGTCCGCCGAGCCCAAGTGTGACAAATCTTCATCTTGAACCGGGTGATCTTTCCGCAGGGGATCTGCGTTCCGATATAAAGGAAGGGATACTGGTCACGGAACTCATGGGATCATCCATCAATATGCTGACGGGTGATTACAGCCGAGGGGCTTCCGGCTTTATGATCCGTAACGGCGAGCTTGCTGAGCCTGTTGCGGAACTCACGATTGCCGGAAATCTTCGGGACATGTTCTCCCGTATGGTTCCAGCCAGCGATCTTTCCTTCCGGAGCAGCGTGAATGCGCCGAGCATCCGGATTGATGGCATGAGCATTGCAGGACTTTGATGCGTAATTTTCGTCTTTTCTCCGTCGCCTGTGCGCTACTTTGCGTGCTGGGTTCCGCCGATGCCCGTCCGGGTGGCGGCGCCTCTATGGGGAGCCGTGGTTCACGCACCTGGAGTGCGCCTCCACGGACATCCATCACGCCGAGCTGGACACGCCCAATGGACCGGACAATGGCGCCGCAGTCCAACTATGGTGCACAGACCGCTCCTCGTCCGATGGCACCCATGACGCCGGGTTATCGCCCGTCCTTTCCAAACCGCCATCCGTTCATGACAGGTTTTGCAGGAGGCCTGCTTGGCGCTGGTCTGTTCGGAATGCTGAGTGGACACGGGTTCTTTGGTGGTATGAACGGCGGCACGTCATTCCTTGGATTTTTGTTCCAGGTGTTCGTGATTGGTGCGCTGATTATGTTCGTTCTTCGGCTGTTTAATCGTCGCAAGATGGCAGCAAACGGGATGTCTGGCAGCACTCCGTTCAGTGCTGCTGGAGGAAGCGCGCCCGTCACGTTGAGCAACGACGATTATACAAGCTTCCAGCGCCTCCTCCTCGATATCCAGGCAGCCTGGAGTGCACAGAACACGCGTGCGCTTTCCAGCATGACCACACCGGAAATGGCTGGATACTTTAACGAACAGCTTTCTGATCTCGCCAGCCGTGGCGCACGTAACATTGTCTCCAATGTTCAGTTCCAGCGTGGCGATCTGTCTGAAGCCTGGCGTGAACGCAACCTGACCTATGCAACGGTTGCCATGCGTTATTCCATGACGGACGTCACGACCGACACGTTTGGCAATGTAATTGATGGAAGCTCAACAGAGCCCGTAACCGTTACGGAACTCTGGACGTTTGTCCGCGCGGACGGGCGCGGGAACTGGATCCTTTCAGCCATCCTGCAGGCTGGCTGAAAGTCCGTTCTTAGCAACGGATCAGTGTAATCACATAGAAAATTGCAGCGAGGGTAATGACCCCTCCTGCAATTCCGACGATACGGCTCTGACGCCGTTTCGCTGCGAGATCAGGCATCGTTGTTTTCATGACAGCAGAACCCGATCCACCAAAAGACCACAAAATAGAAAAAACAGATAAGCCAGCGAGTATCGGAAAGCAAAGCGCGCTGGCTTATCTTTTGTCAGGCTCACGCCCGTTGCATCCTGCTGGTCCATCAGCACACGCACGGCACACAGGATGAAGCCAAGATCCAGCAGGCTTGTCGTCACTGTGTAAAACATTCCGCATTCATGCGCGAAAGATGGCCATAGTGAGACGGCCGTGAGGATGAATGTATAAAGAAGGATCTGCCAGCGTGTGTGACGGGCGCCTTTGACGACCGGCAGCATTGGGATCCCCGCTTTGTCGTAATCCTTGCACGCGTAAAGCGACAGAGACCAGAAGTGCGGTGGCGTCCAGAGGAACACAATGGCGAACATGGCAACGGGCAGAACTGCCATGGAATTCATAGTCGCTGCCCAGCCGATCATTGGAGGAAACGCTCCTGCAGCACCCCCAATCACGATGTTCTGTGGCGTGCTTCTCTTAAGCCACATCGTGTAAACGACACTGTAGAAAAAGATCGAGAACGCCAGAATGCCTGCGGCAAGAGCATTTGTGGCGAGCCACAGCACGACAACAGACAGTACGGACAGCGCGATACCATAAACCAGCGCACTATCCGCTGGCATTCTGCCATCAGGGATCGGGCGTACATTGGTTCGGCGCATCACTGCGTCGATATCGCGGTCATACCACATATTGATCGCACCAGCGGCACCAGCACCGATACAGATACACAGAATGGTAATGAGACCAATGGGGATGGATGGCCACTGTGGAGCCACAGCCATGCCCGCAGCGCCCGTAAACACAACAAGGGAAATAACGCGCGGCTTCAGCAGAGCCAGCCAGTCCTTGAGCGACGAATCACCTTTATCGCCCAGAACGGAAAAAAGCCCCGAAGGGGCTAGAGGTGTTGCTTCACTCATGCTTTGGCCCGGGCGCGCCCGGTCTCCTTGATCAGGAAAAGTCCGAGTATGCCGAATGTCAGCAGGCTGAGGCCCATCAGACCTTCTCCGACCACCATCAGCGCGGGCGTCAGAGAGCAAAGAGCCCCCACAAAGGTCAGGCCTGCATGCATGCGGCTCAATGGAGACGGAATATGATCTGGGAGCACACGCATCATCCAGGCATAGAAACCACCACAGAGAGCCATAATGCCACCAAACGCCGCGGCTGAATGATCTGTTCCATGACTCGGCATGAACTCTGCAATCCAACCCGCAGAGAAAAGGATCACACTTCCTAGAGCCCAGAGCGTCGTCCCATCCAGCTCCTGGCGCTGCTTCCAAACGTCAACGCAAAGCGCAGTTACCAGCAGGACCGACGGCACAAGCTGGGTCAACACTACGAGGCCTCCCTGCACTGCCGCAGGCACACCACCAAAGAGGCCGTCCATCCAGAAGAGCGGACCAACGACGGCCATCACGCCAAAAGCATACGGAGCCAGCCGGTCAGCCAGTCCCGGCTTATTCCGGCTGGATGACAGCAGATAGCAGACCAGCCCCAGAGCTGGCGTCAGCATCAGAGATGTTTCTGGAAGATGAAGCATGCTGACCAGCTCATGAGCAGCATTGGCCGGAGCACCATTGATCATCATCCGCGTCATGATTGCAGCAAGGACAGGCGCGACAATCGTCACACCGGATGCTGTCGCAAGCATGGACCAAGCCAATGGAGAGAGCTTCCGGAACTGAAGAACACGCCCTTCGAGAAAAGTTGTGATGACATCCAGCGCAACAGCGAAAACACCCACGGCCCAGAGCGTAAGTGCAATGATTGGCTGGATTGGAAGAAGCACAATGCCGGATGACAGGAAACAGAAGCCCGTCAGTGTCAGAGCCGGAAGAGTCGTTCTGTCTGTTCCAAGCTCGGCAGGGAGGAGCCACTGGCCGAATCCACCGAGCGCAGCCGGGCAGATTACAAAGAAAGCCATCAGAATGCCGTGGCAGAACGCCTGCCCGGCAGTCGGATGAATCTGAAGGAGTGGCAGAGCCAACGACCCACCCAGAAGACCAGCAAACAGTGCCAGTAAAATAAAGGATGCGCCGATCCGTCTATTGGAAAGAGCGGGGGTAGAGTCGAAGGCCTGATAAGTCATGATCGCGTAGTCGGTCCCTGCCAAGGAATACCGCAGCGAGCGTCGGAATACTCGGCGCCGGCTTAACCGGAGCCATACGCCGATCAGGCGACCAGGGCTGCGGCGTCGCTTTTACTCTCGCATTGCGGCAATGTCACGAGTGTAAACAGCCCGGCAGGTGGAACAGGCGTCATAGTCGCGCGTTTCAGGTCTTCCGGCGGCAGAAGAGACTCGATTGCGAAGTCTGGATGCCACCCCAGCGAACGGGACGCACGGGCCATGCCGCGCTCTACCGTCAGGCGTAGCCCACCTGTTGCAAGAAAGTGGTTCACAAACAGGATGTGACCGCCCGGACGAACAACACGCTTCAGTTCGGCGAGAAGACGGTCGGGGTGTGGAACGACGGACGCAACGAACATCGCAACGGCAATATCAAAGCTGTTATCTTCGAAAGTCGTGGCTTCCGCATCCATTTCCAGCAGGTCATCGACATTGGTCAGACGGTCCTGAAGAACGCGCTGACGTGCGCGGTCAAGCATGTCTTCCGACAGATCGATGCCGGTAATGCGTTTATCCGGAGAATATGACGGCAGCGCGAGGCCTGTCCCAACGCCGACTTCAAGAACCCGCTCTCCTGGGAGGGCGTTTACGGCTTCAACAGCCCTCTTGCGTCCATAGCCGGAGATACCACCAAAAACAGTATCGTAAACTCGCGCCCATCGACGATAGGCCGCCTTGACGGCCTCCGCATCCAGTGCAGAACGCGGGGAGAGGGTTGAAGACATAATATATGCGACCTTCTGTGTCCGCTCCCCATCAAGACTGGAGAGCTTGTCCGGAAACTTCGTTCAGTTGGGTCCTTCTTGCCCTTCCAGACATGCATCTGGCAAGACACGCGTTGCGGATGACGGGCGAGTTACCCGTTTTTCACCGTTTTGGAGGTCCCGGATGCTGAATTTTCTGCTGATCGTGCTCTGCCTCGTTACATGGGCCGGCGTCTACGTGTTTCATTTTCGGGAAAAAATCACGGAATGGTGGGATAATCGTTTTGTAAAGGACAAACTACCGGAAGCGCAGGACGAGCCTGCACTCGAGTTGCAGCTTCCTATCCGCTATGATGCGGCGCCCCCTGAAACAGAGAAAAAAGACGCCTGAGCTGTACTGCCCAGACGTCTTTCTTGTTCCTTCACTTCAGGATGGATAGCGCCGCTCAATCGCGTCCCAAACCAGCCCGGCACTGTTGATGCCCTCAAAGCGATCCAGTTCCTGCAAGCCTGTCGGAGACGTCACGTTAATCTCCGTCAGCCAGTCCCCGATCACATCAATACCAACGAAAATCAGGCCGTGATCACGGAGGTACGGACCGATCGAATCACAGATCTCCCGATCCCGCTCCGTCAGTTCCACACGTTCTGCACGGCCGCCTACATGCATGTTCGACCGTGCCTCACCCGTGGCCGGGACGCGGTTGATTGCACCGATTGGCGTACCATCCACGAGAATGATGCGTTTATCACCCAGACGGACAGCAGGCTCATATCGCTGGATCATCAGCGGCTCGTTAGTGCGGGCAAAGTGCATTTCCAACAGAGCCTTCAGATTTTCATCATCCGGCTTGATACGGAAAATTCCTGCACCACCATTGCCGTAAAGCGGCTTGACGATGATGTCTCTGTGCTGCTCGCGGAATGCCAGAATATCCCGGCTATCCCATGCAACCAATGTCGGCGGCATAAGGTGCGGAAAATGCGTGACAAGCAGCTTTTCCGGGGCGTTCCGGACGGCGACTGGATCATTCACGACCAGTGACAGTCCCTCGCCCACCCCATGAACGTGCTCAAGCATATGGGTCGCGGTGATGTATCCCATATCAAACGGCGGGTCCTGACGCATCAGGATCACATCGGTCTCGCCCAGCGGAAGAATTTCTTCTTCACCAAACGTCGCATGATCTCCGCGGACACGGCGAACCTCAACCCGGCGCGCGCGCGCCTGAAGGCGGCCGCCCTTGCCCTGACCTTCAATCAGACTGAGCGTGCTTACAGGATAAACCCAGAGCTCGTGTCCACGCGCCTGCGCTTCAAGCATGAGGGCAAAAGTGGAGTCGCCATCGATGTTGACCTGTTCTAACGGGTCCATCTGTACGGCGACCCGGAGTGAGCGGGACATGTCGGAAACTCCGGCTAAGGAAAAATGGGATTTTATTCTGTAGCGGCCAGAATGGCTTTTTCAAAGCCACCCACAACTCGCTCTCAAAAGATGTCGGCCCGGCTACGCAAAGCGGCCATAGCCTGCACTGTCGGTGTGGTCAGGGGAGAGGGAAGCTCACCCAAAGGAAACCAGCCAAAATCACTATGCTTTTCTGGCTCCATGAGCGTTGGCGTTCCAGTCAGTTTCGTCACCAGATAAACGGGGGCGATCCAATGCGTACCGCTCTCCCGATCAGACTGCTCGACCAGACACAGCATGTCCCGGGCGTGGATCGTAATGCCAAGCTCTTCCGCAACTTCCCGCTCGACAGCATGTGCAACCGGCTCGAACAGATCCACCTTACCGCCCGGCAGTCCCCAGCATCCGGCTTCGGGCGCCTTTTTGCGTCGAATCAGCAGAAGCTTTCCATCCACGAGAATGGCAGCGCCACATCCAACACGCGGTTCAGATTGCACGACGTTCTCTTTCAACCCTGAGACTCAGGATAAGTGATTTTGAGAATTTCGATTTCGACAGGACCACGAGGGGTCTGCAACATGGCCACATCCCCGACACGGGTTCGCATCAGGGCACGTGCGATCGGTGAAATGAGACTGACCTCCCCACGAACCAGATCCGACTCGTCTACACCGAGGATCGTTACGGTGTGTTCGACATCGTCCTCATCGACATAGGTTACGGTCGCGCCAAAAAAGACCCGATCCCGCGTGGTCTGCGCCGCTGGATCAACGATGACCGCATTTTCCAGCCTTTTTCCCAGAAACCTCAGACGCCGGTCGATCTCCCGCAATCGGCGTTTGCCGTACTGATAATCGGCATTCTCAGACCGATCTCCATTGCCTGCGGCCCAGGAGACGATTTCGACAATGCGCGGACGCTCTTTTTGCGCCAGTTCCTTAAGCTCGGCCCGCATGACATCAGCACCGCGCGGGGAAAGATAATGCGAGAGTGGTGTTTTTTCAGACATCAGAGCGCCTGAACCCGAAAGCGCATCCGACCACCAATCCGTGTTTTCGGTTTGAGGAGATGGAGCCCGCTGGCAACAACATCAGCCTGATTAATGGCGTCTGTCATGTTCGTAACGGGTTCCACAGCAACAAAAGGACTATCCGGTGAGGTAAAGACGACCAGATGCTTGAAGATGGGGTCCGCCTCAACCGTCACTGCCAGCCCATCGTCCGGACGCTTCAAAACAACCCGCCCGCCAAAACCTGCAAAGCAGTTATCGATAAAACGATCATGAGCAGGCTTGGGCGTATGAAAAGACCACTCCCCGTCACAGGGAGCACCCTGCACAGGCAAACCATCCGGAGACGTCAGCCAGACCTTTTCAGCATCAAATGACAGCGTTGCGTTTTCATCTGCGGCGAGAAATGGATGAAAACCAAACCCGACTGGCTGCTCCGCCTCACCCCGGTTTTCAATGGCAATTTGAACATCCAAACCTACGTCTGTCAGTTGGTAAGACAGAGCAGCACGATAGGCGAAAGGCCACGCTTGATCATTTTCCTGCGGGACGTGATCTAGCGTCAGTACCGCATGGTTTTCCCCTTGATGAGCAACAGTCCAGGCCTGCTCCCACGCATTACCGTGAATCGTGTGCGGATGATCCGCCATGTTCGGAGCCAGATCATAACTCTGTCCGCCGAATGAAAAGCGGCCATTGGCAATACGATTTGAATACGGAATCAGAGGATACGCACCGACTGCTACTCCGTTCAGTGCGCGCAAAGCATCATTCGGGGTTGGAAGAAAAATATCTTTTCCATCCCACAGCCAGAGGCCGACAGAGCCTCCCGTTTCGGGAAGAAGAGCGAGCCGGCTCTTGCCGCAACTCAGTTCAATCATGACAGTCTGCAATCCTGATAATAGCGGTCGGTCATGGGCAACCCGGGGCCCTCATATAGCCGGATCAGCGACGCCCGCCACGTTTGCGCTTGTTCGGGTCATAGCCTCCGCCGCCCGGCCCGAGGGGCGTTGGGCCTTTTGGCTTTTTCCCGCCCCCCGGTCGCCCGGCGGTAGACGTTGCCAGCGGCGGTGGCTCCAGCCCCATATCAATAGCTTCCAGACGCCGCACCTCATCACGCAGCCGGGCAGCCTGCTCGAAATCCAGATTGGCGGCGGCTTCGCGCATCCGCTTTTCCAGCTCCTGAATCGTAACAGGCAGAGACTTGCCAACGAATTCTTCCGTGTCGCCAGCATCGTCAGGGGCGACAGTGACGTAGTCCTGCTCAAAGATAGACGACAGCGCATCACCAATCTTGGAGCGAACCGTCATGGGCGTAATCCCATGAGCTTCGTTCCACTCAGTCTGCCGGGCGCGTCGCCGAGCGGTTTCCTCAATCGCGAATTTGAGGCTGTCCGTCATCTTGTCCGCATACAGCAGAACTCGACCATCCACGTTACGGGCTGCACGGCCGATTGTCTGGATCAACGATGTCCGGGATCGCAGGAAACCTTCCTTGTCTGCATCCAGAATGGCGACGAGGGCACATTCCGGAATGTCGAGCCCCTCTCGCAGCAGGTTGATCCCGACCAGAACATCAAAAGCACCCAGACGCAGATCACGAATAATCTCGATCCGCTCCAGCGTATCCACATCAGAATGCAGATAACGCACTTTGATCCCCGCTTCGCCCAGATAATCCGTCAGATCTTCCGCCATCCGCTTGGTCAGCGTTGTGACAAGAATGCGTCCACCCTTGGCAATCGTCTCACGCGCCTCGTGCAACAGATCGTCAACCTGACCTTCCACGGGCTTCACATCTGTTACCGGATCAATCAGACCTGTCGGACGAATAATCTGCTCGGCAAACACACCTCCCGTCTGTTCCATTTCCCACGGACCAGGCGTTGCCGAGACGAAGATACTCTGCGGCCGGAAAGCATTCCACTCACCAAAGGCGAGCGGGCGATTATCAATGCAGGATGGCAGCCGGAATCCAAAGTCAGACAGCACGGACTTCCGCGCCCTGTCTCCGCGCTCCATGCCGCCAATCTGCGGCACTGTGACGTGGCTCTCATCTACAATCAGAAGAGCATCTTCCGGTAGATATTCGAACAACGTCGGCGGCGGATCACCGGGGCCACGGCCCGAGAGGTAACGGGAGTAGTTCTCAATCCCTTTGCACGCCCCCGTCGTTTCGATCATCTCCAGATCAAACGTCGTCCGCTGTGACAGGCGCTCTGCCTCCAGCAACTTTCCTTCTTCTGTAAACTGCGCAAGCCTCTGCCGGAGCTCGTTCTTGATCCCGATCATCGCCTGATTCAGCGTTGGTCGCGGTGTCACATAATGCGAATTTGCGTAAACACTGATCTCAGCCAGATCAGCCGTTTTATTTCCCGTTAAAGGATCAAACTCGGTGATCTGATCAATTTCATCTCCGAACAGAGAGACACGCCAGGCGCGGTCTTCATTCTGCACGGGGAAAATGTCGATCTGTTCGCCCCGCACACGGAATGTCCCGCGCTCAAACGCCGCATCGTTGCGACGATACTGAAGCTCGACAAGGGCTTTGATGAGCTTCTCGCGATCAATCTCGCCGCCCACCTCAAGCCGGACAACCATCTTCGAATACGTCTCAACCGAACCGATACCGTAAATGCAGGATACGGACGCAACGATGATAACGTCATTCCGCTCCAGCAGAGCCTGCGTTGCCGCATGGCGCATCCGGTCGATCTGTTCGTTGATCTGGCTGTCTTTCTCGATATACGTATCTGACCGTGGAACGTAGGCTTCAGGCTGATAGTAGTCGTAGTACGAGACAAAATATTCGACGGCATTATCAGGAAAAAACTGCCGCATCTCGCCGTAAAGCTGGGCAGCCAGCGTCTTGTTCGGCGCGAGGATCAAGGTAGGCTTCTGTGTCCGCTCAATGACCTTGGCCATGCTGAACGTCTTACCCGACCCCGTCACACCAAGCAGAACCTGATCCCGCTCTCCGGCCTCTACACCCTGAACAAGCTCCCCTATTGCGGTGGGCTGATCCCCTGCGGGCTCATAGTCAGCTTTGACCACAAACTTCCGCGTCTTGGCCTTGGCAGGCTGCTTTTCAGGGATGAATGCTGTCACGGGCATTTCGGTCGCATTGCGGAGCGCGGAAGGTTTTTTGGCCATAGGGTCCAAGATGGGAAAGAAACGGGAACATCACAAGAGCGTCTCACCTGCCTTGTCGTTTCGTTTTGCAATGACGAATGATGAAAATCGTGATGATTGCCCATCATCCGTTTCCAGAACCAAAGCCACCGCGCCAACCGCCTGTCCCGGGAATACAGAAATCTGCGAAACTCAATTTATGACATAACATTTCTAAAAATGGATAGTGAGACTCGTTTTCTCGCGCTATTGAGGCGAGCACATTTCGGAGGGAAGACCGATCATGGACGTCCAGACGATCGAGCAGACGTACAATCAGCTTCAACAACAGGCTCAGCAATCCGCCCAGACGCTTCAGGCGCTAGGAGGCAAAATGCAGACTGCCGCACAGACCGGAGACTTGCAGGCTCGTGAGTGGTCTCTGGACCTGCGTGAGTTGGCTCTGTCCTTTCAGGCGGAGCAGCAACAGGTCACCAACCTGCTTCAGCAATTGCACGCTGCACTCGAAAATGCCGCTAACAGCCAGCAAGAGACGATCACTGCATCATCGTCCTACACTGTTCAACCACCCGTTCAGGCTATTGAACAGGCATCTGACAACGGATTTTTCTCCAATATCCTTAACTCCGGTTTTGCGCGCTCCGTGGAAGCCGGTGCAGGGTTCAGCATTGGAAATGATCTGATCAAAGAGATTTTTTAAATCTCCCAGTTCTGATGCAGAATGAAGGGGGCACGTGCGCCCGCCGCACAACGGACACGCTCCTTTGCCAGCATCTCCCACCACAACATCATGCGCCCACGCATTGACCGTATTCAGCCTAAAGCGCTAACCCACAACAGACTCATGCGGCCAGATGACTGGCGCGGATCGGTACCAGAACCGAGATCAGGAAAACCATGACTACAGCCCTCATCACAGGAATCACCGGCCAGGACGGCGCATATCTCAGCCAGCTTCTGCTTGAAAAAGGCTATCGCGTTGTAGGTCTCCTGCGTCGCTCCGCCTCTGCAGATGTAGTCGGAGAGAGACTTCGCTGGCTCGGCATTATTGACGATGTTGAATTGATCGATGGCAATTTGACCGATCTTTCGTCCTTAATCCGTATCATGGAAACTGTGCGACCGGACGAGATTTACAATCTCGCAGCTCAGAGCTTCGTCGCAGCCTCCTGGCAGCAGCCGCTTCTCACTGGAAATGTAACGGGCATCGGCGCCGTCAACGTTCTGGAAGCGGCGCGTATCGTGCAGAGCAAAGCCAGATTTTATCAGGCATCTTCGTCTGAAATGTACGGCCTGATCCAGCAGCCGGTACAGAACGAAAATACGCCGTTCTACCCCCGCTCACCCTACGCAGTTGCCAAACTTTACGCTCACTGGATGACAGTGAACTATCGTGAGAGCTTCGGGATGCATGCCTCATCAGGCATCCTCTTCAACCATGAGAGTCCCCTGCGCGGCATCGAATTCGTAACCCGCAAAGTCACGGATGGCGTCGCACGTATTAAACTGGGGCTGGCAAAGGAACTACCACTCGGCAACCTGGACGCAACGCGTGACTGGGGCCATGCCCGCGATTACGTTCGCGCCATGCACCTGATGCTGCAACAGGACACGCCGGACGACTACGTCGTCGCTACCGGCCGTACCACCAGTATTCGCGACCTTTGTCGCATCGCATTCTCTTACGCAGACCTCAACTACGAAGACCATGTGGTCACAAACCCGGCCTTCCTGCGTCCAGCCGAAGTAGAAGTTCTACTGGGGGATGCAAGTAAGGCCAAAAGAGTTCTTGGTTGGGAAGCCGAGACAACGCTTGAAAGCATGGTTGCCGAAATGGTGGACGCTGACCTCGCCCGCCATCGCAACCGGGCGACTATTTAAGGACGCTTCATGCGTATTCTTGTTACGGGCCAGCGGGGCTTTGTCGGGCAGCATTTAAAAGACCGGATGAAGGCTCGCTTTCCGCAAAGCAAGATCCTTTCTTCCAGTCCAGACATCCGTGACGCAGAAGCGGTTGATACCGCTATTGCGGCCTGTAAGCCGGACCATTGTATTCATCTTGCGGCCATATCAAGCATCGGCGACGCCAGGCAGGACCCTAATCATGCCTGGCAGGTCAACCTGCACGGCACGCTCCATGTTGCACGAAGCATGCAGCGCCATGCCCCGGAAGGCACAGTCCTTTTCGCCTCAACGGCTGAAGCCTACGGCTCCACATTCCAGCGCGGCCTTCCCGTCACGGAAAATGCCCCCCTTGCTCCTGGCAATACTTATGCAGCAACAAAAGCCGCAGCCGACCTTGCTTTGGGCGCCATGGCGAAAGAGGGCCTGAATGTCATCCGGATGCGGCCATTCAATCACACGGGTCCGGGCCAGTCAGTCGATTTTGTCGTCCCGGCTTTCGCCTCGCAGATTGCTCACATTGCCAAGGGCCTTCAGCCGCCGGAAATTCACGTAGGCAACCTTGATGCCCAACGTGATTTCCTGGACGTACGGGACGTCTGCGATGCGTATCTTGATGTCCTGATGACCGCCCCCTCTCTCGAACGCGGTACAATCCTCAATCTCTGCTCCGGACAGACACGATCCATTCGGTCCATTCTGGACGATCTGATCGCTATCAGCGGAATCAAGGCTGATATTATCATCGACCCTACTCGCCTGCGCCCTTCCGACACACCCATCGCACGCGGTGATGCCACCCTCGCCAGAAGCACTCTCGGATGGGCCCCTCGTATTCCATGGCTGCAAACATTGGACGATATTTACAGAGACAGCCTACAGCAAGCCACCGCGAATGGTCTGTCACTATAAAGGACGTTACTGTTCGCCCTGTTCGATCACTCCATATTCCAGCATTTGACGGGAAACTGCTCACTGGAGCAGGATGTTCTACCAACTCTGCTTCGTTGTGGAGATCTGAAGGGTCTGTCCCTTCCCAGCGACATCCATAACCTCAGCGTGCCGGCAGATTTGGTCTTGGCCGAAAACAATGTACCGAAGAGACTACGCCGTCCATCTGTGTTTCTTGACCGTGATGGCGTTATCAACCGCGATCATGGGTGGGTTGGAACACGCGAGCGCTTCGAGTGGGAACCAGACGTTCTCGAAACCATCGCTCAGATGACGGATAGCGGCCATCATGTTTTTATCGTCACAAACCAGTCAGGCGTTGCCCGCGGCTTATACACTGAAGACGATCTCAAACAGCTTATGGACTGGGTCATCGAGACTATCCGCGAACACGGTGGCACCGTTGATGACTGGCGATACTGCCCCATGCATCCAGAAGCGGTGGTGGAACAGTATCGGGGGCAGAGTCCTGACCGTAAGCCAGCGCCCGGAATGATTTTAGACTTAATCACACGATGGGAACTGGACCCGGCCCGATGTGTGATGTTTGGAGACCAGCCTACCGATATTCAGGCGGCGGACGCTGCTGGAATTAAAGGTATTCGCGTTGGCCCGTCCACTCTCGCTGAACTGGCTTCCCACAGAGGTTCATTCCAATAAGTGCAAATATTCACACCTCAGTAGCACTGGCTTTGTGTGTCCATATCAAGAACCCTTAACGGCGAGGCTTTTAGATTGGACTGTCACGCAGGCAGGTTGAAGAACACAGACCTTTCCCCATCCTCTCAAAGACGTCTGATATCTGCCTTTGCTTCAGATGCGATCTGATCGATGGCGTCCTGATCAATTATGTCAAAAACAAAGTAATACCGAGAAATAAATAACAATTTATCGATACCTGGGAAGTTAGCCCCTCACCCTTGCTCACCCAAGGACACTTATTCTACAATCATCACTCAAAATATCTTGAATGACTGCCGTTTTCGTCGGCCCTACTGAAGCTAGCCTGGACCCATGAACAAAGATTACATTATCTGGATCGACGTTGAAGACATCTTTCAGTACTTCGAAAACAATGCGCGCCCCAGCGGAATTCAGCGCGTTGTCTTTGAAATACTGCATGTCATTCGGCAGCAGGCTGCCCAGAAACCTGGTATTGGCCGCATTGTTCTGACGCGCCGCGGCCAAGGGGAAACACACCTTCTCTCGTCCGTCTCTTTTGAAGAACTGGAAGCTCTTTTTTCTGTCCGTTCGGAAGAAAAAATTGCCTCTACACGCAAAAGCGCACCAAAAAAACGACAGAATGCTCGCTCGCTCCTGCGCGGGCTGCGTCACGCATTCATCCGGCGCCTAGAAAGTCTGCCGCCAGAACTTGCACGGCCTCTTCTGAATATTGCTGTTAATCAGTTGCGTGCATTGCAGTTACTGAAACGTTATGCACGTTCGAAACTGCACCGCACATCTTCTGCGCCCGCTCAACCAGCGCCCGTTACTCAACCTTCTGCTGCCTTTGTATCAGCGAATTCTGATGCCTCCCCTCAGCCGGGTGATATTTTCCTGATCCTTGGTGCCGCATGGTCCGAGCCAGACTTTGGAGAGCGCCTAGCAAACCTCCGCAAGGTATTTGGCATTAAACCTGTTCTCCTTGTTTACGATCTCATTCCTGCCGTCAGGCCGGAATGGTGTGCCCTCTCTCTGATCTGCGATTTCCGACACTGGCTGGACACGACCCTGCCACAGTGCGGACGCCTCCTGGCAATCAGCCACTCCACAGCCAACAGTGTCGAAGAATATGCTCGCAAACAGCGCCTGACATTACAGGGCCCGGTCCAGACCATTCCAATTGGCAGTGGTTTTGGGCCCCCTCGACACGCTGAGGGCGAAAGACCCAAGGGACTTCCCGCAAAAGACAGCTATGTGCTGTTCGTTTCGACCCTTGAAGCCCGCAAAAACCACCTGCTGGCGTTTCGGATCTGGCGGCGTATGGTCATTGACCTGCCGCGAGATCAGGTTCCGACGCTCGTTTTTGCAGGACGCGTTGGCTGGCTGGTTTCTGACCTCATGCAGCAACTTGAAAACACGGAATGGCTCCGCGGGAAAATTCGCCTTCTGCGCGACCCCAGTGACGATGAACTAGCCCATCTTTACGACGGCTGCATGTTCACTCTTTTCCCGTCTCTCTATGAAGGCTGGGGCCTGCCGGTTACCGAAAGCCTCGTGAATGGCCGCCCCTGCGTGGCATCCAACTCGACTTCCATTCCGGAAGCTGGCGGTCCGCTGACCCGCTACTTTAATCCGGAAGATTTTGACGATGCCTATCGTGTTGTACGCGGGACAATCGAAGACAGGGCCGACTTGAAAGTCTGGCAGGATCAGGTCCGCACGCAGTTCAAACCCGTTCCGTGGGAAGACAGTGCAAATGCCGTGCTGGACGCCTGTCATGCCGCCTATCTGAGCGGGGACCAATCATGACGCTCTGGGTAGATATTGACGACCTTCTGTTCCACCTGCTGCATCACAGTCGACCAAGCGGAATTCAACGTGTCGTTTTCGAGATCAGCGTAGGATTGCGGGAACTCCGCGGACATGATGTCCAGTTCGCTCGCCGGGGCCCAGACCCCGAAGACCCTCGCGGTTTCCGAACTGTGGACTGGACGTCTATTGAGGCCCTGTTCCGGCAGATCATGGAAGGCAAGACTGCCAAAGCGGGCTCTTCCTCCCCCGGATCATTTCCCGTTACACCACCGATCGACAAAATTGCCTCAAAGGACGTTCTGACCACCTTCTTTAGAGCAGAAAGCCGGGCACTCCGGGAACTCAGCACGCTACCCCGCGCCCTTGCTCACCTTGCTCTGGACATCGGCCGCTCCAAGATAAAGGAACGTCAGAAAGGGCAATCCTCCATACAGTACGATGAAGGGACCAGGCTAGCTGACGCCGCCCAGCCCGGCGATGTTTTTCTGACTCTTGGAGCACCCTGGCATCATCCGAACTATGTTCAGAGCATCCGATGGATGCGTGATGAACTGCGTATGTCGTTCGGAATGCTCATGCATGATCTGGTTCCGGTTCGTCATCCCGAATGGTGCGACCGTGGGATTATCATGACCTTCAAGGCCTGGCACAGCGCAATCCTCCCACTGGCCGATATAATTTTCGCAAATAGCGATGCCACAGCGCGCGATGTGCAGTCCTATCTGGCCGAACAGGATATCGGCACCAATATCACCGTTCAGACCATTCCGCTGGGTACGGGCTTTGGTCTCGCGGATGCTCCCATGGCTCCTGAACCCGTTGTGCAGGAACCATACGTCCTCTTCGTCTCCACCATCGAAGCCCGTAAAAACCATGTCCTGCTTTTCTGGGTCTGGCGCAAACTGCTTGAGGACATGCCCGCAGAAAGCGTTCCCACCCTCGTCTTTGCAGGACGAGAAGGGTGGCTCGTTTCAGATCTCATGCAGCAGCTTGAAAACGCTCGCTGGCTGGATGGGAAAATCCGCTTCGTTCAGAACCCTACTGATGCCGAACTGCGACGTCTGTACGCTGATTGCAGCTTCACGATTTTTCCTTCATTTTTCGAAGGCTGGGGCCTGCCGGTGACAGAAAGTCTCTCCATGGGACGCCCTTGCCTGGCATCAGGGACAACATCCATTCCAGAAGCCGGGGGAGAACTCACCCGCTATTTCAACCCCGACAATATCAACGAGGCCTACACGCTCGTTCGTAAGACCATCGAGGATGCCGATGGCCTGAAAGCCTGGACCCAACAGGTGCGTTCAGACTTCAAACCCGTTCCGTGGAACGAAAGCGCCAAAGCTATTCTTGACAAGATAAACTAACGATACCTTCGATCATCACCTTGAACAAAAATTAAAAAAGGGTGTTCCCGCATGGGAGACACCCTTTTTGCGTTCAGAGTGTGGATAGCGCAGGTGGCACCTTGGCTTTGGCCAAAGCTTCTTTCTGTCGCTCAGCCAGAACATTCACATCGAAGCCTTCAATGAGTTCCTGGAACATCTGATGCCAGTTCAGACGAGCTCCCAGACGTAAGAAAGCGCTTCCCAAACCGATGGCCGAGCGATCCATCAGAACAAACTCGCGCGGCAGCTTCACACCGCCCGTTCGCTTCAGTCCATCATAGACCCGTTCCAGAACCTGCTTGGCTTCCGCCGGATCATTGCTCTCCTGCATGGAGCAGACCCGATCCGTCATGAGCGGCCGATAGAAGAAGCGTGCCCACTCGTTCAGAACTTCAGCCGTCTCACGTGACAAGCCTTCAAAGCCCCATTTGCTATAGGCGTGGAAGGCTTTGTCTTCATCGTTATCCCGAAGCGCCGCAAACAGATCCACAACACCTTCAACAAAGCGAGGGGAAAAAATGCGGACGGCCCCGAAATCCAGCAGGTTCAGACCGTAATCATCGCGCACGGTGAAATTGCCCATATGCGGGTCACCGTGAATGACACCATAGCGATAAACCGGTGTGTACCAGGCCCGGAACAACGCCCGCGCCATATCGTCCCGCTGTTCCTGCGTCGCCTCAGACGCCAGAACCGCCTTCATGCCACGACCAGACACCCAGTCCATCGTCAGAAGACGCCCAGTGGACAGTTCCTCAATGGGGGCCGGAACGGTCACAGTCCGGGTCTCAGACAGCATGTCCCGATACAGGCGCAGATGGCTGGCTTCCCGACGATAATCCAGCTCTTCCCGAAGCCGGTCAGACAGTTCGGTGTAAACCTCGTCCTGACGGATCGTTGTCTCAAACCGCTTATATACGCCAAGAGCCGCACGGAACTGCCGCAGATCAGAATCCACCGCGCCCTGCATGTCCGGATACTGGAGTTTGCAGGCCACTTCGCGTCCATCAACCAGACGGGCACGATGCACCTGCCCCAGAGACGCCGCAGCTACGGCTTCGTGACTGAAAGAGCGGAAGTTCTTTTCCCAGCCAGCACCCAGTTCCGCCATCATCCTGCGGCGTACGAAGTTCCAGCCCATTGGGGGGGCATTAGCCTGAAGGTGAGCAAGTTCTTCCGCGTATTCATCCGGCAGGGCGCCGGGAATAGTAGAAAGAAGCTGAGCGGCCTTCATGAGCGGCCCCTTCAGATTGCCAAGCGAGGACTTCAAACCTTCCGCGTGGACACCTTTATCGGTCTTAATGCCAAGACGGTTACCAGCCAGGCGCGCAGCGATACCGCCGACTGCACCAGATGTCCGAGCCATCCGGCGGAGTTCGCCCATCAAACCGGTATTATCGAGATCGCGCGCCATGGTATTTTCAGCCCTCCTGCTCGAGTTGATCAATCAGACCCGAGATCACATCCAGTCCTTTACGCCAGAAACCCGGATCCGTCGCATCAAGACCGAACGGAGCGAGAAGTTCTTTGTGGCGTAGTGTTCCGCCTGCTTCGAGCATGGTCCGGTATTTGTCGGCAAAACCGTCAGGCTGATCCTGATAGACGCCATACAGCGCATTCACCAGGCAGTCTCCGAACGCATAGGCGTACACATAGAACGGCGAATGCACGAAGTGCGGGATGTAGGACCAATAGGCGTCATAATCCGGCGTAAAGTGGAACGCCGGACCAAGGCTTCGTTCCTGTACATCGCGCCAAATGGAGCCAAGCTGCTCTGCTGACAGCTCACCCTTGGCCCGCTCGTCATGCACGCGAACCTCAAACTGATAGAACGCGATCTGGCGGACTACCGTGTTCAGCATGTCCTCCACTTTCGCTGCCAGAAGATGACGGCGGCACTTCGGATCAGTTTCCCGGTCGAGCAGAGACTGGAATGTCAGCATCTCACCAAAAACGGACGCTGTTTCAGCCAGCGTCAGAGGCGTCGCGGAGTTCAGATAACCCTGCTTCTGGCCTGCAAGGATCTGGTGCACGCCATGCCCAAGCTCATGAGCCAGCGTCATCACGTCGCGGGCACGACCATGATAGTTCATCAGAATATAAGGATGGACAGAGGGTACTGTTGGATGTGCGAACGCCCCCGAAGATTTGCCCGGCGCAGCTTCCGCATCAATCCACGGGTGCGTCAGGAAGCGATTTACCAGATCGCCAAGCGCCGGATCGAAACCCGTATAGGCATTCAGGACGATCTCCTTGCCGTTCTCCCACGGAATAATCGTGTCAGCCACGCCCGGCAGAGGTGCGTTCCGATCCCAGTGTTCCAGCTTTTCCAAACCGAGCCACTTGGCCTTCATCGCGTAATACCGATGGGAAAGACGCGGATAAGCTTCATCAACGGCGCTGACCAGCGCGTCCACAACTTTATCCTCAACCATGTTGCCACGGTTCCGACTGCTGGACGGACGCGGATAGCCACGGAGCTTGTCTCCGATTGCCTTATCCTTGGCGAGCGTGTTCGTGATCATCGTCAGCAGACGGGAATTATCGGCCAGAACAGCACTGATCTGCTCGGCAGCCGTGGCTCGCTTCTCGCGCTCTGAGCTCGTCAGGGTATTGAACGCGGCGCCCAGCGGCTTGATCTCACCATCGAGCGTGACGGTCAGGCTCGCCATTGTCTCGTCAAACAGCCGGTTCCAGGCACTACGCCCGGTTACGGACTTGTCCATCAGAACCTGCTCAACTTCATCCGAGAGCTGATAAGGACGGAACACTCGCAAATCACGCAGGAACGGCTGCCATTTAGCCATTTCTGGCGCCGCTGACACATTAGCAAGAACGTCGTCCTCCAGACGGTTCAGTTCCAGCGAGAAAAAGAGCAGGTCAGCGGAAATGTCAGTGACACGCTCCTGAACGCCCTGCGTGAAGCGGCCCCAAACCGGATCTGTCGTATGTGCGGCAAAACCCAGTTGGGCGAAGGAGCCGATGCGCCCCAGCCCTTCCTCGATCCGCTCATACTCTGCGAATGCCTTCGCCAGAGCGGTACCTTCTGCCTGACCGAGCTTGCCTTTCCAGGTTTCGCTGAAAGTCTTTGCCGCAACCGTCAAAGACTCGAAATCTTTTTCAATCGCAGGATCTTCCAGCGACGCATAGAGATCGGACAGGTCCCAGCGGGGCGGCGTACCGCTCTCGGCAGGAGGAGCGGACGGGCCAGCAGGCGCGAAAGGGTGCAGACTGTTCATACCCTGAATTTAGACTGCTCAGCCGCTTGGTCAAACGGGTGCTTAATGACAAATCCGTAGTAATTGCACTCAGCGGATCGGAGAGCGCGGGTTTAATCTGCCAGACGCAACGCCGCTTCAAGATCTTCGATTGTATGCTGGCTAAAAACCTGGATGCCATTCTGCCGCAAGAGAGCTGCCGTTACCCCCACACCGGCATGTTTATGGCCTGTAAAGCTGCCATCATAAATCGTCTGGCTTCCGCAGGACGGACTGCCCTCCATCAGTAATGCAAACCTGCATCCCTGCGTTTGGGCAACGTTGAGCGCGATGCGTGCGCCGGCGACGAATTCATCCGTAACGTCCGCTCCGGAAGTATCCATGACGCGCGCTTCGCCCTTCAGGACATTTCCGCCTGCCTGACCCCCTTCTATCTCTGCCGGAGGCCGCGGCACAGACATACCGCCCGCCAGTTCAGGACAAACCACGATCAGTCGCCCCTCGTCCTGCCATTGTTGAAGCACAGGATGCAGAAGGGTTTTTGCCTTACCATCATATCGGACTGGTTGACCCAACAGACAGGCACTGACCAGAATTCTGTTATTCACAAGCGGCAATATCCTGCTCTTAATTCAAACCTTGAGGCATCTGCCCCAATACGAACGTCGCAAATTCATCCGGGCGGACATAGCTCTTAAAAGCATCACGAACGCTCTCAGGTGTCGCGGCCTGATAGGCTCTGGCAGCATCGTTCAAATGCTCCCAGCCAAGTCCGCGCAATATCAGATTTGCGTCCCTGCGACTGGGCGCCACCATGGTCGCGTTTGAGATAATCATTTCGCGGATCAGATGTGCTCTGGCCCTGTTCAGTTCCTCAACGGGGACTGGCTTGGCTGCCATGCTTTGCAGTTCTTGCAGAACATGCTGCCGCGCGACCTTCACGGAGCCCGGATCAGCACCGAAACTCACACTGTAGGTTCCAAAATTTTTCTGGGCAAAGACCATCGATCCGACAGTATAAACGTATCCCGTTCTGATCCGCAGATCCTGATACAGGCGACTGTCAGGGCCGTTGGTTAACATGGTATCAGCCAGCATCATGTTGTAACGCTGAGGATCATTCCATCCGTGGGCATTCGCCTGTGCGATAATCACCATATCCTGTGACCGAACAGGATCATTGAGGGACTGAATTTCCGGAAGGGTACGCAATGGAAGGGCTGGCAAATCCACATCTGGCTTTGGTCCGCTGGCTTTCCAATCCCCAAAGGCCGCTGTGATCTTTCTGCGTGCCTCTTCGACGGAAATGTCACCAACAACTTCTATCGTCGTCATATCTGGCCGATAAACGGACGTGTAATAGGACAGCACATCCTCACGGGTCAGATCCGATAGTGTCTTCACGGTTTGCATGCGACGAGAGGGAAAACCTTCCGGCATCAATGTGTTCGTGATGCTTCTCTGAAAACGATAGGCAGGCATCTGCTCAGCACCTGCCTGCAGACGGATCATGTTCTGACGTATCAAATCAAACGCGTATTGGGGGAACGCCGGATGCAGTTCCAGGTCTGCCAAAATGGTAAGGGCGGCACCGAAATCCTGTGTCCGGCTCCGAATGGAAAAATTGGTCCCGCCTCTTGCAGTAGCTGCCAGATCATCCAGATTTTTCTCCAATGTCTCCCGGTCTCGTGTAACTGATCCGAACGAAAACAACTGACCTGTCAGGGCGGCAACGCCCTCTTTTCCAGTTGGGGCCTGCATGTCAGGGTCGGACTTTATGTACCCAAACAAAAACACCGTTGGACTGACATGTCTGGTTCGCACCAGCACCCGCAAACCGCTTGGAAGCATGAAGTCTGCATCCGGTGCGACGTAGATTGGGGGCGCAGGAACATTCTCAATCGGCTTGGCCCAATCAGGCAGCGGCCCCGTCGCGCCCGCCTGACCGCCAAAGGATTCTGCACCACCAAAGCCTTTTCCTGCTGGCGAAACCGCATGATCTGATGACAGCATCGTCACCGCAACGGCCCGTTCCGGATCCAGCAGTTTACGCGCCAGAGCATTGACGTCCTGCACAGTCACTTTCGCAAAACGATCGTAGACAGCATCGGGGCTATCGAAATTTTCTGCTGTCAGAGCGGCAGACCCTTGGCTAGCGAGCCCTGCAATGGAGTCCTTTTCAAAATCTTTAGAGGAAAGCGCCCCTTTTTTCATACCCTCGAGCACATCCGCCGATACACCCTTGGCCCGAATTTCAATAAGTGTCGCCTTGAGAAGGGCCATAGCCGCCTTTGGGTCGCCCCCTTGGGAATTGTCAAAGATGCTTGAACGGTTCCCGTGTGAAGACCCCGGGCGATACCCAAGTCCGCCGACAGTGCCTTATGTTGCAGCACCAATTTGTAGAGGGGCCCACGACGGTTCGAAAGAACTGCGTCCAATAGAACTGCAGCCGGAGCATCACTATCGCGGAGAGTGGGCCCTCTCCAGAACAACCCAACCCCATCGACCGCATAATTTGACTGCATACTCAAGGACTGGGGAACAACCGGTGCAATAGGAGCCTTCGGGCGCTCTGGAAGCGGATGTGCGGGAATAGACCCGAAGATCTGTTCAACATGCTTCAGGGTCGCAGCCGGATCGACATCTCCGACAATAACCAGAACAGCATTATTAGGCACATACCATTTACTGTAGAAATCTCGTAGGAGCTTCACGTCTGTCGCCTCGAAAGACGGCCGGGTTCCTAACGGCGAATGATCGTAGCCACTGTTTTTAAACAGAATAGAATTCATTTGTTCTTTCAGCCTGAAATTAGGGCTCGAAAGATCCCTGGATACTTCCTGCTCGATCGCACCCCGCTCTTTCGCCCAGAGCCCTGCATCCAGTGAGAGATGCTGCATCCGGTCCGCTTCCATATGCAGGACAACATCCAGATCCTGCGCCGGTATCAAACAGTGGTAACGAGTCAGGTCGGTTTGCGTAAAAGCATCGAACTGACCTCCCAGCGTTCCTATAACTGTTAAAAGCTGATTTCCGCTGAGCGTTGGCGTCCCGCGGAACATCATGTGCTCAAGCGCATGGGCTGTTCCTGGAAAGCCTTTCGGAGCCTCAGCAGACCCAACCATATAGGTCAGTTGCACGCTGGCAGCAGGCGCGATCGGATTGCGGACCACAACGACCCGCAAACCATTTGGCAAAGTTTCGCGCCCTACGTCTGCGCCATAAGCCGTTGAGCAGCCCAGACCCGTGAGCAGGGAAATCGCTAGAAATGTCTTTTGAAAAATATGCATCGACATGACTTCATCAGTGTATCGGTCAATGTAACGTAACAGTTACAGACCCCAAGTCATGTGGATATTTTGTGACCCGCCTTCTGCGGCGGAACTATCGCCTCAGCATGCCAAGAACCATGCTGAGGCAACAATATTCAGTGACGGATGACTTCGTGAGTGTTCTCGTCATCACCTTCGTCATCTTCATCGTCTGGTGGGCCAGCAATCTCGTCATCATCTACCAGACGACGCGGATCAATGGCGCGCCAGTCACGTTCCATCGGTGTCGCTCGGTTAGCTACAAAGTCATCCAATTCGGTAGAAGACTTCCAGCCATCATCTCCCGCATCGACAACTTCCGCGTTCTCACCAAAAGCCATCCAGCTTTCCAGCACTTCACGACTTGTCGCACCGGAAACACGGCAGCGCTCAATGCTGTCTCGCACATAGGCGCGGGCATAAGCATTGGCGTGCATCAGGTCCATGAAGTCTTTTACAACTTCTACAGTGTCATCCTCGGATGCACCGGAGAGATCGATGATCCTGACGCTCCAGGACTGGCCCTGCCCGGCGGTTTCCGTTCCGGGGTTTTCGGGTTCGTCACTCATGAGACCTCCTGTTCGGCTTTTGCCTTGTTCAGCAGAAATTCACGCCCAACCTTGACGCGAAGCGTGCCGTCATAGGCCACGATGTCTGCCGTTGCATAGGTTTCGGACCAACGATCCGGAATAAAAGAGCCACTGCCGACAACATCAATCGGCGCATGAGCATCCCGCATGCTCGTGCACTTGGACACATTAAACCCTGACGACACGGTGATTTTCACTTTCGGGAAACCAGCCTCGTTCAGAGCTTCGCGCATCCGCCAGATTGCAGCAGCCGAAACACCCGTCCCAACCAGATCCCGCAGTTCTGCGTCAGAGCGGTAACGACGGATCGTGCCCGGCGTGTAGCGTTCCAGCACGGCGTAAGACGACTGTGGGTCCAACCCTTCCAGAAAGCGCCCACCATGCGTATCAAGGCGGACACTCAACTGCCCGACAGCGGCTTTTTCCGGGAAACGTCGGCAGACTTCCAGCGCATCCGTCACTTCCTGCCCGAAATAGTCTACCAGAATGGTCAGGGGGTCATTCGGGTACACCTCAGCATACATCTCGGCCGCCCGGAGCGTTGAACCGGCATAACCGATCAAGGCGTGCGGCATCGTCCCAAGGCCATGCTCCTGCCCAAAGAAGCCTGCCGTTGCGTCGTTGGCATTACCAATGAAACCACGCGCCCCTTCCCTTTGGGCGGCACGGGAGCCGACGGCTGCCGCATAGCCCATTTGTTCCTGCATCTCGTAGCCCGCGCAATGGCGCGCTTCCATCGCCAGAAACGGGACTTCCGGTAATGCCATGGCCATCTGGTAAGCATTGTGGGCAGCCACGCAAGCAGCGCCCAGGCGTTGAAGGACGAGAGTTTCCAGAGGAGCCAGTTTTGTGAACGGGCCAGTCAGATACAGAAGCGGTTCACCCGCGCCGACCCACTGCCCTTCTTCATAAACTTCGCGGATATGGAGATCGAAATTCTGGGCCTTGGCCACATTCCGCAGCCAGGTCACTGCTATGCCACAGGCCGCAATGACCGGGCGGCGGATAAAAACCGCATAGGTGACTTTCGCGTCACCAAAATGTTCGACGATTTTTCGGGTTCGCCCGAAGTAGGCGTCTGTCCTGGATTCAATTGTTTTTTGATCCAGCGGGCCAATGGCACCGCTGGACCGTTCTAATGCGCTTTGAGAAACGGAAGAATTCATTCCTGCTTTCCTGCTCGTCGGCCTGTCAGTTCATGCGCAAGTAGAAACGCCATTTCAAGCGACTGTTCCGCATTAAGGCGCGGATCACAGAATGTTTCATACCGATCACCCAGATCAGCTTCCGTCAGACACTGGGCACCACCAATGCATTCGGTCACATCCTGACCTGTCATTTCAAGGTGGATACCACCCGGACGACGGCCTGCGGCTTCAAACACATCGAAGAAACCAAGCACTTCACCCAGAATGCTCTCGAACGAACGCGTCTTGACCTTGCTGGATGTCGTGGTGGTGTTGCCATGCATCGGGTCGCAGAGCCATGTGACCGTACGACCCGTCTTGATGACGGCATCGAGCAGCGGCGGGAGATGCTCGCGAACCTTATCCTTGCCCATGCGCGAAATCAGCGTGATTCGGCCGGCTTCATCGTTCGGGTTCAGGATTTCGAGCAGCTTCTCCAGATCCTCAACTGTGGTCGTCGGACCAACCTTGATGCCGATCGGGTTCTGAACGCCACGCAGGAACTCGACATGCGCGCCATCCGGCTGACGGGTGCGATCCCCGATCCACAGGAAATGCGCCGAGCAGTCGTAGTAGTCACCACTGGTGCTGTCGATCCGCGTCAGGGCCTGCTCATATGGCAGGAGCAGCGCCTCGTGAGACGTGTAGAATTCCGTCTCATCAATCTGGGATGCGGCACTGTCGAAACCGCAGGCGCGCATGAATGACAGCGTTTCATCAATACGATGCGCCAGATCCTGATAGCGCGCTGCGAGCGGTGAGCGCTCCACAAAGCCGAGGTTCCAGCTATGGACCTGATGCAGGTTTGCATAGCCGCCGTTTGCAAACGCACGCAGGAGATTCATAACGCCAGCGGACTGGAAATACCCCGTTTCCATGCGGGCAGGATCAGGAATACGGGAAGCCGCCGTAAATTCTGGACCATTGATGATGTCACCGCGGTAACACGGCAGCGTCACACCATCGATCGTTTCCGTATTGGACGAGCGCGGCTTGGCATACTGACCCGCCATACGGCCAATCTTCACGACAGGCACCTTGGCGGCGAATGTCAGAACCACAGCCATCTGAAGCAGCACGCGGAAGGTGTCGCGGACGATATCAGCCGTAAATTCGTCAAAGCTTTCCGCACAGGCCCCACCCTGAAGCACAAAGGCTTCACCGCGGGATGCTGCGGCCAGACGTGTCTTCAGGCGGCGGGCTTCACCCGCAAAAACCAACGGGGGATATCGATGCAGACGAGCCTCGACAGCAGCAAGCGCAGCTTCGTCTTCATAAGACGGGGCCTGGACGATCGGACGGGAACGCCAGCTTGCAGGAGACCATGACATCGTGTTGTCGGACGTCTGGGTCTTGGTCGAGGGGTGCATTGAATGCCCTCCGGGGGTCGGGAAGTGAACAGAATTGCGGGGCGCTGTTTATGGCTGAAAAAGCGTCGGGTTGATAGCGCGAAAAGTTAGATTGTAACGCATGGCACCTGTCTGCTGATGGAATGTTTCACGCACAGGGGAAACGCCATGCCACGCCAGCCGGGAAGCCCCGCCCCAGACCACGACATCTCCATGCCTCAGATCAAAGCGCCTGACCGGGTCTGTCTTTAGCATACCGCCAAAAGCAAATCGGGCTGGAACGCCCAGAGAAACAGACACAATCGGAGATGCCAGGTCGTCTTCGTCCCGATCCTGATGGAGCCCCATCTTCGCGCCCGGCTCATAGCGGTTCACCAGACAGGACGTGGGAGAAAAATCTGGAAACCCTGCCTCAACTGCTGCGGCTACAGCGATGTGACGAAATATATCCGGCATCTCCGGCCATGGATGACCAGTCGACGGGTCTTGCCGAACATACCGATAGCCGCGCTTGTCCGTATACCACCCACAGGCCCCGCAACTGGTCATGGCGACGGACATAGGCCGACCACCCGGCGTCATCATGAAGCGGAAAGGGGAAGCGTGAGAGAGGAGATGGACATGCTGCAACAGCTTTTCTGCAACGGAGTCGGCAAAGCCAGGGAGCCAGACCGCACCGCTTCCAAGGTCCGTACGGCCCCGCATTCCAGCAAAGAGATCCTCCACGTCTTCCTCCTGCTCCGATAATTCGAGATGAAAAGAACTCTTGAACCTCAGCCCAAGCGGACCGATTATAAAAAAATATGCGGTTCTGCTTTCCATATGGTGATGGGGCCGTTGATTTCCATGAATTGGCTCAGGACCAGATCCCATGCTGCCCTCTTCCCGCTTTTTCTGCCACGCCCTGCTGGCAACTGCTTTACTGGGAGGGGTGGCTCAGGCGCAGACTGCCACTTTCGGCCAGCCTTATGATGCAGCGCCCTCGCAGAACACCACTCAGTCCCAGGTGCCGGGCGCCGAACAGAAAGCCAATGGTGGCGAGCATTTCCGTGCCCGTGGCCACCGGTCCCTCCCGCCTGGCTACCAGGATGCCCCGAGCACGGAATTCGAGCACGGGCCAGATCCGGACCATGAAGCCGGTGTGGAGCGCGATAGCGTAACGGGTGCTAATCTTTCCAAATTCGGGTCGGCCTACCAGGGCAGCAACAACACCCAGTCTGGCCAGCTCGGTGATGCCACGGGCAACGGCTATGTGGCTCCACGCGGCAACGGCTGGTAAAACGAAACCAATCTCTGGCGCCGGGGTTCTGCTCTTCAGGATGCGGCTGGTATTATCCAGCCAGATCGTATGAGGAGCAGACTCCATGCCATATATTACTGCCACTGACGGAACGAGCCTTCATGTGAAGGATATGGGCGTTGGACGCCCGGTTGTTCTGATCCACGGCTGGCCGCTGACCGGCGACATGTGGGAAAAACAGACCCTCGCTCTTGTCGAAGCCGGCTACCGCGTCATTACCTATGACCGTCGCGGCTTTGGTCTCTCAGGCCACCCCATCAACTGCTACAATTATGACGTTCTGGCTGATGATCTTGCCGTCATTCTGGAACAGCTTGATCTATGGGACGCAACTCTCGTTGGCTTCTCAATGGGCGGCGGCGAAGTGGCCCGCTATCTGACACGCCATGGCCGAGCCAGAATTTCCAAGGCCGTCCTTTTGGCATCCATCGTTCCGTTCCTGCTGAAGACCGCCGATAATCCCGATGGGGTGGATATCTCCGTCTTTGACGGTATCAAGCAGGAAATCCGACAGGATCGCTTTGGCTTCCTGAAAAGCTTCCTTCCAGGTTTTTATGGCACAACGATGCTGCACCATCCGGTCAGTGAAGGCGTGCTCGACTGGTCCTTCACGCTGGCAAGCATGGCGAGCCCAATGGCGACGCTCGATTGTGTGGATGCCTGGGGAAAAACGGATTTCCGCGGGGACCTTCAGTCCTTCACCATTCCGACGCTCATCATCCATGGAACGGCTGACTCGGCAGTCCCGGCCGATATCGCCGGACGCCGGGCTGCCGATATGATCCCTGGATCGATTTTCCGTGAATATGACGGGGCGCCACATGGGCTGTTCCTGACCCATGCCGAGCAGGTCAATGCAGACCTGCTGGAATTCCTGGCGTCTTGACCTCTCGGCTCAGGTCGTTGCCCTGAGAAATGCCCTGCTGGTCGGCAGTTCTGACTGCACGATCAGCAGGGAGCCAATCGCCAGAACCAGATCATGGCGAATGGACGGGTCCTGAGACGCCCGCTCAAGGGCATAAAGCTCTGTCAATGTGGGCTCGATTGTCGCGGCTGTATGGGTAAGCGGTAACTTCCGGCGCAAAAGATTTCGGATCAGACCATCCACCGCTGCCACAGCGGTCTCCGGCAGGCTGCCATGCTGGGCCAGCTTGCGCAGCATCAGCACGTTACGCCCCACTGTCATGACCGAGAGAGTGCCACGTAGCATTTCCTCCGCCCGATCACTCTCCAGAGATCCGGCGAAGCGAACCGCACGTTCCATGCTCTGCGTGCCATCATTGATCCAGACATATTCGTCCATCACAACACCCGGTAACGCCAGTCGCCGCAGACTGCGCTTAAGCTGATAGCGAAGAACTTCCGCGGCCCGACGCGGCGTAAATGGCAAAACCGCACGGAAGATGACCACACCGGCCCCGAGACCGAGCAGCAGCGCAATGGTCGTATTGAGCCATGACAGCTCATCCATACGCCCCTGATTGTCCATGCCGAGCAGGAAGGGAAAGAACGTGCCGTAAGACGCCGCCATCACTGCCGTGCCCGGGTTCCGGGTCGCCAGACCGCCGAGCATCATGAAGAAGCCCACTGTCAGACAGAAAAACGCATAGCTGGCTGTGACCGGCATCACGACAAAGACGGGAATGACGCTGGCGAGTGCCGCGAAAACGGCTCCGTAGAAGAACGCCGCGCTGAGCAGGACGGTATTTTCGAAAGTTGCAAAGCGGGCACAGACCACCGCAATGAAGGTCAGGAAGACGCTTCCCTGCGGCCAAGCCGTCACTTCCCAGACATACGCCCCGAAAAGAAGTGCCGCCATGGTCCGCACCCCGTTTCGGGCAGCCGCTCGCCAGTCCGTATTCCGGGTCAGGCGATGACGTTCGGAAATCGGGGCACCATCTACACTGGCGCGATAGGAACGCAGTGTTTCACAGAGGTCCGAAATCATGACCTCCACGCCGGTCAGAATAATGCCTTCATTCAGGGAATCTTCATCGTCGCGTGGCAAAACTGCCTGCATTCGGCCTCGACATTCAGCGAGTAAGGCTTCTGTCTGAACAAGAGCTGCAATGCCGCGACGATCGCTTTCCAGACGTGCTGGCAGCCCTTCAAGGGCAACCCCCATGTCGTGAAGAAACGGAAGAAGTGCTTCCGGAATATGAGACACAGACGTCATACGCGTCTTGAGCCCTAGTCCGCGCGACAGAACACGCGCCACGAGGCCCAGCGTTACATAGGCGTGTTCGACTTCGTTACCCTGGCTGCGAATTTCAATCCGGGAAAACTCAATCTGATCGCTGGAAGCCTGAAGCGATCCCATGAGGGCACAGAGCGTATCTGTGGCGTTGGCTTTCTGGTTCAGAACATCCGTCAGGGCACCACTGGCTTTTGTGAGAATAGCCTGCAGCCGCTTCCGCAGTTCTTCGCGGGCGCGGTCTGCCACATTGGGCACAAACACCATGCCCATGACCGTCTCGCAGATCACGCCCAGAAAAATGTATGTTCCGCGCGCCATGGCGATATTGAACACATTGTCCGGTTCCTTGACGGCGCCAAGGGCAATGATGGTGCAGGTATAACCGGCAAGAACGAGTGCATAGCCTCGGAAGTTATGCGTCAAGGTGGCGAAACCGGCGCAAAGCCCGACCCAGATCGCCAAAGCAGGAAGAAACAGCCAAGGGTATTGCGGGAACATTCCCATCAGGGCGATGGCGGCAACCATACCGGCAACCGTACCGACAAGACGCCAGCGCCCCTTGGAAATACTTTCGCCACGGGAATTCTGTGCGACAATCCAGACCGTCATGGCGGCCCATTGCGGCTCACCAAGTTCCATCCACAGAGCAATGGCCAGAGCCAGTAGCGAAGCAATCGTCGTACGCAGGGCGAACATCACAGAGGTGATGGACGGCGCAAACAGCCAGCCGAGTTTCACGCCTGCACCTGCCCTGCTGTGTAATGGCTCATGATCTTCAGGGGCGGCAAAGGATCGTCATGAGCCATCGGAGTATCAGTTCTGTTTGTCGGAAGAAGGAGGAACATGGCGCGTTGGCGTCCGCATGGTCACGAACTCCTCTGCACTTGTGGGGTGAAGGCCGATCGTGCGGTCCAGATCGCGCTTGGTCAGACCTGCCGTGACGGCAATGGCCAGCCCCTGAATGATTTCCGGTGAATCCGGGCCAATCATATGGGCACCCAGCACGACCTGGCTTTTTGAATCCACAACCAGCTTCATGAACGCCTTGCCCTTACGACCAGACAGCGACTGGCGCATCGGCGTGAAAGACGAGGTATAGATATCGAGCGTGTGGTGTTCGGCAGCCTCTTCTTCTGTTAGCCCTACCGAAGCGAGTGGCTGACTGAAGAACACGGCTTTCGGCGTCGTGCCAAAAGACCACTCACGGCCTGTCTCACCGAACAGACGCTCCGCCAGAAGATGACCTTCGGCAATGGCGGTCGGCGTAAGGTTATAGATGTCGGTCACGTCCCCGATGGCATAAATGCCCGGAACATTCGTCTTTGCATCTTCAATGCGCGTCACGATGCGACCGTCTGTGACCTCGACCCCGGCCAGATCCAGCCGCAGGGATGTCAGGTTCGGATGCCGCCCGGTTGCCATGAAAACGCAGTCGGTTTCGATGACCTTCCCACCCTTCACGTGAAGGCTATACCCTTCGGATGTTTTCTCAATCCGCTCCGGCGTGCTGCCGGGATGGGACGTAATGCCATTCAGTGGGACCAGCTCTGCGATATGGCGACGCATTTCCTCGTCAAACCCACGCAGCGGCAGGTCCTGCCGATAAACGAAGTCCACCTGCGAACCGAGACCCGCAAAAATGCCTGCAAATTCAATCCCGATATAGCCGCTGCCAATAATGGCAACGCGCTCGGGCCGGTTCTCCAGATGAAACGCATCATCCGAAACAATCGCGTGCTCCGCACCGGGAATATCGAGGCGCGTCGGTGCACCACCCGTCGCAATGACAATGTTCTTGGCACGAACGGTCTGAACCGCAGCATCCGGAGCAAGCGCAGACGGACCGATTTCAACCGTATTCGCATCCACAAAGCGTGCATCGCCCGTGAATAGCGCGACGCCAGCTTTCTTCAGCATTGAGACGTAAATGCCATTCAGGCGTTCGATCTCACGGTCCTTGGCATCAATCAGCGTGCGCCAGTCATGCGGTCCCGGCGTCACGTCCCAACCATAAGCGCGGGCATCGTCGATCTCGCGGCCATACTCCGCCGCATAGACCATCAGCTTCTTCGGCACGCAACCGAGATTGACGCAGGTTCCGCCCCAGTGACGACGCTCCGCAATCGCGACGCGCGCGCCGTTCTGGGCAGCAATACGCGCACAGCGTACCCCGCCCGATCCGGCTCCGATGACGAAAAGATCGAATTCCTGCATAAATCCCGGCCTTCCGTGCCTGTGGTCTCAGCGCTCTGCGAACGCCTTTTCGACAACATACGAACCCTGACGGCTCATGTTGCCTTCTTCGAAGCCCATACGCTCCAGAAGCGCTTCCGTATCCGCAAGCATTTCCGGCGAACCACAGATCATGACGCGATCATGCTCAGGGTCGAGCTTGTCGATGCCCAGATCCTCGAAGATCTTGCCACTTTCGATCAGCTTCGTGATGCGATCCGTGACGGCATAATCTTCACGCGTCACAGCCGGGTAGTACTTCAGCTTCTCAGCAACGAACTCACCCAGGAATTCATGCTGCGGCAGCTCGTGACGGATGTGGTTCTCGTAAGCCAGCTCGCCCGAAATACGGACCGTATGGCTGAGAATCACGTTCTCGTAACGCTCGTAAGCGTCGGGGTCCTTGATGAGGCTCATGAACGGCGCAAGGCCTGTGCCTGTGGACAGGAAGTACAGGTTACGACCCGGCTTCAGGTTATCAAGAAGCAGCGTCCCCACCGGCTTACGACCGATCAGAACCGTATCGCCCACCTTCACATGACGCAGACGGGACGTCAGCGGCCCCTCCGGCACGGCGATAGAGAGGAACTCCATGTGGTCTTCATAGTTGGCAGACGCGATGGAATAAGCACGCAGAAGCGGCTTGCCCTCGACCTCAATGCCAATCATCGCGAACTGGCCGTTCTCGAACCGCAGGCCCGGATCACGCGTTGTGGTGAAGCTGAAAAGACGGTCCGTCCAGTGATGAACGGTCAGAACCTTTGCAGGATACAGATGAGCGTATTCCTTGCTGGGTTCAGCCAGACGATACTGTTTCGGATGGCCTTCATACGGCGTCAGGCCCGTAATGGGTTCGTCGATCTCAGGAGTCGGGGCGGCAAAACTCGGGGTGGACATATCGGTTTCTGTCTCCGGTGTGGCACGGATAACAGGTCTCGGACCTGATAAGAGCCGGACCTTTTAGCGCAATCATCACGTTTCGGAAAACCCATGCGCGTTGAACCTGCTAGCCGAATGACGCAAAAGTCTTTTCATGACAGACGACTCCGTGAGCGACGCCCCCCTCTCTCCCGCCGAACGTGCCCTGAACCAGGCTGTAGCCGATTTCGGGACACCTCTGGATATTACCCCTCGTGAGCGGCCAGCCCTGCTCCGACAGGTCGCTCGGCGGCTTGAAGGCAATGAGGCGACCCTCCCCCACGAAGCCTTGATCGACGCGCTGTGCGTCGTTCGGCGTAAGACATGGGCGTCCCAGCTCATGAATGTCGCCCGCCGTGCCGGTGAAGTCTGGGTTACGAAGGCCGACACACAGGAAGCTGCAGCCCGCACGCATGACCCTCGTGCCGACATTGCGGCCCTGCGCCTCACGCTAGAGGATGTTCTGGTCTCACGCTGGCGGGATCTGGGAGACTCGCCACGCAGCGTTCTGGAAGAGGTTCGTGCCGATCTTGCAGATGCTGGCCTGATCCTGTCTGGCGGCCAGCTTGAAAAGCTTTCCCGCAGTATTGCACGCGCATTCGGAAGCGTTGACCTAGGCTTCGAAGACGATCTCCGTCTGGCGGAAGAGCGCCGCGCCCGCGAACAGGCTGACATTCAGGCCCGTGCAGAACGCCGTCGGGAGCGTGAGCTCGAACGCCTGAAAGAATGGGAAGCCAATCTTGCCGGGTTTGAAGAAGTCCCGGGCATTCTCCATTGTTCCCGGCGTGAAGCGTTGCGGTGGGTGGCGGAAAATCGTCTTCCCATTGCCAAACGCGAAACACGTGACGACGGCATCGAGCTGTTCTTCTTCGATCCAGACGAACTGAAGAAGCTTCGTGCACGACTTCCCGAGTGGCGCAGCGGCACACCGGATCGTCCGGAGAAGCTGGAACGTGGCACCAAGGTCGGCAATGCTGCCATTGCCCGCGTTGCGGCGCTGGATCGTTTTGCGGCTCATTTCCGCACGGCGCGTTCTCTCAAGCGCCGCATTACGCTCGTTACGGGCCCGACCAATTCGGGAAAGTCCTACACAGCGCTCAATGCTCTCGCCAATGCAGAAAGTGGCCTGGCCCTCGCCCCTCTTCGTCTGCTGGCGCATGAATTTCGGGAAGCTCTGCTGACCCGTGGCGTCCCCGCATCTCTGGCCACGGGCGAAGAGCGCATTGAAATGCCCGGTGCTCGCCACCTGGCAGCAACGGTCGAAATGTGCCCGTTCCATAAGCCGGTGGACGTCGCCATCATTGATGAGGCCCAGATGCTGGCGGACCCGGATCGGGGTGCAGCATGGACAGCCGCGATCATGGGTGTGCCCGCTCGGCATGTGTACATTCTCGGCGCTGCGGACTGTATCCCGCTCGTCAAACGGATTGCCGAACTCTGTGACGATCCGGTGGACGAGATCCATCTCGAACGAAAAAGTCCGCTCAAAGCTGGCGGAACGGTTCATCTCAGCGAATTGACGGTCGGAGATGCCGTCATTGCGTTTTCACGGCGTGAAGTCTTGGACATGCGGGCCGAACTTATGGCCCGCGGACGCCGGGTGGCCGTTGTTTATGGCGCCCTCAGCCCGGAAGTGCGCCGCGCGGAAGCCGCCCGTTTCAATAATGGCGATGCAGACATTCTGATTGCGACAGATGCTATCGGAATGGGATTGAACCTTTCCATCCGCCGCGTTGTCTTTAGCGCCCTGCGCAAGTTTGATGGGCGTCAGACCCGCGATCTGATCTCGCAGGAGGTCAAACAGATCGGGGGTCGTGCTGGCCGCTACGGCAAGCACGAGGAAGGCCTTGTCTGCGTTCTTGCAGAATCTGGAAGCCCGACTTTCGTTCGCCACATGCTGGCGGCCCCTCCAGAACCTGTGACGGAACTGCGGCCACTGGTCCAGCCAGACTCAGACATCGTGCGTGCCGTTGCTGAAGAAATCGACAGCGACAGCCTCTATGGTGTTCTGACACGCATCAAGCACGCTGTTCTGCGGCCGGATGATCCAAACTACCGCCTGGCGGACATGGAACAGTCTCTCGAGATTGCGGCAGCCCTGGAAGGCGTGGAAAACCTCGATCTGACCACCCGCTGGACCTATGCCATGTGCCCGATTGATGAACGGGACAATGGAATCCAGCGCCTGGTGAGCTGGGCTGCGGATCACGCTGCAGGTCGCCCGGTTCCTCCACCGGGAACGGGTCGCCTTCCCCACCCGGAACAGGCAGGACGTGAAGAGCTGGAACGGGCCGAGAAGCGCCATAAGCGCCTTGTCGCCTGGCGCTGGCTCGCATTGCGCTTCCCGGAAGCCTATCCCGCGCAGCAGAACGCTGAGATCAACACGTCGATCCTGAATGACTGGATTGAGCAGGTTCTGCGCACCCAAAGCCGGATGCGGGAAAGCCAGAAGCAGCAGCGCGGCGGGTTCACGCCGAGAGGCCGGGGCGACAAGCCGTTTGCGGGAAAGTCAGGGCACCCGGCGAAGCCTGGCTTCAAGAAAAAAGGGAAGCCTGGCGGCTTCCCTCGGAAACGAAGCTGAAAAGCTGTTCCGAAGGGCACGAAACATCCTGCCCTTCGGAATACCTTAGCCTTCGGCGGCTTCCTCAGCCTGTCGAACGCGCCGTTCTACCCATTTCTGAGCCTGTAATTTGATGAGCGGACTCAGCTGCCGATACAGGTTGAGGAACATGCTTTCATCGGGTGTCAGCGTTTCCTGAATTTCCTTGTACGCCATGCCGGTCAGGAGCACTTCAGCATCCACCCCGAGGGCCTCAGCCAGTGCGCCCAGATGCTTACCGACATGCCCGGAGCGCCCGGTCTCCCAAAAAGCTACGGCCGAGCGCGAAATTCCGACCCGATCTGCAAGCTGTTGCTGATTCAGTCCAACCATTTCCCGAAGAAGACGGATACGGCGTCCAAGCTCCAGCCCCGGGGAGACCCGCTCTGGCCCATTTTCTTCCGTAGGTTGAGTCATTTTTTTCATCCCAAGCATCACCGTACCTTCAAGCACCTGAAATGCACGCTCTTCAGATTGAGAAGGTATCAACAAGCCCGCAGCTATCGGAAAAACTTCATCAATTTGCAAATAATTTTTATCTGCCCTCGAAGTTAAAAATAATCTGACGCGTCGAATTAAAGCGCCAGATACTTAACATCCAACAAAAATAAAAATATTTTTAAAAATGCTGTTATTTTTGACTATCAATAACTGTTGCAGTCAAAACAACCATGGCGTTTCCACTCTGTGAATTCAGAGACAGCTCTCCCTGTTGCCCAATAGACCAGGATCGAACATCTTCCAGATTTTTCACGAAATGACTTTCAATATCCATACCTGAGCCAATACAGGCCATTCGGGTCATAGCCATAGGCGCAAACCGTATTGCATTGCCCTTAATCACGGCATGGCCCATCAATCTGTTACAGCCCCCAAACCCTGAAACGCGACCATTTTGATCCAGCGTTAATATAGGCTTTCTAACTGCCTGCTCTAACGGCTTGCCATCCAGAGCCTGTACACTCCAGCTTCCATAAAGGGATGGAGCTACACTTGAAGAGACGCGCCGAACGAGAATATTCGGCTGATCAGGCCCATGAAAATCCTCAGCGGTAAAAAGCAGCGTATTCCCTACGCGAATTTCTGCACGCAAAGCATATCGGAACCCACTTTTCAGCACGGGATAACGCAACGTGTAAGCAATCGGGCCCGGATGAAGAATATCCTGACGACTCTCCGCCAGAGTAATCGCCGGGGCATCTGCACGGGAAATATCTTCCAGCTGAACTGTCAGAACAGCCCCGGCGGGAAGCGCCATACGCTCCCGATACGTCACCGTCCCGCTCAAGGTTTCCAGAGGATCAGCCTTTGCCACCTGAACAAAGGCACTTCCTGCCATAAGGGAAAGAGCGAAACGGCGTGTCATCATGTTAGAAACAGTCCTCAGCCAATACGGGTTAGTCCACCCATATAGGAACGCAGCACTTCAGGAATGGTTATGCTGCCATCTTCTTTCTGATACGTTTCCATGACAGCAATCATGGTCCGACCCACGGCCAGCCCGGAACCATTCAGCGTATTCACGAAGGCCGGACCGTTCTCGGACCGATACCGCGCCTTCATACGACGCGCCTGAAAGGCCCGGGTGTTGGAGCAGGATGAAATCTCGCGCCAGGCCTGCTGCCCAGGGATCCATGCTTCCAGATCAAACGTCTTGGCCGCACCGAAGCCCGTATCGCCAGCACACAGCAGAATACGACGGAACGTGATGCCCAAACGCTCCAAAATAGTCTCCGCAGCCTGCGTCATACGCTCATGTTCGGCATCGCTGTCTTCCGGCTTCACGATGGAAACGAGTTCGCACTTCGTGAACTGATGCTGACGCAGCATCCCGCGCACATCACGGCCCGCAGAGCCTGCTTCAGAACGGAAACATTGGGAGAGTGCCGTCAAACGGATCGGCAGAGCATCGACGGGCAGAATGTCGCCCATGACAGAGGCCGTCAGCGGAACCTCTGCTGTCGGGATCAGCCAGCGACCATCTTCCGTACGGAAGGAATCCTCAGCAAACTTCGGCAGCTTATCGGTGCCGTACATCGCCGCATCATTCACCAGGAGCGGAACGCTGGTTTCGCTGTAACCAAACTCGGTCGTATGTGTGTCCAGCATGAACTGACCCAGCGCACGCTCCAGACGGGCCAGCGCGCCACGCAGAACGACAAAGCGCGTCCCGGACAGCTTGGCCGCCGTCGGGAAGTCCATCAGACCAAGAGCTTCACCCAGCTCGAAATGCTGCTTCGGCTCGAACGTGAATGCAGGCTTCTCGCCACGATAGTGAACGACGACGTTCTCATCCTCGCTCTTCCCATCAGGAACAGATAGGTCAAGCTGGTTCGGCAGGGACGCCAGAACATCATCGATGCTCTTTTCGATGATGGCCGCCCGCTCTTCCAGACCCACAATCCGATCACGCAGTTCGACCGCCTGCGCTTCCAGAGCGGACGTATCGGCGCCAGTGCGCTTGCCCTGCCCAATCTCCTTGGCCAACGTCTTGCGGGTCGCCTGCGCCTCCTGCAACGCCGCCAGAGCGGCGCGACGCTCTTCATCTTCCGAGACGATTTTCTGCCCCACAGGTGACAGGCCCCGACGCTCAAGAGCAGCGTCAAATGCGGCCGGATCGGCGCGCAGGGCTTTCAGGTCATGCATGGTTCAGGGCTCCGTCAGTCTTCTTCGTCAGTCACGGGCTTCGGCTCAACCAGCCGCGCCACAAGAATGGATACCTCGTACAGCGCCACAAGCGGAATGGCGAGGCTCAGCATGGTGATGGCGTCAGGCGGGGCAATCACGGCCGCCACGGCGAAGGACGCCACCACCGCATAGCGGCGAAATTTCTTAAGCTGCGCCGTCCCGATCAGCCCCACACGCACCAGCAAGGTCAGGATCACCGGAAGCTCGAAGCAGATTCCGAATGCCAGGATCATCTTCGTCACGAGCGTCAGATATTCAGACACCTTGGCCTGAAGCTCGATGTCCATTCCGCCATTGCCCGATGTCTGGAACGATAGGAAGAACTTCCAGGCGAACGGGAACACGACGTAATAGGCCAACGCGGCGCCAACGGTGAACATGACAGGCGTTGCGACGAGGAATGGTGCGAACGCCTTCTTCTCACTGCGATACAGGCCGGGCGCGATAAAAATCCATGCCTGAATGGCAATCATCGGAAAAGACAGGCACGTCGCGCCAAACACCGCCACACGAATATACGTGAAGAACGCTTCATAAAGCGCCGTATAGATCAGGTGTGGCTGCTCACCCTTCTCGCGCATGATATTGCCGAGAGGCGCCGCAAGAAACCGGTAGATATCGCCCGCATAGTGATAGCAGATCGCAAAGGCGATCACGAACGTGGCAATGGACCAGATCAGCCGGCGCCGAAGTTCGACGATATGGTCGAGCAACGGCATCGGGGTGTCCTGAATCGTATCGGAGTCCGTCATGCGTCTTTCTCCGCGCTCGAGATGGCAACTCGCCGGCCATGATGAAGTGCACGGACAGGCGGCAGAATATCGGGCGCCCGCCACCGGGGGCGCTCATGCATCAGGCGCCGTGCTGTTGCGGGTGGAAGGATGGATGGCGCGTCCACAATGTCATCATTGAGCTCTTCTTCCGCCTGATCCTGAACCATCGCGTTGTAGGGGCGGCTCTCACCACCGCCAAAAGAAGATGGAGGCATCGGTGGAGGAGCCGGGACCCGTGGCAGATCGTTGACACTGGAAGACGACACTGCTGCGCCGCTGGTATCAATGTCCAGGCTACGGCGAATGGAATTATCGCTGTCGATCGCCTTCGTGACACGGTCACGCAGATTGAAGTTCTTCAGATCCCGAAACTGATCCCGCGCTTCAGACAGGTCCGCTTCCCGTACCATATCGTCAATATGAGACTGGAATTCACTAGCCATCCGGCGCATCGCCTTGATACCGTTCGAGAGTGTACGAATGGCAACCGGCAGATCTTTCGGCCGAATGAAAACCATTGCCACGACGACAAAAAGGGCAATTTCAGAGAAACTGAAGTCAAACATGCAACAATCCTAGCCCTTCCCGTCAGTCTCGCCTACGGGTGAAGGCGCATCTGGTGCTGCTTCAGTGGGAGCCCTGTCCAGCAGGAAGTCTTCACGCTTCGGCAATGACCCGATATCGGGCAATCCGAAACTCTCCAGAAATATGGGTGTCGTTCCCCAGAGAACGGGACGCCCGGGCACTTCCTTTCGGCCTTTCGGCGCAATCAGACTATCTTCCAGCAGCGCATCCAGAATAGCCTGCCCCAAGGATACGCCACGGATCGCTTCAATTTCTGCCCGTGTGCACGGCTGGTGATACGCAATAATTGCCAGCGTTTCCATCGCTCCCCGGCTGAGCCGACGGGGCTTCTCCACGATCTTGGTCAGCGCAGACGCATATTCAGCGCGCGTCCGGAACTGCCAGCCTCCGGCCACTTCAACAAGCTCGATAGCGTGGGTCGCATAACGCTCTCCCACTGCTTCCAGAGCTTCCGCGGCCGCGATTTTCAGACCCTGTGTCCTCAGAAGGTCCGCAATGATGGAAAAGCGCACCGGCTCAGGGCTGGCAAAAACAAGCGCCTCCACCAGCAGGCAGGCGCGCTCCATATCGGAAGGCATCACGAGACTGCCCGCCATTCAATTTCAGCAAAAGCTTCTGGCTGTCGGAGCTCCACCGCACCGCCCTTTGCCATTTCCAGTCCGGCAAGTAGCGTTCCCGCAAGAGCGGCATTGCGATCATACGGACCGGCTTCCAGCCCTTCCCCCAGATGTTCGGGCAGAAGGGACGTCAGCGTCTGCCAGTCCGCCACGGCATCTGTGCCCAGCATGCGGCGCAGACGGGCTAAGGCATCCTGCACGCTCCAATACCTGCGGGTGCGTGGCGCATAGACACGTTTGCGGTTCGTGCGCCTGCGGGCAGAAAGGTAAGCTGTAATCAGCGCTGACAGGTCCACTCGCAGACCCGAACGGTCAATCTCGGTGTGGTCTTCCCCTTCACCGCGACGGAACACATCCATACCAAGCCTGGGTTGTTTCATGAGCCAGGCTGCGGCCGCACGCATACGTTCCAGTTCGAACAGCCGCTCCTGAAGCTGCTCCACCGCTTCTTCGGCATCTTCCCCATTATTTTCTGCGGGAAGAAGCAGTTTGGACTTCAACCAGGCGAGCCAAGCCGCCATCACCAACCAGTCTGCTGCCAGTTCAAGCCGCAATGCCCTCGCCTCCACGCGGGCCTGCTCCACAACGGACAGATACTGCTCGACAAGCTGAAGAATGGAGATTTTTGCGAGGTCCACCTTCTGGGACCGGGCGAGGTCAAGGAGCAGATCCAGCGGCCCCTCAAACCCGTCCAGCGTCAGATGCAGAACCTCGCTCAAGCCCGGTCTCTCAGAACTGTGCCGGAGTGCAGGCGATGGACTGTGCGTGCAGCTTCACGCAGTACGCCCGGGCGGCCTTCAGATCCGCGAAGCCACCAATACGCAGCCGCACAAACGTCTTGTCCCCATGGGCAGTCTTCTCAAAGAGCGGTGAATGACCTGCGAACAGTCCGGGTGCCTGATGGCGCAGTGTGTCCCACTCCTTGCGCGCTGCGGCTTCGCTGTCGAGCGCGGCAAGCTGAACTTCGCGTGCACCACCAGCCTCAGCCTTCGGAGCAGCAGCCGTTTTCTGCTGAGGAACAGCATTTTCTGGCTCAGCCACAGGCGCTGGAAGGGGCTTCTGCACCGGCTTTGGCGGAACAGCCTTGTGAACAGGCGCATCAGGGGCCTTAGGCTGCGGCTTGACGGCTGGAACCGGCTTTGGTGCTGGAGCGTCTTCAGGCGTCTCGGCGTCCGCAGGCGCTGAAGCGGCATCTTTGCTTTCAGGAGCCGCGGGAGGCACAGCCGACGGTTCAGCGGCAGCCTTGTCCTTGCCTGCTGCGGCATCCGGAGCCGCCGCAGGAGCCGCACCGTCAGCGGCAGGCGTTGCGGGCTTGTCCGGCTGAGCCGCAGGAGGCGTCCCGGGCTGCACACCATACTGACGAGCCAGCGCCTTCGCGTCCGGCTGTTCCGGTCCCGGAGCCAGATGCGCTTCCCCGTTGCCTGTCAGATCCGTATCGCCGCTATCACTGCCCATGATCTGCATTCCTCCGGGATCGGTTGGAACGTCTTTCACAGGGCCTGGCGGTGGGCCGATAATGGGAATTCCGCCGTGATGGCCTCCTGTCAGAGACCATCCTCCGACAGCGAGCAGCAACACGGCGCCGATGCCGATGGCGCCACCGACAAGCTTTCGCGTCGCCGGATCACTGCCAAGAAGGGACGCAAGGCCACCGGCGCGTCTCGCAGTCTCCGGCGCTGCCGCCGCACGACGACGCGGTGGGGCGTCATCATCGTAGTCGTTGCTCAGGCGCTCACGCTCCGCACGCGGGGCAGACGACGGGCGGGGAGAAGAAGGTCCCGCGCCGTAATCACCCGGATCCCGGAAATCGCGATCATTCTCGCTGTCAGGGCTCATCGCATTTCCTCCACTGGCACAACGCCAAGAATGGTCAGTGCGCAACGCAGGGTTCCGGCAATCGCAGAAATAAGCGCCAGTTTTACCAGACTCGTCTCACGATCGTTCTCATGCAGAAAGCGCAGGGTCGTGTCTTCGCGTCCACGATTCCACAGTGTGTGGAAATCAGACGCCAGATCAATGCAATACGTTGCAATCCGATGCGGTTCACGCGCTGCAGCAGCCGCTTCTACAGAACGTGGGAAAGACGCGATACGATGCAGAACGGCCAGTTCCACGTCTGACAACAGACCGGAAAGATCAACAGTTGCCAGCGCTTCAAGCGTCACTGATGCGGCACCAAACATCGCTTCTGCCGAACGCAGAACCGAGCGGCAGCGGGCGTGAGCATACTGAACGTAAAACACCGGGTTATCACGCGTCTGGGCGACAACGGCATCCAGATCGAATTCCATCTGCGCATCGGCCTTACGGGTCAGCATCGTGAAGCGCACGGCATCACGTCCGACTTCATCCAGCAGATCGCGCAGCGTCACGAACGTGCCCGCACGCTTGGACATCCGGACGGGCTCGCCGTTCTTCACAACGCGCACAATCTGGCACATCACGACTTCAAAGCCGGTCTTGCCATCCGTCAGCGCCGAAATTGCAGCGCGCATGCGGGAGACGTAACCGCCGTGATCCGCACCGAGCACATCGATCAGAACGTCTGAGTTCTCGGCCTTCTGAGCGTGATATCCGATGTCATTGGCAAAATAGGTGTTGGTGCCGTCAGATTTGCGAAGCGCACGATCCTGATCGTCCCCAAAATCTGTAGAGCGGAACAGGGTTTGCGGGCGTGGTTCCCAGTCTTCAGGGGTCTTGCCCTTGGGTGGCTCAAGCACGCCTTCATAAAGCAGGCCCTTGCTTTCCAGCTTGGCAATCGCGGCATCAACCCGTCCACTCGCCAGCGTTTCCGCTTCACTGGCGAAGACTTCATGGGAGATGCCCAATCCTTCCAGATCTTCGCGAATTGCGGCCATCATCTGCACCAGCGTTTCAGCGCGAATGATATCGAACCAGACAGACGGATCAGCCGGGCTGCCATCATCGTTGGCGAGAGCGCGACCATGCTTTTCAGCAATACTCTCTGCAACCGGGATCAGATAGTCACCCTGATACTGCAAACCATTCGGGGTCAGCGGGCTGAACGTGTCAGCATCGATGTCCGTGCCGATAACCTGCAGGTAACGCCAGTAAGTTGCCCATGTCAGGGCAACAACCTGCGTTCCGGCGTCATTGATGTAATATTCGCGCGTGACCTTGTAGCCTGCCGCCTGCATCAGGTTTGCAAGCGCATCCCCCACCACAGCGCCACGACAATGACCCACGTGCATTGGGCCAGTCGGGTTGGCGGAGACATATTCAACATTGACGCGCGTTCCCTGCCCGATCGAGGAACGACCGAAGGCTTCACCGGCCTCCAGAACAGCTTTCGCCACGCCCTGCAAGACATATGGCTTCAGCGTCATGTTCACGAAACCAGGACCGGCGGCTTCAGCATGATCTATGTCTGGCAGGTCGGCGAGCTTCTGTACCAGTTCTGCCGCAATCTCCGCTGGCTTGCGCTTGGCAGGCTTTGCGGCCAGCAAAGCAGCATTGGTCGCCATATGGCCATGGGACGGGTCACGCGGCGGCGTCACTTCAACGCGCTGCACCACCTCTTCCGGCAGGCCGGGGACAACGGACCGCAGCGCCTCGCACACCTGGTCTCTGGCGCGGGCAAAAAGGCAGTCAGTCGTATGGGCAGTGGGTGCAGCGACCATTTCAGCTCGATTCCTGTAACCTGTATCGTCTTGGAGGGGCTTTATCAGCCCAGCACGGAGAGGTCCGTCAACCGTCGATGTTCTTCCATCGCGAAACGATCGGTCATTCCGGCGATATAATTGGCCACCAGACGCCGACGTTCCATATCATCTGCGGCCTTGGCACGATCCTTGAGCGGGTCTGGCAGAAGGCCGGGCTCTTCTGAAAGGATCGTAAAGATTTCAGCCAGCGCGATCTTCGCTTTACGCGCCATGCGATTAACCCGCCAGTGGCGATACATACGGGCATAAAGAAATTTGCGGATAGCCTTGTTCTTTTCCCGCATCTCGGGACTGAACGCCACAACCGCATGATCGGCATGGCGAATATCATTCGCGGACTGCGGATCAAGAGCCTCAAGATTGCGGCGCGTCTGATCCGTCAAATCCGTCGCGAGGGCGTTGATTACCACGCGGATTGTCTCATGACGGACACGCTGTGCCTGATCCATCGCTTCGCGACCCGTGCGACGCTCCATCTCACGCGACGCCCGAAGCGCATCACCCACCAGGGGAAGATCTTCAATGTCGTCGAATGTCAGAAGACCGGCTCTTAGCCCGTCATCCAGATCGTGGCCGTGATAGGCAATATCATCCGACATGGCTGCAACCTGCGCTTCCGCTGACGCATAGCTGCCGAGATCAAGATGATGGCGCGCATCATATTCAGCCAGATACGGCGTTGGGCGCTTTACCGGGCCGTTGTGCTTCGCCAGCCCTTCCAGCGTTTCCCATGTCAGGTTCAGGCCATCGAAAGCGTGATAGCGCGTCTCAAGCGACGTCACGAGGCGAAGGGACTGCGTGTTATGATCGAAACCACCCCAATCCTGCATGGCAAGAGCCAGAGCATCTTCTCCTGCATGACCAAACGGCGTGTGACCCATGTCATGGGCTAGCGCGAGCGCTTCTGTCAGGTCCTCATTCAGGTCGAGGCTTCGGGCAATCGAACGGGCAATCTGGGCAACTTCCAGGGAATGGGTCAGACGGGTGCGAAAGAAATCACCTTCATGATTGATAAACACCTGCGTCTTGTACTGAAGCGTCCGGAAGCCGGCGGAATGCAGGACGCGGTCCCGGTCCCGCTGCCATGGAGAACGGACAGGGCTTTCTGTCTCCGGGTAGAGTCGGCCTCGCGCACCTTTTTCCTGAACCGCATAGATGGCAGGCATCAACACACTCCCCTGATGATCCTTAGGCGCGGAAAGCACTCTAATTGCTGGATCAAACGCGTCATTCTACGACAGGCTCCCTTCAGCGCAACTCTACCCCTTTGCCCCTGAGCCCAGTCTGACCATATAATCAGGACCAGAACCGTCCTGCCTTTCAGCAGACCTCCAGAAACCGGGAACGAGCAATGTCCGAAACCCCTTCCTTCACCATGTCTGCCAGTGCGGCAGCACGGATTGTGGAAATCATTTCCGCCCAGCCGGAACCCGAAGGGCTGGCTTTGCGCGTGGCTGTTCTGGCGGGAGGCTGCAATGGCTTCCAATACCAGTTCAAGCTGGATCGCACGAAGAACGATGATGACGTTCTGATCCAACGCGATGGCGCGACCGTCTATGTCGATGAAACCAGCCTCGATCTGCTTGAAGGCGCCGAGTTGGAATTCGTAGACAAGCTGATGGGCGCGCACTTCACGGTCACGAACCCCAATGCCGCCTCAGCCTGTGGTTGCGGTACAAGCTTCTCGCTGGCCTGATCGAATGTCCTTTACCTTCGCAAGCTGGAACATCAATTCCATCCGCGCCCGCGCGCATCTCGTTCAGGACTGGCTGGAGCGTCACCCGGAGTGCGACCTGCTCTGCCTTCAGGAAATCAAATGTGAGGACAGCCAGTTCCCGGCGGTTTTCAAGGACGCAGGCTATCACGTCGCCACGACAGGCCAGAAAGCTTACAACGGCGTAGCGTTCATTGGCCGCCGCCCATTTGACGTTACAACGCACACCCTGCCCGGCTTCGATGACCCCACGGCTCGTTATATTGAATGTGAGCTTGATGGTCTGACGATTGGTAACCTCTACCTTCCCAACGGAAACTCCGGCGGAGAAGACGGCTATAGCAAAAAACTCGCGTTCTTTGAGGCTCTGGCGGTCCGGGGGAAAGAGTTTCTGGAAAGCGAAAAGTCATTCGCCTTCATCGGAGATTATAACGTCTGCCCCACAGATGAAGATCTCGCGCCCAAAGCCCTTTCGCCTACTGATGCGCTGGTGCGACCCGAAACCCGCGCAGCCTTCCACCGCCTGCAATGGCTTGGTCTGACAGACGCTCTACGCGCTATTCACCCAACTGGTCGTCACTACACATTCTGGGACTATCAGGCAGCCGCATTCCAGCGAAACTCCGGCCTGCGCATTGACCACGCCCTGCTCTCCCCGCGCGTCGCCGAACGGCTTGTTTCGTTCACGATTGACCGTGACGAACGTTCGGCTGAAAAAGCTTCAGACCATGTCCCGGTCATTGTGACACTCCGCTAGATAAAAAAAGCCGCCCCCTGAGGAGCGGCTTTTCCATTTCAACCCCGCGGCAGATATGGCGGCGGCCTGTGAGCTTGCACTCGGGCCAGATGGCCTGGCATCCACTGATAGCCATTTCCGACCCATTTCCACTGCCCCGGGACCCACTGCATGGTCCGTGCATGCGGCGGAATCCTTTCATTGGGAGGATGTGGCGGTGGGGGCGGCGTCTGGCGATACGGGCCCTGATAGGGAACGAACTGAGCTTGGGCCGTTCCACTGATGGGTGGCAGAGCCATGGCTCCGACAAAAAGCGCCGACGCGGCGAGCAAGCCCGACAGATGTTTCAACATAGCGTCTCACTCCTCTTACAAAAGGCGCTGCGTAGGAGTGCTACATTGCTGCCCTCACAAGGCAGTGATCAGGCGGAGTTGTGGCGGAAAAAAGATTCTCTGCTGCAATATGCAACAGCCGTTTCAATACTTTAGCCATGATGCCAGGCAGCGCCGGTGTAGAAAAACCGTCCTAGCCCAACCGTAAAAATCAGACACCCGTAAAGACTGTGTTCCAGACAGACCAGCTTCAATGACCGGTGCCGCCCGTAATCCCGAGCAAAGATCAGACCACCCAGCGTGGTCATGACAACAGCAATCCAGTTCAGGAAAATGACGTGTGCGAACCCAAAAGCCACAGCACTCGCAAGAACCGTTCGTTCTGTTGATCCGAAGACAACGCTGTAACGCCGAAAAAGAAATGCCCGGTACAGAACTTCCTGAGGCCAGACGGACAACAGAGGATACAGCGCCATGATCATCAGCCAGAAAAGTGGCTTTTGCCGTGGCAGGCTGAGAAAAGTGTCCGGCCACAGACACCATGCCAGCAACACAACAAGCGGCGCGAGAACCGCAAATCTTACGAGAATACCCCGTGCCTCAAATCGAAACTGATGCGGTTCAGTCCGATTTTGCCGCATCCAGGAAAATGCCAACAAAGCCGCGATCCAGATCATCCCGAACAAGAGCCCGGCTCGCCGCTCCATCAAAATCAGAAGAGGGCCACCTCCGTAAAGGGCCAGAAATTCCGTCCCTAAACGAAGTCGATTTAGGATAGAGGGACCATGAGAAGAGGACATACCGGGATCTTCCAAAAGACTCTGTCACACCTCACGATCTCACAGGATCCCTCCCCATGACAGCACAACCCAAAAACCGAAACCACGATGGCCGATCATGCAGACAGTGACTCTGCCTCCTGCCAGTTCGCAGGAGAGGCCTTCTCGGGACGACTTGGCTGACCAATTTCCCGCAAGGGCATTCCCGCTTCGACCCGCTGCTCGATATCTTCCAACGAGCAGTCTTTGGTTTCTGGCACAAACACATAGCCAATCACGAAGAAAACCGCATTGAAGCCTGCCAGCAGCCAGAACACGCCATAGTCGTTAATCGCCCCCATGACAGACAGAAAGACGTTGCTGATCAGCCAGTTCGTGATCCAGTTGGCGAATGTGGAACAGGCGATTGCGAGAGTACGTCCCTGCAGCGGCTGAATTTCCGTGCACATTGTCCAGGGAATGGGACCTTCCCCAAACGCATATCCAAGAATGAACAGGACAAGCAGACTGACAATAGCGATCTGCCCAAACAGCCCGCCAACATGCAGGTAAAGCAGAGTTCCGAATACGCCGAGACTTAGAGATGCCACGACAGTGCTGACAAGCAGCAAAGGGCGGCGCCCCCAACGGTCAATCAGCACAATAGCGGCAAACGTTGACACCATATTGGCCAGTCCAAGCAGCGTTGTGCACCAGACGGCAGCCGATGTGGAGAAACCCAGATGCTCCAGAATATGCGGTGCGTAGTACATCAGGATATTGATGCCCGCGAGTTGCTGAAAAATCTGTAAACCGATTCCTAGAGCAAAAGTCTTTCGGAACCCCGAAGAAGACTTCAGCAGAGCAAACCCGTTCCCCTCTGTTTTGCGCAGGTTTTCTTCAATGCGGTTGAGTTCTTCCGTCGCCCTTTTCTTGGAACCACGAACCTTCTGCAGAACCGTATGAGCTTCCTGTCGACGCCCACGCATGGCTAGCCAGCGCGGAGAATAGGGGACCTGTAAGGTTGCGAGAATGAAAACGACTGTTGGAACAGCCAGAATTCCGAGCATCCACCGCCAATGGCCGCCATAAGACAGCAGACTGTCTGATAGCAGTGCCAGCAGCATGCCTGCTGTAATAACAAGCTGATACATCGAGATCATCTTGCCGCGTCGGCTTTTTTCCGTGATTTCAGCGATGTAAAGCGGGGCCGAAAAAGAGGCAAAACCAACCCCCAGGCCCAGACAGACACGCCCTGCAATCATGACGGGGATGGAAGACGTCAGCGAGCATAAGGCCGTACCGAGCAGGAAGAGTAATCCTGCATAAAACATCGCTCCGCGGCGCCCCCGATGATGAGACAGCGGAATGGCGAGTAACGAGCCAGCCGCAGCTCCAAGCATCAGGGAAGAGACGATCCATTCCAGCGCGCGTTCGTTGGCCTGAAGGTCTGCCCCCATAAATTTCAGGGCCCCAGCAATGACACCGGTATCCAGCCCGAACATCAAACCGGCCAGGCCGGCTGCACCAGCAAAAAGAAAAGCATTTCGCCGCCCCTGTTGCACCCGACCCTGCACAGTGACGCCATCTCGTTCCGGAAGGGAGCTACTCACCGAAAAACCTTTCTTGATCGATACAGATAGCTACAGAAACGGTCGTTCCATGGAAAAGTTTTCCATCAATGAAATCATATTCCACCCTTCTTCATAGATACGTTCCTTACACAAATACAGTTCAAAAACTCTACCAAATCAGGTTGGTTTGATACTGATAAAATTCTGGATCAGTGATTTTTATACCGACCCACCGCAATCTTATCTCCAATAAAAAAGCCGACACTCCATCAGGAGCATCAGCTTTTCCGTTCCGAAAGCTGGAAGGCTTACTTTGTGACAGCTGGCTTTGGCTTCGGCAGATCCAGTGCCAGATGCAGTTCCTTCAGACGCGCTGGCTCAACCGGGGCCGGTGCTTCCATCATCAGGTCTTCGCCGCTCTGGTTCAGCGGGAAAAGAATGACTTCGCGGATGTTCGGCTCATCAGCCAGCAGCATCACGATACGGTCCACACCCGGAGCGGCACCACCATGCGGCGGAGCGCCGTACCGGAAGGCGTTCAGCATGCCACCGAAGCGCTCTTCCACAACTTCCGGGCCGTAGCCTGCGATCTCGAACGCGCGCAGCATGACTTCCGGCAGATGGTTCCGGATTGCGCCGGAAGACAGTTCCACGCCGTTGCAAACGATGTCGTACTGGTAGGCGTTGATCGTCAGCGGGTCCTGCGTGTTCAGCGCGTCCAGACCACCCTGCGGCATGGAGAACGGGTTGTGGGAGAAGTCCACCTTGCCCGTCTCTTCGTTGAGCTCGAACATCGGGAAGTCCACAACCCAGCAGAAGCGGAACGCGTTCTTCTCGATCAGGTCCAGCTCTGTCGCCACCTTGGTGCGAACAACGCCGGAGAACTTGGCAACTTCGTCACCCTTGCCCGCAGCAAAGAACACGGCATCGCCAGCCTTCATGCCACAGATCTCACGGATGCTCTCGACGCGCTCAGCCTCAAGGTTCTTGGCAATCGGGCCCTTACCGCCTTCTGCCTCGAAAATGATGTAGCCCAGACCACCCGCACCGCTCTCACGGGCCCAGGTGTTCAGCTTGTCAAAGAAACCACGCGGACGATCACCCGCACCCGGTGCCGGGATCGCACGGATCTGACCGCCGGAAGCCGCAATCTTGGCGAACAGACCAAAACCGGAATCCCGGAAAGCATCTGTCACGTCCTTGATGATCAACGGGTTACGCAGATCCGGCTTGTCAGAGCCGTAATCGCGCATGGCGTCAGCATACGGAATGCGCGGGAATGCGCCGTCCGTGATCTTCCAGCCTTCCGGCGTGAACTCATTGAACACGCCAGCCAGAACCGGCTCCAGAACCGTAAAGACATCTTCCTGAGTGACGAAGGACATCTCGAAGTCGAGCTGATAAAACTCACCCGGGCTACGGTCGGCGCGTGAGGCTTCATCGCGGAAGCACGGAGCAATCTGGAAGTAGCGGTCGAAACCCGCCACCATCGCAAGCTGCTTGAACTGCTGGGGAGCCTGCGGAAGCGCGTAGAACTTGCCCGGATGCAGACGCGCCGGCACGAGGAAGTCACGAGCTCCTTCAGGGGAAGACGCCGTCAGGATAGGGGTCTGGAACTCGGTGAAGCCCTGCGCGATCATCCGCTGGCGCAGGCTGGTGATGACCCGGCTGCGCAGCAGGATGTTCTGATGCATCTTCTCGCGACGGAGATCGATGTAGCGGTACTTCAGGCGCAGTTCTTCAGGATAGTTTTCCTGACCGGCCACCTGAAATGGCAGAACAGCCGCGTTGGACCGCACTTCGAGTTCTTCTGCAAGAACTTCGATGTCACCCGTCGGCAGGTTCGGGTTCCGCTGGGAGCCCTGACGAACCACAACCTTGCCGGTGACGGTAATGACGCTCTCAACGCGAAGACGCTCTGCCTTTTCCAGCAGGTCCGTGCCAGCCGGGATAACAACCTGCGTGACGCCATAATGATCACGCAGATCGATGAACAGCAGGCCACCATGGTCGCGCTTGCTGTGCACCCAGCCGGACAGGCGGACGATCTGTCCGGCGTCCTGTTCACGCAGGGCGCTACAGTCATGGGTGCGGTATGGATGCATGTCGGGCCTCTTCAACGTCCTGGCGGATAAGTGGGCGCAGGAAGCCGGGACGGCCCGCTCATGTCAAGCTTCGTGCGCAGTTCAGACCTTTTCCTGCACAAAACCTTCGAAATCGACGGCGGCTCTGGCCATGTCATACGCATGACCCGCACCCGCCAGCGCAACGGGCTTTCCATCCTTAAGATAGGTCGCAAGGAAGCTGAAGCCCTTGATATCCCCTTCAAGGCTGACGTTATCGAAGCTCTCGCCCCAGCCCAGCAGCTCAATTTTCTTGCCGAATTGCTGCGTCCAAAACCAGGGCGTTGGCAGATGGGTTGTTTCATGTCCCATCATGGCCAGGGCAGCGATACGCCCCTGCACCTGCGCATGGCGCCAATGCTCGATTCGCCGAGGTTTCCCTTCATGCAGGATCGCAGACGCGTCACCTGCCGCATAAACACCGGGAGCAGCCCGCATCAGATGATCTACGACGATTGCTCCGTCATCATCCCGGTCCAGCCCCTGCACAAAGTCCGTCACGGGCGTTACGCCGATGCCAGCCAGAATGAATGATGCTGGCAGCTTCATGCCGTCCTCCAGTTCCACCCCTTCCGCCTTTTTGTCTCCGTAGATTTTCACAACCTTCGCGTCAGAGACAAACGCCACGCCATTTTCTTCATGCAACTGCCGCAAACGCGTTCCGATCTCCCGACCAAAATGCTTTTCCATCGGCACATCGGTATCGGCGATAATCGTGACCCCTACTCCCCGCTGCCGCAGGCATGAGGCGACTTCCAGCCCAATGAAACCTGCTCCGATGATGGTCACTGCCTGGTCCGGGTCAACAACACGGGCAATGTCTTCTGCATCCTGTTCCCGGTGCAGCGTGAAGACGCGCTTCAAATCTGAGCCAGGGATATCCAGACGCTTTGAACGCGCACCCGTTGCGATCAAAACATGATCGCCAGTTAGGCTCGTTCCGTCTGACAATTCCGCTGTCTTCGAGGCTGGATCAAAGGTCAGAATTGTTGCGTGCTTCACACTGATGCGATGCTGCCCATAAAAAGTCTCGCTCCGCAGCGAGGGGGCATGGGCCTTTTCCGGCTCACTCAGCAATACAGTCTTGCTCAATGCAGTCCGATCATACGGACGGTGTTTCTCTTCCGTCACCATCGTGATTTTTCCGGCGAACCCTCCCTGACGAAGTGTCACCGCAGCCATCACTCCCGCAGCACCTGCACCAAGGATCAGGACCGTTTCATCTTCCTGACGCGCCGACGGCATATCCCTTTTCATACGGTTGGTTCCGACCAGCACCCGCCCATCGACAATTTCCACGGGGTAACGCGGTAACGGCTCAAGAGCGAGCGGCTCTACAAGGCTGCCATCCACTGCATCGAAAACTGCCTTATGCCAAGGACAGACCAACACACTGCCTTTTTCAGTCTTGCAGAACGCGCCCTGCTCCATCGGCGCTTCTTTATGAGGGCACTTGCCACCCAGGGCATGCACCTCCTCGCCGTCCTTCACCAGAACAACCGAAGTGCCCTCCATGGAAAAAGAGGCAATCTGTCCCTCTTCCAGATCCTTGAAGGCCACTAGGTCGCGAAAATCATTGGTGCTCATCGGACAGCCCCTGAAAATAGTGGAAAATCTCGTTACAAAAACCAACGCAGTATAGGCACCCAGGTTGGCAGACAGCAAAAAACCCGCCGGACTAAGCCCGACGGGTTTTTGTGATGCGACGTCTATTTAGGCGTAACATTGTGCGTCTTTAGAACATGTCGTCGAAGCCACCACCGTCTCCGCCACCGCCGAAGTCTCCTCCAGCGCCGCCAAAATCGGAATCCGTGAAGCCGCCGCCAGCATCCGTTCCAGCGCCACCAAAGGGATCGGAACCAGCGTCACCATAGTTGTTGTTGATAATGGTTTCGCCACCACCGCCGAAAGCACCGGCATCACCACCACCGTGATGATCGCTGAACAGACCTTCAAGCGCATTCGCTGCCATCATGCCGCCAGCCACGCCGGCAGCCGTGGTGAGAGCGGAACCCAAAAAGCCTGACCCACCGCGCTGGAACATGCCCGGCTGATATCCTGGCGGATAACCATACTGCTGCTGCGGCTGGAAGTTTGGCGGAGGCATGGCGCCACCTTGAGCTCCCCAGCCCGGAGGCGGAGCAGAAGCCTGCTGGCGGTTGTTGTTGCCACCGCCGAACAGACCACCGAACAGTCCGCCACTTCCGGAAGGACGGCTCTGCTGAGCCTGCTGAAGCTGCTGTTGCGCCTGCTGAAGCTGAAATTCCAGCTGGCGGATACGGTTCTGCGCCTGAGCAAGCGCTGCTTCCTGCACAACCGCCATCTGCGTCACGCGATAACGGGCTTCCGGATATTTCTGGAAGTTATCAGCAATGAAGCGATCAGCCTCAGGGTCAATCGGCGGAAGAGCTGGCATCTGCTGCTGGCTGAACCCACCTCCCTGCTGTGCACCGCCAACGCGGCCGATAAAGCGGGAAATGACTTCGCGTTCTTCGTTGTTCATCGTCTTTGATCCTTCCAGACGAAGAAGTTACGTTCTCCCCCATCATATGAGGCACGAAACGTCAATCGACAAGGGATGCCACTTCCTCCTGCGCGCTCACTTCCGGTTATGAACCTCAGGCTGTAAGGTAACGGCCAATTTTGCCAACCGGAGCCTATTGAATTGTCTGCGACCCGGCCGCTCAGCTTTCAGGACCTGATCCTGCGCCTTCATCAATTCTGGTCTGAAAAGGGCTGCGCCATCCTGCAGCCCTATGACACAGAAGTCGGAGCCGGAACGCTCTCCCCTCATACGACCTTGCGCGCTCTGGGCTCGAAGCCATGGGCTGCGGCCTATGTGCAGCCCTGCCGCCGCCCGTCGGACGGTCGTTACGGTGAGAACCCGAACCGCCTCCAGCAGCATCACCAATATCAGGTGCTGCTGAAACCAACCCCGGAAGAAAGCCAGAACCTGCTTCTGGAAAGCTATCGCGCTGTGGGCATCGATCCCGAAAAGCACGATATCCGATTCGTGGAAGACGACTGGGAAAACCCGACGATCGGCGCCTGGGGTCTGGGTTGGGAAGTCTGGTGTGACGGCATGGAAGTCACGCAGTTCACGTATTTCCAGCAGGTTGGCGGTATCCCGACCGTCATGCCTTCCACCGAGCTGACCTATGGTCTGGAACGGTTGGCCATGTACGTGCAGGATGTCGAGAACGTCTATGACCTTGATTATAATGGTAAAGGTTTGACTTATGGGGACGTTTTCCTGCGCGCAGAACGCGATTACTCCCGACATAATTTTGAATTGGCCGACACACAGCTTCTGTTGACGCATTTTAATAATGTGGAAAAAGAGTCCATCCGTCTGGCGGAAGCTGGCGTCGCACAGCCTGCGTTCGATCAGTGCCTGAAGGCTTCCCATTTTTTCAATCTTCTGGATGCCCGCGGCGTGATTTCCGTCTCTGAACGCGCATCCTATATCGGACGCGTCCGGACGCTGGCGAAAGCCTCCTGTGAAGCGTGGCTTGCTGGCGAGGAGGAGACGTCCAATGGCTGAACTGTTGCTTGAACTGTTCTGCGAAGAAATCCCGGCAGGCATGCAGCCCAAGGCTGCGAGCGAACTCGGTGCCCTTCTGACCAAGGCTCTTGATGGCGTTAACCCGTCCGATGTTCAGACGTTTTACGGCACCCGCCGCATTGCGACCGTTCTGAACGTCGACGCCGAAATCCCGGCTCGCACCGTCTCCGAGCGTGGCCCCCGCGAAGGCGCTCCGGAAAAGGCTCTTGAAGGCTTTACCCGCAAGCATGGCGTAACGGCTGATGAACTGACGCTGGAAAACGGCTTCTGGGTTCTCAACAAGCAGCTTGATCCCGTGAGCGCGGAAAGCCGCGTGGCTGAAGCCGTGCCGGACCTTTTGTGGAAATTCCCATGGGCCAAGTCCATGCGCTGGGGTGCAGGCTCGAACTTCTCATGGGTCCGCCCGCTTCGTCGCATCACCTGCCTGCTTAATGGCAAGGTCGTTCCCTTCTCGCTTGCCCGCGATGGCGACGATGCTCACGGCCTGAAATCCTCCAACCTGTCCGAAGGCCATCGCTTTCTGGCGCCCGGCGCGTTTGAAGTCCGATCGGCAGATCAATGGCTGGAAGAGCTGGAAACACGCTCCGTCATCGTTGATGCGGACAAGCGCCGCGACATGATCCGTACCGGTGTTCACCGTCTGGCTGAACAGCAGGGCATTACGGTTGTGGAAGATGAAGGACTGGTCGATGAAGTCGCCGGTCTGGTCGAATATCCGGTTCCGCTTCTGGGCCGCATCGACGACGCATTCATGGACCTGCCTGCCGAAGTCATGCAGGTCTCGATGCGCATCAATCAGCGCTACTTTGCCCTGCGCAGTGCAGACGGCAAGGCCGCGCCGTTCTTCGCCTTCGTCGCCAACCTGCCGTTCAAGGACGGTGGCAAGCTTACGATCGCCGGAAACGAGCGTGTTCTGCGCGCCCGTTTCGCCGATGCCCGCCACTTCTGGGATCTGGATCGCAAGACAAAGCTCGCAGACCGCGTGGCAGCCCTCGATGCCGTGACGTTCCACGCGAAGCTGGGAACGCAGGGCGAGCGTGCCAAGCGGATTTCCGATCTTGCCGGAACTGTCGCTTCTGCCATGGGTCTGAGCGGAGAGCAGATCGCACAGGCAAAGCGCGCAGGTCTGCTGTCTAAAGCTGATCTGACAACCGGTATGGTCGGCGAATTCCCAGAACTTCAGGGCGTCATGGGCGGCTATTACGCGGCACATGATGGCGAAGGCGACGCCGTTTCGAAGGCTGTAGCCGAGCATTACATGCCGCGCGGTCAGTCCGACGATACGGCAAAGGCCCCTGTCTCGGTTGCCGTGGCCCTTGCGGACCGCCTGGATCTGTTGGCTGGCTTCTTTGCGATTGGCGAAACACCAACCGGCTCGGGCGATCCGTACGGCCTGCGTCGTGCTGCACTGGGTGTAATCCGCACCATTCGTGATAACGGCCTGCGCCTCGACCTGACGGACCTCTTTGCCAAGGCGGCAAATGGTCGCACCGGCGGAGAACTCGCCAAACTGCCGGACTTCATGGCAGACCGTCTGCGCGTTCAGCTTCGCAGCGAAGGCGAACGCCATGACGTTCTGGCCGCAACCCTGGCAGGCGGTCTGGATGGCGATCTTGTGCGCCTTCTGGCCCGCACTTCAGCGCTGTCTGACATGATCCAGACGGAAGATGGCAAGAACCTTCTCGCCGCAGCCAAGCGCGCCGCCAACATTCTGCGCATCGAAGACAAAAAGGACGGTCCTCACAAGGGAACACCGGATGCGTCTCTTTACGCGCAGGACGAAGAACGCGCTCTGGCAGACGGCCTGAACAGTGCCGTGCCTGCGATCGAGACAGCCCTGAAAGACGAGCGTTTCACCGATGCGATGCAGGCGATTGCAGCCCTGCGCCCGACGCTGGACCGTTTTTTCGATGCTGTTACCGTCAACGCCCCGGAAGCCGACATTCGCGCCAACCGTCTGAAGCTTCTGGCGACTTTCCGCACGACCACAGCCCTGATCGCCGATTTCGGTCAGATCGAGGGCTGAACCTGATGGGAGCGTGGTGGTCCGGCCCAGTCGCCACGTTCCTCAACACGGACCCGGATCGCATTGGAGAGCGTCTCGCCTATGAAGCCGGGCGCAGGCGCTTCTCCAGCGAACCCCAGCAACTCCGCGCCTGGGCCACCCAACTTGATCTTCTCCGCACCACGCTAACCGTTCTGCCGCAAACGGCAGGCTGGCAGCTCCTGTTCGAATTCCCCATTCCCCGTCTAGGCGGCCGGATCGACACGGTCCTCATTTCCCCAGACGCGACGTTCGTTCTTGAATTCAAGGTTGGTGCGTCTCAATTCGACGCCGCGGCTCTCGCCCAGACTGAAGGTTACGCGCTGGACCTTCAGGACTTTCACGCGGGCAGCCGTCATCACCCGATCATCCCCATTCTGATTGCGACAGAAGCCGTACAACCTGCGCAAACATCGCCGCTCCTTTTAGGATCTGGCGTCACGCCAGTTCTGAAGTGCAATGCTACAAACCTGACTGCGCTTTTGTCAGATCTCGCGCGCCGGACACTGCACTCCATAGCGCCCAGGCGGCCGGATGAGTGGGAACAGGCGCCCTACAATCCCGTCCCAAGTATCGTTGAAGCGGCTCGCCTCATCTATTCCACGCACAGCGTCGCAGATATTCACACAGCGAGAGCAGACGCGACCAATCTGACCCTGACGTCAGACCGCATCACGGAACTCCTTGAAACCGCCCGAAGACAGCACCGGAAAACAATCATTTTTGTCTCGGGCATTCCTGGGGCAGGGAAAACGCTTTGCGGCCTGAAGGCTGCCTTCGGTACGGCGGAGCCCGATAACTCCGCCACTTTCCTCACGGGCAACGCAACGCTCGTCCATGTTCTGCGTGAAGCCCTGACCCGTGACGCTGTGGCACAGGGTCAGAAACGCACAGCCATAGAACAGCGCATGGAATCCACCATTCAGTCCCTGACCAAATTCCGGGATTACTATGTTGGACGCACCGCAGAGTGCCCGCCAGAACGGATCATGGTCATCGACGAAGCCCAGCGTTCCTGGAACGCCGATCAGGCCATTCGTAAAAGCGCACAGCGGCCTGTTCGCCTGACGCAGTCTGAACCCGCGCATCTCCTCGACATCATGCACCGGCATGACGGATTTGCCGCCATCATCTGCCTTATCGGACAAGGGCAGGAAATTCATGACGGTGAAGGCGGAATGGCCTGCTGGGGAGACGCTCTGGCGAGCCGCCCTGAATGGCAGATCCACGCATCACCGAATGTCGTCAGTTCTACCCTTGGCCTCACCACCTTGTCCCCGTCCCTTCCGGTTCAAAAAGAGCCCTCTCTGCACCTCACAGTGCCGGTTCGCTCCCTTCGGGACACAGCAACACCCAAATGGGTCAATGCTGTGCTGGACGGAAATGTCTCTCTCGCGCGCAATATTGCTGAGAACGCCAGTCTTCCATTCCGCCTGACACGAAGTCTTCCGGAGCTACGCAAAGCCCTGCGAGAACGAAGCCGCCTGACCTATCGCTGCGGCCTGATTGCCAGCTCTCAGGCTAAGCGGCTACGTGCGGAGGGCTTGGGAGCAGAATTGGCTCACATGGACTCCAACGCGGTCGCTCAATGGTTCTTGAACCGCTGGGTTCCAGACAAGGACGTTCGAGCCTCTGATGCACTGGAAACTATTGCCACTCAATTTGCCATCCAGGGACTGGAACTGGATTTTGTCGGTCTTTGCTGGGATGGAGATCTCATCCGTACAGGCTATCCACAACGTTGGCAGTCCCGGCGCTTTAGCGGGACCACATGGCAGACCGTTAAATCTTCTGAAAAAGCCCTCTGGTCCCTCAATACCTATCGTGTACTGCTGACCCGCGCGCGTTATGAGACCATCATCTGGGTGCCGGAAGGCAATCCCGATGATCCGACACGCTGCCCGGAGACACTGAATGGCATTGCTGACTTCCTTCTGGCATGTGGCATTGAACCACTGAACCGCCCGGAAACTCGCCGCCCAGTCGAAAACGGTCTTCTAGACGTATGAATGGATAGCTAAGGTTCTTGCGTCGCCCAAACGTGACTGCCTTTAGCGCACAAGATCGGTCATATCTGAGCTTCTTCATTCATGCTGCTCAGACGAAAGAGGCATAATCCATGTCCGGCCTTTCTGCCCCTCAGACAACCGAAGCTCTGGTTATTCATGAAAAGGGTGATCTGCGTTTGGAGTCCGTTGCCGTCCCGCCACTCAAAGCAGGTCAGGTGCTCGTGCGCCCCGCCTGGGGCGGTATCTGCGGGTCGGACATGCATTACTTTTTGCATGGTGGCGCTGGTGCTTCCGTCCTGCGCGAGCCAATGATTCTCGGTCACGAGGTTTCCGGAATTGTAGAGGCTGTCAGGCCGGACGAAACGCGCTTCCGGATTGGAGATGCCGTTGCCATCCATCCGGCTCGCCCCTGTGGGCACTGTCCCGAATGCGAGAGAGGCGCGAAACATCTGTGCCGGAACATGCGCTTTTTTGGTAGTGCCGCGTTTCTTCCTCATACGGATGGCGGTTTCCGGCGAGAGATGGTTGTCGAAACATCCCAGCTTTATCCGCTGCCATCAGGTCTGGATGTGAAACGTGCCAGCCTTGCCGAGCCTTTCTCGGTCGCGCTCCATGCCATCTCTCGCGCTGGCGATGTTAAGGGCAAACGCATCCTGGTTCAGGGGGTGGGTCCCATTGGCGCCCTGATTGTCGCGGGCCTTAAGGTCGCAGGAGCTTCAGAGATCGTGGCAACCGATCTTCAGGACTTTGCACTCGATGTTGCTCGTAAACTGGGCGCGACCACGACCGTCAACACCGGCCGTAACAGTCATGATGAAGAGTACGAAATCGTTTTTGAGGCCACCGGAGTCATACCCGCCCTACCGACCGCAATTGCCAAGACGCAGAAGGGCGGAATCCTCGTACAGGTCGGGATTTTCCCACCGGGCGACGTGCCTGCTCCCTTAGGGCAGATTATTGCGCGCGAAATCGACTATCGAGGGACATTCCGCTTCGATGAAGAGTTCGCAGAGGCACTGAAAATCCTTGCGGATAATCCATGGATTGCGGACGGTCTCATCACCCACAGCTTTCCGCTGGCTCAGTACAGAGACGCTTTCGACGCCTCGCTGGACCGCAAAAGCTCCTCCAAGGTTCTTCTGGAACTGTAAGAGATCAGTCGTCTTCGTCTTCAAAGCCTGGGTCACGCTCATTGCGATGAACCCAGGCTGACATCAGAAGCCCAAAGCCGAACATCATCGTCAGCATGGCCGAACCGCCATAGGAAATCAGCGGGAGCGGCACACCACCGACCGGAATGGCGCCCATCACCATCGACAGATTAACAGCACAGTACAGGAAGAAATCCATCGCGATGCCCAGCCCAAGCAGTCGCCCGAACTGATTGCGGCTCCGCATGGCGATCAGTGTGGCGCCTAGCGTTAGAACCGTTAGCAGACCAATGACGGCTATGCCGCCTGCAAAACCCCACTCCTCACCAATCATGGTAAAGATGAAGTCCGTCTGCTTTTCTGGCAGGAAGTTCAGCTGCCCCTGACTGCCATGCAGGTATCCTTCGCCCCACATACCACCAGAACCCAAGGCAATCTTGGACTGGATGATGTTGTAGCCAGCCCCCAGCGGATCATGCTCAGGGTGCAGGAAAGTATCGATCCGGGCCTTCTGATAATCATGCAGATGGCCGTAAATGAACTTTCCCAGAAACGGGATGGGCGCCACAAGAATAACAATCTGCCAAAGCCGCATTCCAGCCGCGAAAAACAGCGTAGCCCCGATCACGCCAATAATGGTCGCCGTCCCGAGATTGGGTTCCTTCAGAACCAGAACGACAGGCAATAGCGTCAGGATGGCGGGGATGACGAGACGTAGCGGATTGCCCATCCGCTCGTTTCCAATTCTGTGAAACCATGTTGCCAGCATCAGGACTAGGCCGATCTTGGCAAATTCAGAAGGCTGAAACTGCATGCCCGCCAGATTGATCCAGCGCTCCGCCCCTTTACCCACATGCCCCATTCGCAACACGAGGGCGAGCAGGGCAATGGAGAACAGATAAACGGGAACAGACATGAGACGCAGAATGCGTGGACTGACCAGCGCCACTGCAATCATCATGACCAATCCAAAACCGAACCGAACCATTTGCGGCCCAGCGAAAGGTTTGGCTGATCCGCCACCGGCCGAATACAGCGCCACATACCCAACACCTGCCAGCAAACAGACCAGCAGCACATACAGCCAGTTGACCTGAAGCAGCCGGGCCATAGGGCGGAAATCAGGCTCAGCACGCAGAAGCCGTTTATCAGATTTCAGAAAGCCAAATGTATTCATGACACCGCCCCTCACCCTTGCTCCGGTTCTGCCTGCGCCACAGTCTGCCCGGGAGGCCTGGATTGATTGGATGGATCACGAAGCAAAGTATCTGTCATGATCTGCTTGGCCAGTGGAGCGGCTTCATCTGCGCCTGCATTGCCGTGTTCCACCACGACTGAGACTGCATATCGTGGGTCATCATATGGGGCGAAACAAATGAACAGCGCATGAGGGCGATACTCCCATGGCAAACTCATGGAATTAAAGTGCCCAGACTCACGCAAAGCCCGGGACACGCGCCGCACCTGAGCTGACCCGGTTTTCCCAGCCATCTGGACATCGGGCAGATCCAAACGGGCTTTCGGGGCCGTACCATGCTGCTCATTCACGACCGCAAACATACCTGCGCGGACAACATTCAAATGTTCCTGCGGGATATCCACTGCCGGAGCGGCATCCAAAGAAGCCAGTCCGGAAATCTGGTCATTCGTTGCGCGGATCAGATGCGGTTGAACATTGCGACCTGAAGCAATCCGGGACACGTAGGTTGCAAGCGCCAAGGGCGTGACCTGCACAAAACCCTGACCAATACCCGCATTCACCGTATCACCGCCATTCCAGTGAAAGCCGTGCTGCTGTCGCCATTCCGGCGTCGGGATAACACCTGCGCGGACATGTGGCAGCTCAATATCGAGTTTCACACCCAGCCCCATGGCGTTCCCGACGGCCTTGATCGGGTCCATGCCACAGCGTCGTGCTACTTCGTAAAAATAAACGTCACAGGAAAATTTGAGGGCTTCACGCATGTTGATCATGCCGTGTCCCCATTTGTTCCAGCAGTGGAACCGCACGCCACCCATATCGAAATAGCCGGGGCAATTGAAACGGTCCTGCGGTGTCACAGCACCAGCCTTGAGGGCGCCCATCGCCACAGCGGGCTTGAAGGTGGACCCAGGCGGATACAGCCCGGAAACAGCCTTGTCTACGAGTGGCGTCCGCGGGTCATTCGCCCACTCATTCCACTGAGCATGGCTGACACCGGAATCAAACAGGGAGGGATCGAAAGACGGGGTACTGACCATCGCCAGCACTTCACCATTCCGGCAGTCCATGACCACGGAGCTGGCGACGCGATCACCCAGCCGCTCTAAAACCTTTGACTGGAGCCCGACATCCAGAGTCAGGCGAACATCCTCTCCCTGCTGGCCTTCCACACGGTCAATCTCGCCAATCACACGCCCCAGCGCGTTGACTTCCATTTCAACAGACCCCGGATCTCCACGAAGAACCGATTCCTGCGTCTGCTCTATGCCAGCGCGCCCCACGCGCATTCCTGGCAGGGACAACGTCGTGTCCTTGGCCACATCGTCTTCATTCGGCGGAGCGACATAACCGACAATATGTGCCGTCAGGTCCTGAAATGGATAGAGCCGGGTGGACCCGACATCGACGAGAACACCCGGCAATGAAGGCGCATTCAGCTCAATCCGCGCCATGTCATCCCATGACAGGAACTCATGGAGCGTGACCGGGACATATTTATGAACATGCTTCAGATCGCGCTCAATGCGTGCCCGATCATGCTCATCCAGCGGCACAATCTGTGCAAACCGTTCGATGACAGAAGCGATATCAGTCGTTTCTTCTGGCATCAGGAGCGCGCGCCAGCTGACCTTGTTATCAGCAAGGGCCACACCAAAGCGGTCATGGACGGTTCCGCGTGCGGGGGCCAGCAGACGCTTGCTGGTACGGTTACGCTCCGCAAGCTGGCGGAGATGGTCGCCCTCAACTGTCTGGATATTGTAAAGTCGTCGCCCCAGAGCCCCCAGAACACCAGCCTGGACCGCCATCACTACAAGGGCACGACGCGTGAAGACGCCACGCCCGGAGCGAACAGGCACGTCCTGGCTTCGCGAGCGTAGCAGGGTCCGAAAAGGGCGTTTTCTGGAAAACATCAGGTCAGGCGTTCAAGTCCGGAAAAGAAAGCGGCGATTTGCGCGGAGAGCGCGAAAATGCGCCGTCAGGCCTGATCGGGATTGGCAAACGTGCGGCGGCCCCAGACAAACAGCGCGGTAAGACTGGGATAGATACCGATTGTTAGCGCAGCCTGAAAGAGGCCCGGTGCGGGCGATAATAGCGCAAATGCATGCAGACAGACGAGAGCCCACTGAAAAAAGGATGCCAGCGCCGCCAGAAAGCTGAAAATCAGCCAGCAGGCTACGAATCCCAGGCGGGACAACCCATAGCGCCAGTGATGGGCCACTCCGTAAATCACGAGCAGTGACAGAAGGATGGCACCCGGCGGACCAAAACTGAACAGCTCCAGAACGAGTCCGCACACAAAGACTGCCAGGGCCGGCATGGAACGTGGGCGACTAAAGGCCCAGAACCAGACTGTACACATGGCGATGCCAAACTGAAGCTCTGCCTGCCCGGGAATTCCAAACGGTGCAGACAGCAGAACCGCAACCAGAATGATAAACAGCGACGGCATGGCCGCACGAACAAACATGTCCAGCCGGCGGCGGAGCGTCTGTTTCGGCTCAACAGCAGAATGCAAATGAGGGGTGGAGTTTTCGGCAACCATCCGATTATTGCCCTCCCTTCCCCAAAGGTTCAGACATTCCCGGCAATTTGGGAAACGACAATCCGCCTGGCAACGCAGGTTCTGCAGGAGGACGCCGGATCTTGACGCGCCCTGGCGCATCAGGGGCTTGGCCGCCGTCGTCACCGTAGTCAAAGACGCGCACGATATCCAGACGGCGCAAGTCCGCGTCCGGCATTACAACCGGCCGGTTGGGAGCGAGGTAATGAACCGTGCCAATCGGAAGGCCTGCAGGCATTGCGCTCTGCCCGCGCGTCTCCACACGTTCCCCTTCAATGGGATGGTGGTCCTGCGGGTAATAAATCAGTCGGGGTGTATCCGTGTCATCCCCGGCCATAATGGCATCTCCATGAGATGCCGCCAGCGTGACAGGAATTCGGCTGGCATCATCATTGATGAGCAGAACACGAACCGTATGAGGCCCGACCTCCGTGACACGCCCTAACAATCCAGACGAATCCAACGCTACATCACCCATATGAACCTGATGCCCGCTGCCAACATCCAGCAGAACAGCGCGTGAGTAAGGCCCACCATCATCACGCGTAACGCGGCCGGTCACATACTGGGGGATACTTTCCGGAATCCAGTGAAGACTATTCTTCAGGCGGCCATTTTCGGCTGCCAGAGCCACAGCCACATCATACCAGTGGCGCAGAGCATGGTTCTCATCTCGCAGACGAGAGTTCTCCCGTGCAAGATCCGTCGCACCCCGTAGATCTACAAGCCAGTCCCGCAGTTTGGCCTGAGGCAGAACAAGAGCCTGATAAGCAGGCGCCAGAATATCCGTGGCCTGCAGACGTGCCCCATCCACTACCGGCCGCCGAACCAGCCCAAGCAGGACCAGTGCCACTGCGAAGAGGATCAGGATCGGCAGAGTTGCGCGGGCAAACACCTGCCGAGTGTGGATAGAGAACACTGGACTGTGTCCGGGTTCAGTACATGCTGCTCAGAACACTGCGCAGACGGCGCATTTCTTCGAGCGCACGACCCGTTCCCAGCGCCACGCACGACAGCGCATTCTCAGCCACGGTCACAGGAAGCCCCGTGTAGAGACGCAGAACCTCATCGAGGCGGTACAGGAGCGCACCGCCGCCGGAGAGGACAATGCCCTTGTCCACGATATCGGCAGCCAGCTCAGGTGGCGTATTTTCCAGTGCTGTCGTCACAGCATCCACGATCTGCATGACCGGCTCTGCCAGACTTTCGGCAATCTGGGCCTGGCTGACCATTACTTCACGCGGCACGCCGTTGATCAGGTCCCTGCCTTTGATTTCCGTGATGGGGCCATCCGGATTGGATGGATCATCCGGCATCATGGCAGCACCAAGCTCGATCTTGATACGCTCGGCAGAGCTTTCGCCCACGAGAAGATTATAGGTCTTCCGGATGTAGGAGATGATGGCCTCGTCCATCTTGTCTCCACCAACGCGGGCAGAACGGGCATAGACGATGCCACCGAGCGAGATCACAGCCACTTCCGTGGTTCCGCCACCGATATCCACGATCATGCTGCCAGACGGTTCAGTGACCGGAAGCCCTGCACCGATTGCGGCTGCCATCGGCTCTTCGATCAGCATGACCTTGCGGGCCCCCGCGCTCTCGGCACTTTCCTGAATGGCCCGACGTTCAACAGCCGTCGCGCCGGAAGGAACGCAGATGATGATCTGCGGACTCGCGAAGGCCCGGCGATTATGCACTTTACGGATGAAGTGCTTGATCATCTCTTCCGCGACTTCGAAGTCCGCAATAACGCCGTCTCGCAGCGGACGGATGGCGGTGATGTTGCCAGGCGTACGCCCGACCATCTGCTTGGCTTCGTTACCAACAGCCAGAACCTGCTTTTTGCCGCGCACTTCAGCGATGGCAACCACAGATGGCTCATCGAGCACAATACCGCGGCCTTTAACGTAAACGAGCGTGTTGGCAGTGCCGAGGTCGATCGCCATGTCAGCAGACATGAGACCCAGCAGACGAGAAAACATCCAAAACTCCTGGCGCGGCTCTGTGCGGCAGACAGATTATATATCGTTAAGGTGGGGCGGGCTCCCCGCGGGTGGACTTAACGATGCAAAGGCCGTTCAGCAAGGGTAACAGTCCCGATAATGTCATTAGCGACGAACAACTTTTCATCACGAGAGATCAGGACATGGAAAAAAAATCTTTCCGCGCCTCAATCTTGCCACCCTTCAGTCACGTTCTCCACGTTACCACTATATGGTCTTATCCGACATTCCTTTCCGAAAGCAGGGGAAGCGTCGGAGAAACCAAAACAGAACAGGACATAAAAAATGAATATGACCAAGACTCCCCGCCTGATCGCCGTCCTGACCCTCTGTGGCGCTGCTCTTGCGGGCTGCGGTAGCCCGTACGACAGTGGAGCTCGTGCAGGCTCTGGCGCCCTTGTCGGTGCAGGTGCCGGCGCTGCAATCGGCGCCTTGGCTGGCGGCGGTCGCGGCGCGGCTATCGGTGCACTCGCAGGTGGTGGTACAGGCGCTGCTGTTGGTGCAGCAACCACGCCAAGCCAGCGTTCACGGAACGGTTACTGAGCCTGTTATCGGGCTAGCGACCATGAATTCTAAGGATTTGTGACATGAGGTCCGTTATCGACCGCTCTGCTTTTCGGGGCGTAGCTCTGATTGGCGCTTTTGCGACCGTTCTTTCCCTAGGCGGTTGCCAGGGAAACTATGACCCGGGATCGCGCGCCCTTGGCGGCGGTCTTCTGGGAGGCGGCGCAGGTGCGGCCATCGGCGCACTGGCCGGCGGCGGTCGCGGAGCTGCCATTGGTGCGCTTGCTGGTGGCGCACTTGGGGCAACGACGGGCGCCGTTACAGCGCCCAATCGCCCGAGCTACCAGCAGGGCGGGTACCAGAACGGTTACCCCCAGCAAGGTGGCTACCCTCAGGGATATCAGCAGCAGAACGGTCAGTATCCGACCTATCCGCAGCAGCAATATCAGTGCCCACCCAACACGAACTGCCAGAACCCCTACCCTCAGCAGCAGGGCTACAACAACGGCGGTTACCCTCAGCAGAGCAACTACGGCTACTAAGCTTTACGGTTTCCGGATGTCAGATCATCCGGAAACCAATAACGGCCAGAAGAATACCCAGCACCCAGCGCTGGGTATCTTCATGCAATTTCCCTGCACATAACGTCCCCAGAATAATACCCGGGATGGATCCCATCAGAAGCGCCAGAAGGACGGCGGTATCCACCGCGCCCTCCAGCCAGTGACCTCCCCCTGCAATCAGCGTGAGCGGAACTGCATGAGCGATATCCGTTGCAACGAGCGTTCGTGTTGTCAGGCGCGGATAAAGCATCGTCAAGGCGGCCATGCCGACAGCTCCAGCCCCCACGGAAGACAGCGTCACCAACGTCCCAAGTAAAACACCAAGCAGAACCGTTAAAATCGTTTCAGCCCGGTCGCTCAGGGGTTTACGCCCTTCAGCCCATGCTCTCAGCCTTGGCTTCAGCAAAATTGCCGGCGCCGTGAGAAGCAGTGCCACACCGAGAACAACCTGAATGAGACGGGACGCGGCGTCGGACATGCCCGCATGGTGCAGGAAAATCAGGCACAAGAGACCTGCAGGGAGACTCCCCGCCATCTGCCAGCCAACAATCTTCCAGTTCACAACGCCCATATGGCGATTGAGGCCGGTACCAACAATTTTCGTAACGGCTGCGTAAAGCAGGTCTGTTCCGACGGCTGACTGAGGCTTCGCCCCGAACAGCAGGATCAGCAGTGGTGTCATGAGGGACCCTCCCCCCACTCCGGTCATGCCTACCAGAAAGCCTACAAATAGACCCGACGCCGTATAAAGCCACGAATGCGGCATAGCTGCCCCTTCCAAATTCAGAAGGAGACAATATCAATCGTGTTATTTTTGTCTAGATCATCAATAAACTATATTAATTAGTTTATTGATGATCTCTCATGGTTCGTTCGAAGCTTAGAGTGCTTCAGGCTCAGTCCGCTCGCGCTTGGTGAGCAGCTTATTCAGGGCATGGATATAGGCACGAACAGCAGACACAACCGTATCGGCATCAGCACCCTGACCGTCTACGAGCTTGCCATTCTCTTGCAGACGAACCGTTGTACGTGCCTGAGCGTCTGTCCCTTCCGTGACGTTAGCCACCGAGAACAGCGCCAGTTCTGCTGAATGAGGGAATGCCTCACCGATGGCACGGAATGCCGCATCAACCGGGCCATTTCCACTGACAGCCGCATACTGGATGGCGCCATCAACGCTGATTTCCAGCTTGACCTGAGACTTCTGCTTGGTACCGGAAGCAACTTCCAGAGAAATCAGATGAACGCGCTCGTGGTCGCGGCTTTCGTCATCAACCAGTGCGCAGATATCGTCATCGAACACGACCTTTTTGCTGTCAGCTAGATCCTTAAACCGGGCAAAAGCAGCGTTCAGAGCCTCGTCTTCGAGCGGCGGGTAGCCCAGCTGTGCCAGCTTATCGCGGAATGCTGCGCGACCGGAATGCTTGCCCATCACCAGTGAGCTCTTATTCCAGCCCACGCTTTCCGGTGTCATGATCTCATAAGTAGCTGCATTCTTCAGAACACCGTCCTGATGAATACCACTTTCATGGGCGAAAGCGTTCCGGCCAACGATGGCCTTGTTCGGCTGCACGTCGAAGCCTGTGATCGTCGCCAGCATGCGGGACATGCCCAGCAGCTTCGGCGTCTCGATGCCGGTCACCTTGCCGTACTGGTCATGACGCGTCCGCAGCGCCATGACGATTTCTTCCAGCGCAGCATTACCAGCACGCTCACCGATGCCATTGATCGTGCATTCGATCTGACGCGCACCGCCTTCGACAGCAGCCAGCGTATTCGCAACGCCCAGACCCAGATCGTTATGGTTATGCGTAGAGAAAATCACCTGATCCGCCCCCGGAACACGCTCACGCAGCATGGTAAAGATGCGGCGCATTTCTTCAGGCGTTGCAAAGCCAACCGTGTCGGGAATGTTAATGGTGTTCGCACCATTTTTGATGGCGACTTCAACACAGCGGCACAGGAAGTCAGGGTCCGTACGGGAACCATCTTCGGCAGACCATTCCACGTCATCCGTGTACTGGCGTGCCTTCTGATTGCCAGAAGCAATGATGTCCAGAACCGTTTCAGGTTCCATCCGCAGCTTATACTTCATGTGCAGTGGAGATGTGGAAATAAAGTTATGAATACGGGAGCGTTCAGCACCCTTCAGAGCTTCGCCGCAGGACTCAATGTCGCGCTTGCCACCACTGCGAGCAAGACCGCAGATAACAGAGCCACGCACTTGCTCCGCAATGCTGCGAACACTCTCGAAGTCATCCTTGGATGCGACCGGAAAGCCAGCCTCAATAACGTCCACACCCAGAGCGCTCAACGCATGAGCCATGCGGAGCTTCTCTTCGAGGTTCATGGAGAAACCGGGGGACTGTTCACCGTCACGCAGCGTCGTATCAAAAATGATAACGCGGTCGTCGGAAATCGTACCGAAGGACGGATGTTGGAAAGTCATGTCTTGATCATCTCGCTGGTCAGGAAATTTTCTGGTCTGTCATCCCCTGAACGCAACGGAACGCTGCCCGCCTTGATGTGGCGTTCAGGGGCCGATAAGTCGAAGCGAGAGGATCGAAAGAAATGTCATGGGCACGGAAAATGTCCGATTCTTTCGTCATGCGCAACCCACATGACTAAAAACTCTGCCCTGCGTTCTTTCAGGGTCAACCTGTCATCACACCGGGGCGGGTTGAAAAGTACCGATCGACCGCAGTTTTCATAGCACTGGCAACCTGCGTGCGATGCACAGCCTGCCGTAACGCAGCCTCATCCAGCCGGTTGGACATGAAACCCATCTCCACCAGAACTGACGGTATTTCTGCGGACTTCAACACCACAAAAGCCGCATGGCGTGACGGATGCGTCAGCAGCCCTATGCGACTACGAAATGCGCCTACAACGCTTGATGCCATGTGCGCAGACCCACGCCGCGTTTCTTCAGAAACCAGGCTGGAAAGGATCTGCTGGACGTCGGGAGACATGCCATGAAATGCTGGGCCGCCAAACCGATCTGCACTATTCTCCCGCTGGGCCAGAGCCGCTGTTTGAGCATCCGACGCTCCGCTGGAAAGCGTATAGACACTCGCCCCGCGAACATCACGGTCATGCAGTGCATCGGCGTGCATAGAGATAAAAAGATGCGCCTGATGCTGCTGGGCCATTTCCACGCGCCCTTCCAGGGGAATGAAATGGTCCTCTGAACGGGTCATAGCCACGCGGTACTGTCCGGATGCCAGAAGCTGGCGCCGCAGTTCTGTCGCCGCAGCTTCGGCAATATGTTTCTCATACGTACCGGAAATACCGATTGCGCCAGGATCTTTCCCACCATGTCCGGGATCCAGCATGACCAGCGGTTTGGGTGGCGGCGCATTTCGGTGAACGGCCGGGGCCTGAAGCGGTTTGGCAGAGGGAGAATGCGCTGTCAGATGCTTAGTCCGGGCGCCGGCTCCCAAGGGAGCCACCGTGGAGAGGCAGGCAAGACCTTCCATTACCATGCGTCGCGTCAGCATCCGTTTACCCTGCGTCTTTTCGATCATCTTGACCTTCAATCATAACAGACACAGGACAATGTCTGAAACAAGGCAAAGCACCTTTTGGAGAGCCGTAAAAAGCCCTGCTTGCCAGCGGCCCTTCTTTAAGTCATCCTGTGCACCAAGGACCTGAAGAGAGCGGTCCGATCGTTTGTGGGCTTTTATCCTTTCCCCACAACGCTCCCGCCTCGATCGTCCGAGCCGCGACGCCCCATCGTTTGACATGTGCCGGACATTTTCTGCGCCATGTCCTGATCGGGCTGCTCCGGCAGAATTAGTTCAGTCCGGCACAGGCTCACAACCTGACCGGAGTGCGTTTTCATCCGGTACCAGACCACGGGCCGGACGTCTGTCAGGGGTCGAATGTCACGCGACGTGATCACAGCCAGGAGCCTAACCGAAACGGGACCAGATGCGTCCCGCGGTTTGGCATTCCGGCTGATCCGCCCCCTCCACCCCGTACAATCAGGTGTTCCCTCTGGCCCAAAGCGCCACACTGGAGCATCGTGGAGTTCAGTTTTCCATGACCAAGCGTATGCTTATCGACACCACACACGCGGAAGAAACGCGTGTTGTGGTCATGGACGGTGACCGCGTTGAAGATTACGACGTCGAGACATCATCCAGAAAACAGCTCAAGGGCAATATTTACCTTGCCAAGGTCATCCGCGTTGAGCCGAGCCTTCAGGCTGCTTTCGTAGAATACGGCGGAAACCGTCACGGCTTCCTCGCCTTCAGCGAAATTCACCCGGATTACTTCCAGATCCCCGTCGCAGATCGCGAGAAGCTTCTGGCCATCCAGGAAGAAGAAGTTGCGTCTGAACAACGCGCTGAACTTCCGGACAGTGAGGAAGAGCCCGCCTCTGACGAGACGGAAGAGAACGACAACCAGGATCGTCGCGCGCCAGAAACCGTTGGTGGCGAGCACGACACAGGTGAGGAAAGCGCGGCTTCGCGTCGTACGGCCCGCTTCCTACGCAACTACAAGATCCAGGAAGTCATCCGCCGCCGTCAGGTCCTGCTCGTTCAGGTCGTGAAGGAAGAGCGTGGCAACAAGGGCGCGGCCCTTACCACCTACGTCTCTCTCGCTGGCCGTTATTGCGTCCTGATGCCGAACGCCCTGCGTGGTGGTGGTGTCTCTCGCAAGATTACGTCTGACACGGATCGTCGCCGTCTGCGCGACATCATCGCAGAACTGAACCTGCCCAAGACGATGGCCATGATCGTCCGGACCGCAGGTGCAGGTCGTCCAGGACCGGAAATCGTTCGGGACTGTGAATACCTGCTTCAGCTTTGGGACGACATTCGCTCACACGCGCTGTCATCCGTTGCTCCAACGCTGGTTTATGAGGAAGCAAGCCTCATCAAGCGCGCCATTCGCGACCTGTTCTCCAAAGACATCGAAGACATCATGGTCGACGGTGAGTCTGCTTGGAGAAGTGCGCGCGAGTTCATGCGTCTGCTGATGCCGCACAACGCTGGCAAGGTGAAGCTCTGGCAGAACCGTGGACAGAGCCTCTTCGCGCGTTACAACGTCGAAGGGCATCTGGATGCGATGTTCTCCCCGACCGCACGCCTGAAGTCTGGTGGCTATCTGGTTATCAATCAGACGGAAGCACTTGTCGCCATCGACGTGAACTCCGGTAAATCCACATCACAGCGCAACATTGAGGAAACGGCACTCCGCACGAACCTTGAAGCTGCTGAAGAAGTTGCGCGCCAGCTGCGCCTGCGTGATCTGGCCGGCCTTGTCGTCATTGACTTTATCGACATGGAAAGCCGTCGCCATAACGCCCAGGTCGAGAAGCGCCTTAAGGAATCCCTGCGTACTGATCGCGCGCGCATTCAGGTCGGACATATCTCTCATTTCGGCCTGCTCGAAATGTCCCGCCAGCGCCTGCGTCCGTCCATCGCTGAGTCGCTACTGACGCCTTGCCCGCACTGTCAGGGCACTGGCTTCATTCGCGGTACGGAAAGCTCTGCTCTTCATGTGCTGCGTGCAATCGATGAAGAAGGCACCCGCCAGCGTGCCGCCGAGATCGATGTTCATATCGGATCGGACATTGCGCTTTACATTCTGAACAACAAGCGTGACTGGCTGTCGGACATTGAGCAGCGTCACCGCATGCGCGTGATCTTCCGCACGGAAGAAGATCTGCCCGCAGCAGACATGCGCATCGAGCGTATCCGTCCGCAGACGGCTGCACCGGCACCAGAGCCAGTACCGGCTCAGATTGCTGCACCTCACAACGTCCGCACGATCGAAATCATTGAGGACGAGGCGCCTGTCGTTCCTCAGGCGGCCGCTGCTGAAGCACAGGCTGAGCCTGCCCGGGGTGAAGACGTCGAAGTCAACACGGGTGACGAGGAAGAGGGCAACAACGGCAACCGTCGTCGTCGCCGTCGTCGCCGTCGTGGTCGTCGTGATCAGAATGGCGAGAACGAGACCGTTCAGGGCAATGCTGCCGAACCAAACGGCGAACAGCCTTCCGTCCACCGGTCTGACGATGAAACCGAAGAAGTCGGTCTTATCCCGGGTCGTCGCCGGACGCGCTTCAAGCGTGTTCAGAAGGAAGACGAAGTCGCAGCAGAAGCCCCGGTGCAGGAAAAGGTGTCCGTCCAGGAAGAAGCACCTAAGCCAGCACGCCACGCTCCGGTGCAGCAGCCTTCCCAGCGCCGCCGGGAAGAACGCCAGCCTGTTTCGCGGGGATATGCTGGCCCGACGCCGGCTGATCCGTTCGGTGGAAGCTTCGATATTTTCGATGTGATCGAACAGGCTGAAATGGAGCAGGCTTCCCGCCCGCTTCAGACATCTACAGCAACCCCTGCCCGCCTTTCTGTCGAGAGCGCTCCGGTAGTTGACGTTGTCGAGGCCGCTGCCGAGCCGATTGCTGCAGAACAGGAAAAACCAAAGCGCACCAGAGGCCGCCGCAGCAGCAAGGCTGTGAAGGCTGAAGCAGCGGCACCGGTAGTGGCAGAAGAAGTCGTCGTGGCTGCTCTGGCCGCTCCGACGGAAGAGGAAGCTCCGGCAAAGCCAAAGCGTCCACGCACCCGTCGCACGACCAAGGCTACAGAAGCCAAGGCAGACGACGTTGTTGTGGAAGCAATGGCTTCGGAGGCCTCAGCTCCTGTCGCCGAGGAAGAGGCAACCGCCAAGCCGAAGCGTGCTCGCGCCCGTCGCGCAACCAAGGCTGTCAAAGCCGACGATGCCACAGCAGATGATGGAAACACGTTACAGCCCATCAACATTGACGAGTTGCCACCGGTGACGCGTCGCATGGGCTGGTGGAAGCGGTAACACCTGCTTCTCATCCCAACAAAAAGCCGACCGGATATTTCCCGGTCGGCTTTTTTTATGCCCGGTTTACGCGTAACGCTTCAGGCAAGCTTCAAGGCTTGTGGAGCCCCGCACGGGGTCTGCGGGGCGGTCATAATGTTGATAAACAAAGAGCCCGGTCATGTTCGCATAAGACTGCGCGGCCTCTTTCGAGAAGCCATTTCCGCGATAGGCCTCATACCACCTCTCCTGAGGAATGACCTGCACTTGGATGGCGCGACCTAACAGTCTGGAAAGGACAGCAGCAACATCTGAAGGGGTGTAGCTCTCCGGCCCCTCAATATTGTGGATACCCCTCTCTTCGACGTCAGACATCAGTAACTGACCTGCCAGGCTTCCAACGTCTTCTGGAGCGACCATGGGAAACGCCTGTGTTGGCGGCAGAAATGTCTGTAGCACTCCTGTTGCTTTTGCAGCGCTTATCGCCGCCGCCCAGTTGCTTATGTAATAGGCCGCGCGGACAATACACACCGGAACGTTCAGGGCCTGCGCACCCTGTTCCAGCTCATACAAAACGCCGAGATCGCCACAGTGCTCACCAGGCTGCACGCCATAGGTGGATTGCACGACGACCTTTTCCAGAGCAACGCCCCGCAGTGCTTTCAAAATGGAGCATACGGTCTTGCGTTCTTCTACATCCGTATTGCCAGACACTGCCGCAGGGGGATTGAGAACGAATACGCGTTGCGCCCTCTGAAAAAGTGCCCTCAGAGTATCGGTATCATTCACATCCACTGCCGCATAATCTACGCCGGCGTGGCGTTGTTCAAAGGCCGCAACAACCTGCCGGGTTACTACCGTGACGTTATGCCCAGCCGTCACAACAGTTTGTGCGACAGCGCGGCCGACATGGCCTGTCCCGCCAAGAATGACATACATGCCTACATCCCCTGTATTGCCCAATGGCGTATGCCCCAGAACGGCATCAGCCTTCGCAAGGAGACCTCACGAAGGCTGATGAAAGCACACACGATGTTACTAAATGGCGTACCCTGTCAGGATTTTTTTACAAATTCAGACTTCAGGTTCATGGCCCCAATTCCCGCGATCTTACAGGCAATATTATGTCCGTCCGTCGCATCAACAAGACGAATGTTCTTGACCTTGGTGCCGCTTTTCACAACCAGCGAAGATCCTTTGACTTTCAGGTCCTTCACAACCGTAACGCTGTCACCATCTACAAGAACATTGCCATTGGCATCTTTGATTTCCGCAGATGCGTCGCCAGCGTCAGCCTGACCGCCCTCTTCCGGATTCCATTCATTGCCGCAGTCCGGACAGACCCACAGGGTCCCATCCGGATAAACATGCTCCGACCCACATTTGGGACATTTCAGCTCATCAGTCATATCAAACCTCACTCTTTCGTGAGATCCACTTTAAAGCACTGAAGATGATAGGGAAATGCGCCAGCTCAATCTGCCCGGAAAACTTTTACCGGCAGACGCTCTTATTGCCGTTTGCCGCAATGAACGTTCCCGTCAAAGGTTCAAAACACGCATTCTGCGGGCAGGACGATGTTGTGGTGGCTAAACCCTGCGCATAGAGCGCTGATCCTGCCAGATTGGCTTCACGCTGCGCTGTCCCGCAAAGCGGCGTATTTGACGGTGCAGACGGGTCATTCAGAAGCACCTTATGACCATCCGCCGGAGCTTCTTCGGCCAATCCCGGAGCAAAATCCTGCGGGGGAATCTTTTGGGCTGGAGCCTGCACGGCTGCATGAGAAGACGTGGCGGAAGGCTGCTCCGCACAAGCTGCCAGAAGAGGCAGGACAACAAGGCTCAACCAGAACGAACGCATGTGAACTCCGGATCACAAACCGGGCCACGCCCGGACACTTCACCATTAAAGACCCAGATCGGCCTGGGACGTAAGAAGGGTATCGAGTTTTGCCCCACGTTGGCCGTCAGCGAAAGACAGAACCACACGTCCGTTCAAAGGTTCCGCGTCGGAATGGGTCACGGGGCGCCCCTTGCTATCCTGGACGAGCACATATCCCCTGCTGAGGATCGCCCTCGGGGAGACCGCTTCCAGATGACTTCCCAACCCATCAAGACGCGCTTTCTGAAGCCTGAGGGCGCTATTGAGCGTTTCAGGAGACAGTCTCTGTCGTTCTACCCGAAGGTGGAACCGTTGGGACGCGCGTTGCCATGCCGTGACAAGAGCGGTCTCTGACGCACGAAGAGCGCTCTGTCGCCGTTCAATCATTAAACGTGGTGACGGAAGCTGCCTTGAGGGCGCAGTCAGGGCGGCCCTCGCCCGGCTGACAATCAGTTCCGGCGACGGCAGTTGCCGTACTGGAGCATCCAGGCGGCTTCTTGCGCGCATGACAAAGGCTGGAAGAGCAAGATCAAGGCGCTGGCTCCGGTCATCCAACCGCATGCGTGCAGTCTCAAGAAGAGACGGCAGATCTGGCAGTCGCGATGTAGCCTGCTCCAGCCTTGCCCGGGATGTCTGCATGATGCGGCTCAAACCACCTGCCAGACGAGCCGTCCGATGTGCCAGATCTGCGACCAGTTCAGAGCGCAAGGGCACGGCCATTTCTGCCGCAGCCGTTGGCGTCGGTGCACGGCGGTCTGAGACAAGATCGATCAGTGTAGTGTCTGTCTCGTGACCAACAGCAGAAATAACCGGGATGGGACAGGCTGCAACGGCACGCAAAACACGCTCATCATTGAAGGCCATAAGATCTTCAAGAGAGCCACCACCACGGGCCACAATCAGAACATCCGGGCGACGAGACCTCTGTGCCATACCGTCAATGGCCGCAGCGATCTGGGCCGCAGCCCCCTCTCCCTGTACGGCAACAGGCCACAACAACACATCCCGGGGAAAGCGACGTTCAATGGTCGTACGAATATCATGAAGAACCGCCCCGGACCGTGAGGTCACGACACCGACAAGCGATGGCAGAAACGGAATGGGCTTCTTGCGATCGGCTTCGAACAGTCCCTCATCCAGCAGTTTGCGACGCAGGCGCTCGATATTGGCGAGCAGAGCCCCCTCGCCTGCGAATTCCATCCGATCAATGATGAGCTGATAACTGGAGCGCTCGCCGTAGGACGAGACCTTCCCCGTCGCGATGACTTCATTACCGTTCTCGGGCGCCATACCCAGACGCGACACCGTTCCACGCCAGATGACGCCGGAGATCTTTCCACCCTCATCTTTCAGGGACAGATAGATATGCCCCGACGGGTAACGCTTGAGTTCCGTCACCTCACCACGCACACGAACACGCCCGAATCCGGTCTCAAGCGTGCGCTTGATGGCTCCGGAAATCTCGGAAACTGAATATTGCGGCACATTCCCGCGTGCAGACGCGGCATCACTCTCCATCATGGCGCCAGTCTATGCTACGCACGCCGTCAGACGAAGCCCTGATCTCAGGGACCCGCAGATGAAAAGGGAGAGCGGAATGCGCGTTTTGCTGGTCGGTTCCGGAGGGCGCGAACACGCCCTGGCAACATGTCTGGCGCGCTCGCCCAGTCTTTCGGCCCTTTATGCGGCGCCTGGCAATCCCGGCATGACGTCTTTGGCCACCTTGGTTCCCCTCAAGGTTGATGACGTCTCTGGTCTTGTTGCCTTCGCAAAAGAGCAGAAAATTGATCTGATCGTCCCCGGACCTGAAGCCCCTTTGGTCGCAGGCCTTGCTGATGCCTGTGCGGACGCTGGCATTCCATGTGCTGGCCCGACCAGGGCGGCAGCTCTGCTGGAGGGTAGCAAAGCCTTCACCAAAGAAGTGGCAGACGCAGCAGCCATTCCAACTGCAAAATGGGAGCGCTTTGAAGAAGAGGCTCCTGCCCTTGAATTTGTGCGTCGACGCGGCGCACCGATCGTGGTGAAAGCCGATGGACTAGCCGCCGGTAAAGGCGTCGTCGTAGCGTTGAGCGTAGACGAGGCAGAGGATGCCATTCGCAAGCTGGGCATGCCGCTTGTGATTGAAGAATGCCTTGTGGGCGAAGAGGTCTCCCTTTTCGCATTCTGCTCGGACGAAAAGGCCGTTCTGATCGGTGCAGCCCGCGACCACAAGCGTCTGGGCGATGGTGATACGGGGCCAAACACCGGCGGTATGGGTGCCATTTCCCCACCACCCGGCTTTGATCGCGCGGCTCAGGAAAAGGCGCTGGACCTCAGCGTGCGCCCGATGCTGGCGGAAATGGTGCGTCGCGGGACGCCTTTCCGTGGCGTGATTTTCGCTGGCCTGATGCTGACGAATGAAGGCCCAAAGCTGATTGAATACAATGTCCGCTTTGGTGATCCGGAAGCGCAGGCACTCCTGATCCGCCTCAAGTCAGACCTGCTTCCTATTCTTGCAGCTCTCGCAGACGGCAATCTCGATCATGCCGCTGCCGACTTCTCCGACGAAGCGTCTATCTCACTGGTGCTGGCTGCTAATGGCTACCCGGATGCCGCGAAAAAGGGCGGTCGCATTTCGGGCATCGAACGCGCCGAAGCCGTCCCGGGCGTTTCGGTTTTCCATGCTGGGACAAAGCTGGTCGATGGCGTTCTTGTCGCGGATGGTGGACGTGTTCTGACAGTCTGCGCCAAGGCAACAATGCCTGAAGATGCACGTCGTCTTGCTTATGAAGGCGCGTCAGCCATTCAGTGGGAAGACAAGATTTTCCGTACAGATATTGGCCTGTAAAAATATACTTGAGGTGTGAAGTGATCCCTGCCTAAACCTTCACTTCACACCGGTTTCAATCTGACCAGTCTTCTGTGTGACGGCTGTATGCCCGGCATGGTTTTCATCAAAATGGAAATGCAGTGTCGGACGAGACGTGTTTTCTGTTTCGGGAAGAAAAACCGCCTGACCAGCGTCCCTGTCCAGCAAAACAGCCGCTTTCCTGAAAACATCGCCTCCCAGTGCTGCAATCGAAATATCAGACTGGAACAGCACGTTCATGGGCCCAGGGTTATACCCGCCAATATTCAGCCCATTAAGAACATACTGGTGCCCGACTGATATCCCGACATACTGGGTGGTCACGATCGGCTCATGCCGAATGTCATTCGATGTCAGGTTCAGGGCGTCTTCCCAGGATGTCGGTAAAACCGTTTCTGATAAATCCGGGTCAAGAACCATATCCTGAGACGTTGCATTGGCGCGAACAGCAATTAGTGCTCCACGACGGAGTTGCACAACATGTGCCTGAGCCCCCATGAGACGATGCGCCGCATCCTTGCAGGCCTTGTCTGTTCGAAACTTCAGAAACGCCAGCTTGCCATTAGGCACGTCAAAAAGAATATCAGTTTCGGAAAAGATTTCGTTCCCTAACCCCAGCATTCCAACGAGGGGCCGACCATCGACAAGGTGCTCAGCCTGACCGTCCAGAAGATTGGCCCGCATCGCTCCCAGATCCATTGGTCCGATCTGCACATCATCGATGAGTGTTCGGGAGGTTAACGTCACCGCACCATTCTGGGCTTTCAAGGGCATGTCGGCTCCAAGCGGGAACCAGAGCTTTCCGGCATTATGAACCATAACGCGCCCGAACATGGGACTGACATACATGGCCGCGTTAATACCGTTTGCTTGGACGGGAATGATAGGCGCATCTCCCGAGCCGCCCAGCAAAGGCAAAACAACTGCAGCCTTGATGCAGTTTTCGGGAGAGTCCAGAACGTCATGCGCCCGTACTTCCCCAAAACAAGAACTTACAAGACCAGCGACCATGAGGCACGCGAGCAAAATTCTCATAAATTTTCTTCTTACAAACTACACAGTAAGGAGAAGACACCACCAAAAACTATCTGTACAATATTATTCGTCTTTTGATCTCTATTTCACCCAAACATGAGAAAACAGCATGTGGCTCAAAAGCGTCGAGTAATAATTTCCCAGCCTTTTTGACACGAAATCAATAGTCTTCATCTGAATCATCGGAGCACCCGGCATCTGCCGCATGATCTCATGCCCCGCCACCTGCCAGATGGGCGCGGCTTTGGCTGGATCGGTCTGCGCCTTGGCCTGCTCGAACAGACTCTGAACGTGCTGGTCACAGAAGCCGGTAAAGTTTGGGGAAATGGCAGAATTCGGATGATAGTTATCACACCCGAACAAATCATCCAGAAAGGTTGAGGCGGACGGATAATCGGCAAACCAGTAAGCCAGAGCGATCTGCACATGGTTAGCCGTATTCTGCTCGTAAGAATCTGCCAGACCAGCCGTGATCGGGCGTAGCTGCGCTTTCAAGCCAATCTGCTGAAGCACATTCCGCAGATACGTCCCCATGCCCAGTTCGATAGCGCGGTTGGGCACAACCAGCGTGACCGCCTGCCCTTCCGCACCAGCCTCCCGAACCAGTCGCCGAGCCTCGTCCAGATTTTGCGGGCAGGACAACCCAAGGTCCGCGCCGGGAATACCATGCGGCACCATCTGGCAAAGCGGTTCAGAAATGGCACTGCCACCGAACAAAATGGTCATGGCATGCCGGTTCACAGCCATACTGACAGCCTGACGCACCCGCTGATCTGTAAACGGCTTTTCATGCACATTCATGGCCAGATAATACAGCCCCAGCAGCGGCTCGATATGAACCTGCGAGGTGTATTTCGCGCCGAGTTCACCCAATCGGTCAGAGGGCTTGGCATCGAGCATCCAGTCATATTGACCCTGCTCGACCGCAGTAATCTGCGCCTCGTCAGAGAGGCCAAAATTATACTCGATCCGGTCAGCAAACCCGTCTGTCTGGGCCTGCGGGTTCCAGACATGAAAGTAAGAGTTTCGTTCCAGCACAATGCCATGCTCGGGATCGTAATGCGTGATCCGATAAGGCCCTGTGCCCGGCACGGTCTCATTCCCCACATCGTGCACAGACACTGACGCAGGCAGAATAACTGCGTGAGGGAACGCAAGCTTGTAGAGAAACTCTCCATCCGGATGAGCCAGATGAAACACGATCGTTCCATCTGGGCGCCCTTCCACACCCGGCAACGTGCAGTGATCCGGCGCATCCAGGCATTCTTTCGCCCCGACAATCCCGCCGTAAAATGAGGCCGCCGTCGGGCTACCAACCCTATAGATCCGACGAAAAGACGCCACGACGTCTTCAACACGAACCGGCGACCCATTCGAAAACTTCAGACCGGACCGTAAATGAAGTGTCCATGTCAGCCCATCAGGGCTGATAGTCGGCATGGCATCCGCAAGATCGGGAACGACCTCCAGCCCGGTGGGGCCACGCGCCTCTCTAAACGTCAGCAGGGGATCGTACATATTGACGAACACCTGCATGTACTGCGTGCCGTAATTAACCTGCGGGTCCAACGTCCCGCCGGGACCATCAGCGGTGAGCCGAAGCGTTCCACCTCTATGCGGGCTGTCCAGCGTCTGCCCATCCCAGTCAGGAGGTGTTTGCTCCTGAGCAAACGCCGTCCCGGCCACGCCAAGTGAAAGAGCGAGGAGAAAGGCCGGGACACGCATTGCCATTTAGCGCTTTGACAGCTGACGAAGGCGGGCAATCAACGCATCCGCATCGCCAGTCGCATCGATCGTGCCAGCATACCGGGCGCTTGGATCCATGATAACGATCCGCGGGGCCGGAACGTAATGGTCACCCTCTTTCTGATCCGGAGCATGATACTCAGCCGTCATGGCCTTGATCATATTCGGCGTACCCGTGAACGGCATCACATGGGGAGCGACCGGAATGACATAGTTTCTGAGGGCTTCGTTTTCATCAAACGGGTCCAGAGACACCGCGAGCGGAGACACACGGACGCCTTGTGCGTGAAGGGCCTGATACGCCTGCTCCATGCTTTTCAGCACCGGCTGGCAGCGATCTTCCGGGCAGTTGGTGTCAAAGAACCACACCAGAACCCAGGTCCCGTGGAAGTCTCCTTCCGTGACCGTGCTTTCTCCAAGGGAATCAAGACGGAAGCTACCGCCCACTTCATTTCCGTTAGACTGTACCAGCAGCCCCGGTCCACCGTGAGAGGCCAACTGGAAGCCGACCCCGGCCAGAACTGCCGCAACTGCCAGCACCCCCCAGATGATGCGATTGCTGATCCGCTTGCGGCGTTCGTGTTGGGTTTCCATGGTCGTTCAGTCTCTCAGTGTGCGTCAGCCCAGCTCGGGCCAATACCGGTTTCAACCTCAAGTGCCACATCCAGCTTGGCAGCACTTCCCATTTCCTGACGGACGAAATCCGCCAATGCCTGCGCATCCTGCTCCTGAACTTCGAAGAGCAGTTCGTCATGCACCTGAAGCAGCATCTGCGCTTTCAGGCCCGTCTCAGGCAGCTTTCTCGCCAGACTCACCATGGCGCGCTTGATGATGTCAGCGGCTCCGCCCTGAAGCGGCGCATTGATCGCCTGACGCTCAGCATAAGACCGGCGAGCGCCGTTCTTGTCCTTGATGCCGGGCACATAACAGCGGCGACCAAACGGCGTCAGAACGTAGCCATGCTCTTTCGCCTCTTCCTTGGTGCGCTCCATGTAGGCGCGGATACCGGGATAGCGAGCAAAATACGCATCAATGTAAGAGCGTGCTTCACCCGGCGAAATCTGAAGTTGGCGCCCCAGACCGAACGCTGAAATACCGTAAATAATGCCGAAGTTGATGGCCTTGGCCCGGCGACGGGTTAGCGGGTCCATGCCTTCAATGGGAATACCGAACACTTCGGAGGCTGTGCGGGCATGAATGTCCTGCCCAAGATGGAACGCCTCCAGCAAAGGCTCGATCTTCGCCACATGGGCCAGAAGTCGCAGTTCGATCTGGCTGTAATCCGCAGACACCAAAACATGCCCCGGAGCCGCCACGAAGGCCTTACGGATCAGCGCGCCTTCTTCCGTACGGATCGGAATGTTCTGAAGGTTCGGCTCATTGGAAGACAAACGCCCAGTGGTCGTAATGGCCATCTGAAAGGACGTGTGAACGCGCTGCGTTCCCTGATCCATCTGCTCGACCAGCGCATCGGCATAAGTCGATTTCAGCTTGGCCAACTGACGCCAGGACAGGATTTTCTGCGGCAGATCATGCCCCTGCTCCGCCAGTCCCTCAAGGACAGAAGAGTCCGTGCCCCAAGAGCCGCTCTTGGTGCGTTTCCCGCCCGGAAGCTCCATTTCGTCGAACAGGATCTCACCAAGCTGCTTGGGCGACCCAACATTAAAACTGCGCCCAACCTGTTCGTGAATATCCTTCTCGATCACCGCCATACGCGTTTCAAAATCGGCCGACATGCGCCGCAGTTCAACGGCATCCACCTTGATCCCGACGTCTTCCATATCCGTCAGGACTTCAATCAGAGGCCGCTCGATTTCTTCATAGAGGGCCAGCGACTGACGAATACGTAACTGCGGACGCAGAACCTGCCACAGCCGCAGCGTGACATCGGCATCTTCCGCCGCATACGCTGTCGCCTGATCCAGCGGCACTTCAGCGAACGGAATGCGCTTACGCCCCGTTCCCGTTACAGAATCATAAGTGATCGGCGTATGCCCCAGATGAAGCTGGGAGAGCTCATCCATACCCTGCCCGTGCTCACCCGCAGACTGCGCATAGGAAATGAGCATCGTATCGTCGATCGGCGTTATTTCAGACAGACCGGCCTTACGGAACACCGTCAGATCATATTTCGCGTTCTGGAAGATTTTCAGAACAGACGCATCCCGCATCAGCGGGGCAAGACGCTCCAGCGTTGCAGCACGATCAAGCTGCCGATCTGTCGGCTGATCGTCCGGACCATCCTGCAACAGATCCCGCTTGCCTTCATGCAGGAATGGCACATAACAGGCCTTTCCCGGCGCAACAGAGAGCGACAGCCCGACCATATTGGCCTGACGCGCATTGAGGCTGTCCGTCTCTGTATCAACAGCGACGGCCCCAGCCGTTCGCGCCTCGGCAATCCACCGATCCAGCGTCTCGAAATCCGTAACCGTTTCATACGGTCCATAAGACGCTTCAGAGAGCGTCACGGTCGGTGCTTCACCCTCCGCTGGCGCTGCCTTGGGACGAGACGTGGGCCTTGGCTTTGCCGCCAACCCCAAACCCATACGCTGGATCGTGGAATGGAATCCCATCGTGTCGAGCCAGTCCCGGAGCGTTTCCTGAACTGGCTCACGGCACCCCAGTTCATCAATCGGCTGAGGGAGCGGCACGTCATCCGCCAGCAGAACCAGCTTGCGAGACATCCGGGCGGCATCTGCAAATTCAATCAGGTTCTGGCGGCGCTTGGAGGCTTTCATGCCCTCCGCAGCATCCAGAACCTTTTCCAGCGTGCCATATTCATTAATGAGCTGGGCTGCGCCCTTCGCGCCGATGCCCGGCACACCCGGCACGTTATCGGTAGAATCCCCCATCAGGGCCTGAACATCGACAACCTGATCTGGCCGCACACCAAACTTGGCCTCAACCTCAGCTTCCCGAATCGGCTTCTGCTTCATCGGGTCCATCAGTTCGACACCAGGGCAGATCAACTGCATCAGATCCTTGTCCGATGAGATGATCGTGCAGCGTCCACCCTGCGCCACAACAGCCTTGGCGTAGCTCGCAATCAGATCGTCTGCTTCCCAGCCAGCCAGTTCAATCGACGGCACATTGAACGCCGCTGTCGCATCCCGGATCAGACCAAACTGCGGGCGCAGGTCTTCTGGCGGCTCAGGGCGATGCGCCTTGTATTGAGGATAAATCTCGTTGCGGAACGTCTGACGACCAGCATCGAAAATGACGGCCAGATGCGTGCCAACATGATCGCGCAGCAGGCGCGTCAGCATATTCGTGAAGCCATAAACCGCATTGACCGGCACACCATCCGGACTACTCATAGGCGGGAGGGCATGGAAAGCACGGAAAATGAACCCAGACCCGTCAACCAGAACCAGATGAGGCGTTTCAGACGGCACGAATATCTCCCTTCTCGCCCGGAAGGGCCGGACGTTCTAAAATCTTCGCGATGATAGGCTCATTCCCATCCGTTTCAAACCGCCTGTGGCGTCTTTCCTGCACCGTGGCCTGCTTTACGGCCTGCACGCTGTTTCTTGGTGCCTGCACGCACCGGCCAATGCCCGACCTGCATCCGACAGCGAAAGAAACAGCCCTCATCCCTCCCGATGTGACGCTCAGCATGTCCGACGGCGCTCGCATTCCTTTAAGAATTTATCCCGCAATACACCCATTGAAGGCCGTTGTTCTGGCCCTTCATGGCTTTGGAGACAGCCGGGATGCGTGGGAATTCTTTGCACCGCCCCTGAGCGCGGCCGGCATCGAAATCGTCGCCCCAGATCAGCGCGGGTTCGGCGCCACACAGGACGCAGGTGGCTGGAGCAGCACGGCGCGCATGATTCAGGACACGCGGGAAGAGCTTGCGTGGCTCCGCAGGCGTTACCCCGGCGTGCCTCTCTATGTCATGGGCGAGAGCATGGGGGGAGCCGTCGCCCTGCTCCTTGCGACCGAGCCGCCACCAGAACTGTCCGGAACCATTCTTCTCGCACCAGCCATCATGAAACTCGGTGAGCCCTGGCAGACCGTTCTGGATGGCCTCGATACAGTCGCGCCCCACTGGAAACTGGATGGATCAGCCGTCCCCGGAGAGCGCGTTGCGAGCGATAATATCCGTGCCCTGCGACGCATGTATTTCGACCCGCTGACCCAGCATAGTTCGACCATTCATCCACTTTTTGGCCTGACCCACCTCATGACCACCGCCTTCGATGCCGCATCACGAGTCAGGACACCCATGCTTATGATTTTCGGTGGTCGGGACCAGTTCGTTCTTCCGCCTTACACAGCACGTCTGTTGCAACGCCTTCCCGGCTCAGTACGACTGGACGAATTTCCGACGGCCCACCACCTGATGAGCCGGGATAAACGGATGACAGCACAGGACGTCACCTCATGGATTTTGACGCCCGAAAGCGCCCTCCCATCTGGCGGAGACGTGGCGGCAGCTCTCTGGAAAGCCACCGCGCAACCGTAAACAAACAAAATTCTACTAAGGGCTTGGCAAGCCTATCCTGAACCGTCTATTGGAAACCCGACGGACCCGTAGCTCAGCTGGATAGAGCGTTGCCCTCCGAAGGCAAAGGTCACGCGTTCGAATCGCGTCGGGTCCACCATCAATCTCAAAAATCGCTATTTTCAGCCGAGTGAGTTTTCCTTACAGGAACAACGCGCTGCGTTCTTAATGGAACATGCTCCAAAGACCATAACGAGGCCTGCCCAGCATCATCCTGGACAGGCCTCGAAAAGGTTCAAGCCGCAGTGCGGGCCGTAACACCCAGACGGAAGCCTTCTTTCTTCAGTGCCTGAATGGATGCCTCAGAGTACTTGGCAACCAGCGGCGTTACGTTACCCGGTGCGCACCAGAAGCCCAGCGTCACGGCGACATTGGCCGGACGAGGCAGAAACGAAACGGATGGCGCGGGCGTTTTGAGAACCAGAGCGTCATTTTCAAACAGCCCCAGAAGCAGTGCACGAGCCTTGTCGATATCGTCGTTGTAATCAATCAGCAGACTGACCGACGCCAGAAGCCGCTCTGACTGGGAGCTGTTAATGACAACATTGTTCGAGAGCGTCCCGTTCGGCACATAGACGATGTCATTGCTGGCATCCTGCAGCACGGTGCGGAACATCTCGATCGAAACAACCGTTCCGGTATTACCCGCTGCGGTAATGGAATCACCGACCTTGAACGGACGGAACAGCAGGATCAGCACGCCACCCGCAAAGTTGGCAAGACTGCCCTGAAGCGCCATGCCAACAGCCAGGCCGGCCGCGCCCAGAACCGCGACGAAAGACGTCGTTGCAATGCCAACCATCGAAGCAACGCTGATCAGCAGAAGCGCCTTCAGCAGCAGCCCGACGACACTGAGCAGAAAGCCCCGGAGGGTCGGCTCAATGTTGCTGGCAGCCATCATGCGGCCCATGCCACGCGTGATCATGTTGATGATGGACCAGCCCACCAACAGCACGATAATCGCCAGAACAAGCTGCCCGACGTAACTCAGAAGAGTGGGAAGCCAGCCATAAAACTGTCCCCACAATGTATTAACGTGATTTTCCATGACCCCCTCTGTCGCTCGTTCAGTTGGCACAGTCGTGCCTACAGATAGGACACAGGGTAGTGGGCTTCCATGGGCGGCTTCAAGTCTGGCTTGAAAAGTTGGTTGCCTCTTGGTTCACAAATCATCCGACGCAGAAGGTGGCCGCAGGCAAAGGACAGGAATTCCCATCACGTTCGAGCGAGAGGCGCGTCTGTAGCCCTATGTCACGGTTCCAGAGAGCATGACGAACGTTGAGGTCTCTGTACGACAACATTTCGTCGTGCCGGGCGACCCCGGCCGCAAGGGATGGCCGCTGCCCGAACCTGGAGAGAAGCCATGTCTGACGAAAACAGAGGGGTCGTTTATCTCGGCCCTAATCATGTTGAAGTCCAGCGGATCGACGACCCCCGAATGGAAACACCCGATGGCCGGAAGATTGACCACGGCGTCATTCTCAAGGTCGTCTCCACCAATATCTGCGGCTCCGACCAGCATATGGTCCGAGGCCGCACGACCGCCCCATCGGGGTTGGTCCTGGGCCACGAAATCACCGGCGAAGTCATCGAAACCGGATCGGATGTCGAGATGGTCCGCAAGGGCGATCTGGTCTCCGTTCCCTTCAACGTCGCCTGTGGGCGATGCCGATGCTGCCGCGAGCAGCACACGGGCGTGTGCCTGACGGTCAATGCGAGCCGCGCAGGGGGAGCCTATGGCTATGTGGATATGGGCGGATGGATCGGCGGACAAGCGCGCTACGTCATGGTCCCTTATGCCGATTTCAATCTGCTGCGCTTCCCTGACAAGGCTCAGGCACTTGAGCGCATCACAGACCTCACGATGTTGACCGATATTCTCCCCACCGGGTTCCATGGCGCCATCAATGCCAAGGTGGGTGTGGGATCAACGATCTATATCGCGGGCGCCGGGCCAGTCGGTATGGCCGCAGCCGCGTCGGCGCGCATTCTAGGGGCCGCAGTCGTCATGATCGGCGATTTCAATCCTGAGCGCCTCGCCCACGCGAAGGCGGTCGGGTTTGAACCTATCAACCTCCTGAACCATGACCGGCTCGGAGACCTCATCGAACAGGTCATCGGAACACCGGAAGTCGACAGCTTCATTGATGCCGTCGGTTTTGAAGCCAAAGGATATGATGGAAAGGAGCAGCCAGCCGTCATTCTCAATCAGGCCATGGAAGTCACCCGCCCAGCCGGGGCCATCGGTATTCCAGGCTTGTATGTGACGGAAGATCCGGGCGCTCATGAAGCTGCAGCGCAGAAAGGAAACCTGACACTTCGGCTGGGTCAGGGCTGGGCCAAAAGCCAGTCGTTCCACACCGGTCAGACCCCCGTTCTGAGGTATAACCGGCAACTGATGCAGGCCATTCTGCATGGACGCCTGCCCATCGCCGATATCGTCAACGCCACCGTGATTTCACTGGAAGACGCACCACGGGGCTACCATGACTTCGACAATGGCGCGCCGCGCAAATTCGTTCTCGATCCTCACGGAATGCTGAAAAACGCAGCCTGACTCACTCTGACGTCATGTCATGGTTGCCCTAGCTTTTGGCCATGACATGACCGGCACTTCGATGGAGACCTGTCCATGCCCAACGATACACCCCTGCATTTCGTCACCCTGCTCGGAAGCCTGCGCAAAGCGTCCTTCAACGCGGCAGTTGCTCGTGCTTTGCCGGAGCTTGCGCCCGAAGGAATTTCCATTAGCGCGCTCGGATCAATCGGGGATTTTCCCCATTATGACCAGGATGTTCAGGACGCAGGCTTCCCGGCCCCTGTTCTGGCCATGGCCGAGCAGATCCAGGCCGCAGACGGCGTCATCATCGTGACCCCGGAATACAATTATTCCATTCCTGGCGCATTGAAAAATGCAATCGACTGGCTCTCCCGCGTATCGCCCCAACCTTTCAGCGGAAAACCCCTCGCCATCCAGACGGCCTCTCCCGGCATGATCGGAGGTGCCAGAGCGCAATACAACCTCCGGCAGAACATGGTCTTTCTGGACGCATATGTTCTCAATCGCCCTGAAGTCATGATTAGCATGGTGACGGGTAAAGTAGATCCGGAAACGCTGAAACTGACGGACGAACCAACCTGCAAATTTCTGACCGGCCAGATTGACGCACTTGCAAAACTGACACGGAAACTCATGTTCTGATCACTAAAACATCCGCCATGAGCAGAGACAAAACTCGGCCTCCGAGCCTCCGCTCACCGGCAAATGCCCGCTTCTTTCATCTCGGAAATTTTCTGTTCGATTGTTCCAATGCCAAGTGCATGCCTGCGCTGGTTTACGTCAGTGGGCTGCTCAATGGGCAAAGGAATAAGACGCCCTTTGGTGCAGGACATCTGTGATCCATAAATTTGATGCCCTGTCAGGGCAATCGATACGCGATCTGTCAGCAGGGCATAATTGGATTGGTTCACTTCGCCTTTCTTCGCCAGTTGGGTCATGAGCTTTAGCGCCCTGGCCTGAAAGGCAATATCGTCATCAGCATGCTGCACCAGCAACCACGCAGCCTTCGAGGTGACAGAACCAGCCTGTGTCAGAGTGGGCCAGCCCTTGGATGCTACAATTTTCTGCAGCCAACGGGTGTTGGCGTGGTCAATCTCTTCCATCCGCTCTGCGAGAAACATCGTACGAAATTCATTCACCTGAACTGAAGCAGGATGACCCTCCCCTGTTAGATCCAGACCATTCATCAAAGGACGACGAATTGTCTGATCCGTTACCCCACGAATTAGCAATCTCTCAGATTCATGCTCTTTACCGTCTACATCAATAAGATTTTCAGCTTTTTGCGTTTCTTCAACTGCCGTCAGATAAGCACGAATTACGGGACTCTCTTCTGTCACAAGAGTTTTGAATTCAGGCCATGTCTTGACGTTCTGAGGTGAGGAGGACCAGAACCAGAGCCCCGAACACTTCTCATCCGCATATGGGATATAAGGCCGTTCTTCCAAAGACACGCTTACCTTTTCACCCTCTCTCAGCAGCGCCTCAGTTTCCTGCTTCGTAGCCTCATTAAGGCAAGCGGTAGAATAAGCCTGCAAGTGTTCCCAGCGCTTTTTCTGTTCATCATTGGCTCCGGGAAATGCGCCGCGCATCCACGCAAAATCCCCGACTTCAAAATGGCCGTCATGAACATACGACTGAAGTTCGGAAGGAAATGAAACGCTCCCTGCTTTTGCGAGAGAGAAGGTCATCAGCAGACCAGCCGCAGCCGAAACAACACTCCATCTCTTCATTATTTTCCCCACAAATATCGTTTTTATATCGATACAATAAGAAGCGGAAAAGCTAGCTCTTCAAACAAAAAAAAGCCTGCACCGGATTTCCGGTACAGACTTTTCCATGAGACCTGAAACTCTCAGGCTGAAAGCTTGGACAAATCTTCCTGCACATAGCCAATGACTTTGGCATATTCGCGGGGAACGATGTGCCAGAACTGCTCCAGCGTGTGTTCCCAACAATGCAGCAGGTCCGCGGCGTAAGTGCTGCCTGTTTCTACCACATGCTGCTCGACCAGCGTGCGTAGTTCCACGTCCCATCGGCTGCCAGGCTGCACGCGATTCCACATTACCGTGTCCGGATTGATGCGGGATTCAAAGCGGTCCTTCGGATCGAGCACATAGGCCATGCCGCCCGTAAAGCCGGCACCGAAGTTATCGCCCGTTTCACCGAGGATCACGACCTTGCCACCGGTCATGTACTCGCAACCGTTCGAGCCACAGCCTTCAACAACAGCCGTCGCACCGGAGTTACGAACCGCGAAACGCTCACCAGCCTGACCAGCCGCAAAGAGCTTGCCACTCGTTGCCCCGTACAGAACCGTGTTGCCGATGATCGCATTTTCTTCCGATCGCCACGTGGATGCCGGAGACTGACGGACAACAATCGTCGCACCTGACAGACCCTTGCCGACGTAATCGTTGGAATCCCCTTCCACGATCATCTTCAGACCCTGCACCGCGAAGGCACCAAGGGACTGACCAGCCGACCCACGGAGCGACAGCGTAAGCTGACCTTCCGGCAGTTCATGCATCCCGAACTGACGGGTGATCATGCCGCAAATACGTGTCCCGATCGCGCGATGCGTGTTCTGCACGTTGTAGTGCAAGTGCAGCTTCTCACGACGCTCGAACAGCGGGATCGCATCGGCCACGATCTGCGCATCCAGCGTTTCCGGAACCTCGTTACGGCCCTCACGGGTGCAGTAACGGGCATGTTCACCCGGATCGGCCTGCACCAGCAGGGAGTTCAGATCCAGATCATCCAGATAATCAGCACCGCGGGAGACCTGACGCAGCATGTCCGTGCGGCCAATGACCTCCTCAAGGGAGCGAACACCCAGATCGGCGAGGATATGGCGAATGTCTTCAGCAATCAGCGTGAAAAGGTTGATGACCTTCTCTGGTGAGCCCTCGAACTTCGCACGCAGCTTTTCGTCCTGAACGCAGACGCCGACCGGGCAGGTATTGGAGTGGCACTGACGCACCATGATGCAACCCATGGCCACCAGCGCGGCCGTACCAATACCAAACTCTTCCGCACCCAGCATCGCCGCCATAACGACGTCACGGCCCGTCTTGATGCCACCATCCGTCCGCAGCACCAAACGATGACGCAGGCGGTTGAGCATCAGAACCTGATGCGCTTCGGACAGGCCCATTTCCCACGGCAGACCCGCATAATGGATCGAAGACTGCGGGCTGGCACCCGTACCACCGGAATGACCGGAGATCAGGATGGCATCTGCCTTCGCCTTCGCAACACCCGCCGCAATCGTGCCGATACCCGTGCGGGCAACCAGCTTCACGGTGACGGTTGCCGTTGGGTTGACCTGCTTCAGATCATAAATGAGCTGGGCCAGATCCTCGATCGAATAGATGTCATGATGCGGCGGCGGGGAGATCAGCGTCACACCCGGCGTCGCATGACGCAGGCGACCGATCAGCTCCGTGACCTTGAAGCCCGGAAGCTGTCCGCCCTCGCCCGGCTTCGCACCCTGGGCCATCTTGATTTCGATCTCGCGGCAGTCATTCAGATACTGCGCGGTCACACCGAACCGGCCAGACGCCACCTGCTTGATCGTGGAAGACGCATTGTCCCCGTTCGGGCGCGGCTTGGAACGCTCGGCGTCCTCGCCACCTTCACCGGAATCAGACTTCGCGCCAATCCGGTTCATGGCAATCGCCAGCGTCTCATGCGCTTCCGGGCTCAGGGCACCTAGCGAAATACCCGGCGCGACAAGACGACGACGGATCTGCGTGATGCTTTCAACCTCGTCCACCGGGATCGGTGCATGAGGCGCTTTGAAGTCCAGTAGGTCACGCAGCGCCACCGGCGGCATCTGACGCACGGCATCCGCGTAACGGCGATACAGCGTGTAGCTGTTGGCCGAAACAGCGCTTTGCAGCATGTGCACAAGCTGGCCGGAGAATGCATGCGTCTCGCCCTGACGGCGCAGCTTGTAGCGGCCACCGACCGGAAGCGCTTCAACCTTCTGATCCCACGCAGCCGCATGAGCCTTCAGGATGTTGCGGGCGATACCCGGCAGACCAATGCCGGAAATACGCGACGGCATGCCTGGGAAGAACTCGGCCACCAGCGCACGGGACAGACCAATGGCTTCAAAGTTGTAACCGCCGCGGTAAGCCGAGATGATGGAAATCCCGAACTTGGACATGATCTTGAGCAGACCCTTGTCCACCGCTTTGCGGTAACGCTCCATCGCCTCACGCATCGTCATCTGGCCGAACAGGCCACGACGCAGACGATCCGCGATGCTGTGCTGGGCCAGCGCCGGGTTCACTGTCGTCGCACCAACACCGATCGTCACGGCAATAGCGTGAACGTCGATGGCACTGGACGTCCGAACGTTCAGGGACGTGAACGTGCGCAGGGAATGACGCACAAGGTGAACATGCACGGCGGCCGTCGCAAGGATCATCGGCACGGCCACACGATCCGGACCTGTGTTCTCATCCGTCAGGAACAGATGGGTGCAACCGCCACGAACATGATCTTCCGCCTGAACGCGGATGGACGCGATCGCCGCACGCAGCCCTTCTTCGCCGTCCTCAACCGGGAAAGTACAGTCGATCGAGGCAGCGTTCTCACCGCAGACTTTCCGCAATTCATCAAACTCACCAACCGTCAGAACCGGGCTGGGAAGCTGAAGCAGATCGCACTGTTCCGGGCGCTCGTCGAGGATGTTCCCAAGATTACCCAGACGCGTGATCAGGCTCATCACCCGCGTTTCACGCAGGGAGTCGATCGGCGGGTTGGTAACCTGGCTGAAGCCCTGACGGAAATAATGCGACAGACCACGGTAGATCTTGGACAGAACCTGAAGCGGCGTGTCGTCACCCATGGAGCCCAGAGCTTCGGCAGCCGTCTCGACCATCGGGTGAAGGATGGTTTCCAGCTCTTCATGCGTCAGGCTGACAGCCATCTGCTGGCGACGCAGCACGTCTGCGGCCATACCTTCCGGCTCGACCACATCCCGCACGATCGGCTCAATATTGCGGATGCGCTTGACCCAAGACTGGAAATCCTGACGGGAGGCCAGCATTTCAAGCAGTTCATCCGGCTGGTAGAGGCGACCTTCCTTGAGGTCGAGCGCCAGCGTCTGCCCCGGACCAAGGCGCCCGCGACGCTGAATGCGCGCTTCCGGTACGCGGACCATACCCGCTTCCGAACCCACGATCAGCAGGTTGTCATTCGTGATGGAATACCGCAGCGGACGGAGACCAGCACGATCCAACCCGGCGATGACCCAGCGGCCATCCGTCGCACAGATTGCAGCCGGGCCGTCCCACGGCTCGATGACCGCATTGCAGTAGCGGAACATAGCCCGCGCTGCCGGAGAAATCGCGGAGTTCGCACCGCTGGATGCTGGAATGAGCATCATCTTGGCCATCGGCGCGCTGCGGCCACCGAAGGTCATAAGCTCGAAGACGTTATCGAGCGCCGCCGTATCCGAGCCAGCAGCCTGCACGACCGGCTTCAGATCCTCCATGTAAGGATCGAGTGCCGCGTGTGACAGGCGCGTTTCGTGCGACCGCATCCAGTTGGTGTTGCCGGAGATCGTGTTGATCTCACCGTTATGCGCCACCTTGCGGAACGGCTGGGCCAGCTTCCAGGTCGGAAACGTATTGGTCGAGTAACGCTGATGGTAGATCGCGAACCGCGAGACGAAGCGCTCGTCCAGAAGATCTGGATAAAAATCCGTCAGGTTCTCGGCAAGGAACATGCCCTTATAGATGACCGAACGGCAGGACAGCGAGCAGATGTACAGATCCACCTGCTGGCGGGTCGCCTCCTTCTCGATGCGACGACGCAGAACGTACAGATCACGCTCGAACTCGTCTTCCGTCCGACCGAGCGTATTGCGGATCATGATCTGTTCGATCTCGGGGCGCGTCTGGTTGGCCTTCTCACCAATGCAGGCCGTATCGATCGGCACCTGACGCCAGCCATAGATTCCGTAACCGAAGTTCAGAACCTCGGTTTCGATGATCTGACGGCCAGCTTCCTGCGACGCCAGGTCCGTCTTCGGCAGGAACACCATGCCAACGGCAATGCGACCGTCGATCGTGTCATCGCTGGAGCTGTTATGAATGGCCTCTGCGAAGAAATCCTGCGGGATTTCGACATGGATGCCCGCACCATCGCCCGTCTTGCCATCAGCATCGACAGCGCCACGGTGCCAGATATTCCCCAGAGCCTCGATACCTGCCTTCACAACAGCGCGGGACGGCTTGCCATCCAGCGCAGCCACAAGACCCACACCACAGGAATCGCGCTCCTGCGTCGGGTCATACAGACCTTTCAGACGCTCGACGTTCTCAGTGTATTCGCGGATGAAATCGGTGTTCTGTGTCATTCCGCGGCCTCCAGCGCCAGGGTCTCGGTCAGAGAAAGGTGAATTGCATCAGCCGCATCACGGCCGTCCTTGATGGCCCAGACAACGAGGCTCGCACCACGGACAATGTCGCCACCCGCGAACACGCCCGGCAGGCTCGTCTGGAAACCACCCGGCGGAACCGTCAGCGTGCCCCAGCGCGTCACAGCCAGCTCCGGCTGCTGCCACTGGCCCGGCAGGTCTTCCGGATCGAAACCCAACGCGCGGATCACGATGTCGCCTTCAATAATGGAATGCTGGCCCGTGCCTTCGATGGAGCGGCGGCCCGTAGCATCCGGTGCACCAAGACGCATTTTCAGCACCTTCACACCTTCAACCGTGCCTTCGCCCAGAAACTCTTCCGGTGCAGCCAGCCACTCGAAGTTCGCACCTTCTTCCTCGGCGTTATAAACTTCCTGACGGGAGCCCGGCATGTTCGCACGGTCACGGCGATAGACGCAGGTGACCTTCTCGGCGCCCTGACGGATGGACGTCCGAACGCAGTCCATGGCCGTATCACCACCACCGATGACCACAACACGACGGCCCTTGGCATGAAGTGCTGCATCTTCGCCGGGGTCTTCGTCATATCCACGACGGTTTGACGCCGTCAGGAAGTCAATCGCATCCACAACGCCGTTCAGGTCTGCACCCGGAACATCCACAGAGCGCGAACGATACACGCCCGTTCCAAGGAACACTGCGTTATGGCGCGTCCGCAGATCATCCAGTGACGTCTCCCCCTCACCCGCACCGATTGGCGTGGAAAGGTGGAAGATGATGCCCTGCTCTTCCAGCAGCTTGTGACGACGGGCCACGACATGCTTTTCCAGCTTGAAGCTCGGAATACCGTACGTCAGCAGACCACCCACACGGTCCTGACGTTCATAAACATGAACCTCATAGCCGCGTGCCCGCAGACGCTCTGCACAAGCAAGACCGGCAGGCCCGGAACCCACGACGCCCACACTGACTTTGAGTTCACGGTCCGGCAGACGCGGCTGCACCCAGCCCTGCTCAAAAGCATTTTCCGTAATAAAGCGTTCGACAGCACCGATCGTGACGCTCTCAAAGCCCTTTTGGATCACGCAATTGCCTTCACACAGGCGATCCTGCGGGCAGATGCGGCCGCAGATCTCCGGAAAGGTATTGGTGGCCGAAGACATCTCGTAGGCTTCCTGCAAACGGTCTTCCGCCGTCAGCTTCAGCCAGTCCGGAATGTTGTTACCAAGAGGGCAATGCACGGAGCAGAACGGAATTCCACACTGAGAGCAGCGAGAGGCCTGCTCTTCAGCGCGGCTCATCGCAAACCCACGGTAAATCTCTCCAAAGTCTGCACGACGCTCAGCAGCGTCACGCTTCTCCGGAAGGATCTGTGGGTGATTGACGAACTGCAACATCCGTTCGGCCATGCGCCGTGTCTCCTAAAAACAGAACGCACGCCAAGCGTACGAAATTTGTGGAATACCAGCTATTCCGTCAGTTTACGCGATAATAGTCAGCAATACTTACCAATATAAAAAAACCAGCCTCATAGCGTCACTTTTCTCATGTCAGTGTCACATTTTATAGGTCCGATACGGACCAATCAGACTTTTAGCTGGCGATAAAGCTTACAGATGCTTCCATTCAGATACCCCGGAACCACCATTCCCAGTGATGCAGGATGGATTCCGAGTGTCTGCAAGGTCTCAGCCCCCGGCTGCACGACATTATCGACAGACATCATGGCCACCTGGTCCCGCGTCAGCAAATGGCCGGGCAACTTCTCCAGAACAGTCGCTTCAAGGCGCGCTACCACTTGCGGGATCGGGAGCAGAATTCTTTTACGACCCGACGCTTCGAGTACGAACGCCATAAGCTCACGCATACTCAGGATATCGGGACCACCGGCCTCAACCGTTAGACCTGCATTCTCCGGTTGCAGAAGTCGTAGCGCTGCTTCTGCAACATCTTCCACAAATACCGGCTGATAATATGTGCGGCCAGCAAAAACCGGCAAAACAGGCGATAGCGCTGCGATCAAGGCAAACAGATTGAAGAAGCTGTCGTCCGTCCCGAATACCACAGACGGCCGAAGCAGACGCGCATCAGAAAAAACGTCCCGTACGACACGTTCTGCAGCTGCTTTACTCCGACCATATGGCCCTGGAGACGTCAAAGAAGCACCGATGGCAGACATATGAACGTAGTGCTTCACACCTGCCAGATGAGCCCGCACAGCTGCGAGCCGAGCGCCCTCGACATTAATGTGATGCAGAGTCTGCACATCTGGCGTCATGACAGACACAAGATTGATGACAGCGTCCACACCATCAAACAGACGATCAAGCTGCGCTGCATCATTGACTGACGTTTTCAGGAACTCGACGCGCCCTGTTCCACGCGCTTTTCCAAGCCCCTGAATTTTTTCGGGATTCTGACTTCCCACACGAACGACATGCCCCGTGGCAACCAGTTTTCTCACCAGGCTGCGCCCGATAAAACCACCACCACCAATGACAGCGACCTTCTGCTGCCCCGCACCCGAAAAAAGTTTTTCCATTTCCCTGTTTTCTTTCATTCCAACTGTTGACGCTCTCATTCAGTCAATGTAAACGCCTCTTCACCAACCCGGGATGCCTCAGGAAACTGAAAAAACCCGGTGCTTTCTGAGCCCAGATGGCGGAATTGGTAGACGCGCAGGTTTCAGGTACCTGTGTCCGAAAGGACGTGGAAGTTCGAGTCTTCTTCTGGGCACCACAGACGGTCAGGTTCATTAAGAACCTTCCCCTCTGAGTTCATAAAAATTCGGTGACAACAAAATGAGCCAGCAGAACGCCATCCATCTTCATGACGGCGACCTGCCGGAAGATTTTGATATTGGCCCTGTTGTCGCCATAGATACCGAGACCATGGGTCTCAATCCCTACAGAGATCGCCTCTGCCTTGTGCAGCTTTCCGCCGGTGACGGTGAAGCACATCTCGTGCAGATCAAGCCTGTCTCCATGGGCGGCCGTGGCTATGATTGCCCTAATCTCAAAGCCTTCCTTTCGGATGACTCGATCACCAAGCTGATGCACTTCGCCCGCTTTGACGTGGCCGTGCTCCAGAAGGCCTTCGACATCACGATCTCTTCCGTCATCTGCACCAAGATCGCTGCCCGCCTCGTCTATACGTTCACGGACCGGCATGGACTGGCCTATCTGTGCCGCGACCTGCTTGGCGTCGAGATCAGCAAGCACCAGCAGAGCTCGGACTGGGGCGCTGAAACCCTGACGGACGATCAGAAGCGCTATGCTGCATCTGACGTGCTTTATCTCCATGCCCTGTGGGACAAGCTTGAAGCCATGCTGATCCGGGAAGAGCGGCGGGAGCTGGCTCAGGCCTGCTTTGACTTCCTTTCAGCGCGCACCCGTCTGGACCTTCTGGGCTACGACGAGCCCGACATCTTCGCACACCGCGCGTAATCGCCTACACTGCGTCCCGACATGATAAACCCGGCTACCTCGCCCCTTCCCTCGGCCCTGCACACTCTTGCTGTCGAGCGACAGGGGCTTGAAGCGCTCGAAAGCGCCCTCGGCGGCTCTCTGGGGCAAGCTTTTAGCCACGCCATTGAGCGAATCCTTCTCTGTTCTGGCCGGCTGATTGTCACAGGGATCGGGAAGTCGGGTCATATTGGCCGCAAGATCCAAGCCACCCTTGCCTCTACCGGAACTCCGTCTCTTTTCGTGCACCCCGCAGAAGCCGCGCATGGTGATCTGGGCATGGTCGCGGCGGGGGATGTCATCCTTGCTCTCTCGAATTCCGGCGAAACCACAGAACTTGCCGCAATTCTGTCGTATGCGTCACACAGACAACTGGATGTGATCGCCATAACATCCGTCGAGACTTCAGCTCTGGCCCGTGCTGCCAAGATTGCTCTGGTTCTCCCTCCCGCCAGAGAAGCCTGCCCCATGGGACTGGCACCAACCACGAGCACGCTTCTCCAGCTTGCTCTTGGAGACGCGCTGGCCATCGCCCTTCTGGAAAAACGCGGCTTCACAGCCAACGATTTCAGCGTGTTTCACCCAGGCGGCCGTCTGGGCGCGCGTTTGCGCCCGGTGCGGGAGCTGATGCACACCGGAGAGGCCCTTCCACTCGGGGAAAAATCTCTCTCGCTTCGCTCGGTCATTCTGGAAATGACGCACAAAGCTTTTGGCTGCATGGGCGTGACGGACGAGAATGGCGCGCTGTGCGGTCTCATCACGGATGCGGATCTCCGACGGGCACTTCACAGTGATCTTGACACGACCACGGCGGAAGAGGTCATGAATCTCTCTCCAACCACGACAGCCCCCTCGACCCTGGCACAGGACGTCCTTCTTCTCATGAATGCACGCTCCAAACCGATCACGAGTCTTTTCGTCGTTGGAGAGGACGGACGCCCACAGGGCATCATTCACCTGCACGATCTCCTGAGGGCGGGCTTGGCATGACCGACTCGCCCAAGGATGACAAACGCCCCAAACGGGACGACTTTTCAGGAAACCGGAGCGAAAGCCTCGCCAAGCTTGATGCCCTGCGCCGTGCAGCATTCCAGAAAGTACGAACCGCTCCAAATCCGGAAGAGCTGGCCCGCCGTCGTTCTCTTCTGGGGTTCGCCAAATGGGCACTCCCGGGGCTTGCCCTTGCTTTGCTGAGTTCAATTGCGGCGTGGCCCGAGATCTCTCATCTCGTCAATCAGAACCGTGCGGCTCTGAAGGAAATGGCCCGCCTGCGCGTTGAGAGCGGCAATATGGAAAATGCCGTCTATCGCGGTCTGGACGCCCATAACCACCTGTACATGATCACGGCACGCGTTACGCATCAGGAAGGCCCGGACCGTGTAGATCTGGTTGATCCGGTGGCGGATATCGAGCTGGCAGGTAATTCCTGGGCGCATATCAAGGCGGATCGGGGTGTCTACATGCAGCACGAGCAGACCTTGAATCTAGACGACAACGTGGTGCTTTACCGCGATGACGGGACGCTCATGAACGGCCCTTCCGCCGATATGGACCTGAAGCAGGACGTTATTGCATCCCGCGACTGGGTCCATGCCGAAGGCCCATTTGGCAAGCAGGACGCGCAGGGCTATTTCCTGGACCAGCATGCAGGTATCATGCAGTTTACAGGGCCGGGTCTGACGGTCCGCAACGACGATAACGGCCCCCCTTCCATGGCGGCCCGCCTCCGCCAGGAAGGAGCCAAGACAGAGAAATGATGAGCCGCATCGCCAGACTGCTTCCCGTTGCAGGACTTCTCCTCGCCACTACCGCCACACCTGCCGCTTATGCGGATGGGCTGGATATGTCTCATGGCGAGGCCGTTAAGCTGTTCTGGAAAAGCGAGGAAATCTACGACCGGAACGCCCAGACAGTTACCTTGACTGGCGGTGCCCGCGCCGTACGAGGGGATGTAACGGTCGATGCCGATACGCTGATTGGCTATCTGCGCAAGAAAGCGGCTCCACAGGGGCAGCCAGCCACACCGCCACCGCCGACAAATGGACAGACGGGTGAAGCCGACCCGATGGGTGGCTCCCTTGAGCTGTACCGCATCGAAGCTCGCGGTCACGTCCATATCTATAACCAGACGGACCAGGGCTGGGGCGACCGTGCCCTGTATGATATGGATCAGGCCGTCATGGTCATGACTGGCAAGAACCTGAAGCTTACGACGCCGCAGGATGTGCTCACTGCACGTGACGTCATGGAATATCATTCCAAGACTCGCATGTCGGTCGGGCGTGGAAACGCAACAGTCACCACTAATGACGGGCGCCAGATCAAGGCTGACGTGCTGGTCTCCTTCAGTGCACCGGACTCCCCTGCACCAGCAGGACAGACCCAGCCTGCAAAAAGCGACGGCAGCCCTCTTGGGGGCGGTTCTTCCAAACTGGATCGTGCTTATGGCTGGGGCCATGTCGTGTTGCGAACCCCTACCCAGACAGCAACCGGGGACAGAGGCGTTTATGTCTTTGCCAGCCAGATTGCCCGCCTGATCGGCCACGTGCATGTGACGCAGGGCCAGAACCAGAACAACGGGTCTCAGGCTATCGTCAACATGAAGACCGGCATTGCCACGATGCTGCCAGGATCTGACTCTCCTATTCAGGGACTAGTCGTTCCAAACGAAGCCAACAGCAGCCAGGCACCAAAGTGACAGACACATCCCCCTCATTTCCCGTGCTCCAGACCGGCCTGGTCGCCAGTGGGATCGGCAAGACCTACAAAAAGCGGGCTGTCGTCAAGAACGTGTCCATTCAGGTTCAACGCGGTGAGGCCGTTGGCCTCCTCGGACCGAACGGCGCAGGCAAGACGACAAGCTTCTACATGATCGTAGGACTGGTCCAACCAGACACAGGCACCATTACGCTGGATGGCGCAGACATCACCCAGTTGCCGATGTATCGACGGGCGCGTCTGGGCGTTGGTTATCTGCCACAGGAAGCCAGCATTTTCCGCGGACTGAACGTCGAACAGAACATCATGGCCGCGCTTGAAGTGATTGAATCCGATCCGGAAAAGCGCGAAACCATGCTGAACGGCCTTCTCGCCGAGTTTGGCATTACGCATCTGCGCCACTCGCCGTCCCTGGCCTTGTCTGGCGGTGAGCGCCGTCGTCTGGAAATTGCCCGCGCCCTGGCAAGCCAGCCGAACTATATCCTGCTGGATGAGCCTCTAGCCGGTATTGACCCTATTGCTGTCGGCGAAATTCGCGATCTTGTGTCTCACCTCAAAGATCGTGGCATCGGCGTGCTGATTACGGACCATAACGTCCGCGAAACGCTTGAAGTCATTGACCGCGCCTACATCATGCATGGCGGTCAGGTTCTGATGGAAGGTACACCGGAAGCCATCGTCGCCAATGAAGATGTGCGCCGGGTCTATCTTGGAGAGAACTTCTCGCTCTAATCTGACGGGATGCTCAGTCCCGGTCTGATTCAGCGCCAGTCACAGTCGCTCGTCATGACGCCACAGTTGCGTCAGGCGATTGCGATGCTGCAACTGGGCCATCAGGAGCTGACGCAATCACTTCAGCAGATTGCGGAACTGAACCCCCTTCTCGTTCTGGAATCCACGGACACTGCTCCCAACACAGAGCCCGCAGATCCTGCATCTGACTTGCACGATGATGACCCTGAACGGTTTACTTCGGGTTCGGAACGACCAGAGCCTGCGGCCCCCGGCCCCACACTTCATGATGATCTGATTGCCCAGATCCATCTCCGGTTTCCCGTCCAGCAGGACTGTGCTGCCGCTCTTTATCTTCTGGCGTGCCTCGATGAGGCCGGACGATTACCGGAAGCAGTTTCAGGCCTTGCGGTCGAACTCGGCGTCGAACCCGCTGCTCTTGAGACTATCCGCCAAGTTCTGATGCGACTGGAGCCTGCTGGTCTTTTTACACGTTCTTTAGAAGAGTGTCTGGCAGTCCAGCTGGAACAGAAAAATCGGCTAGATCCTGCCATGAAAATTCTTCTGGCTAATCTCGATCTTTTAGCCCGAAGGGACTGGCGGCTGCTTCGCCAGAAATGTCAGCTCGAACAGGACGACCTGCTCGATATGCTGACAGAAATTCAGGCTCTTAATCCCAGACCGGGATTTGATCCGCGCCAGCCAGTCTCCCCCATTCAGCCAGACCTGCTCCTCCGCAAAAATGGTCCAGGGTTCCGCCTGACATTCAATCATCGTCTGCTGCCCCACTGTCGCGTGGATCTGGAGATGCAAAGCGCGCTCGATAGTTCGACAGACGCCGGGCGACAGCTTCTTGCCTATGCAAACGAGGCCAATGCTGTCATCCGCGCGCTGGAAATGCGTCGCCAGACTATTCTGAAGATTGGAGCCGAGATCGTCCGTCAGCAGGCGGCGTTCTTTGAAGAGGGCCTCGCTGCTCTCCGCCCCCTCACCATGCGCGATCTCGCCACCGGCGCAGATGTCCATGAAAGCACGGTCAGCCGGGTTGTGAACGGGAAGTACATAGACACACCCCGCGGCATTCTTCCGCTTCGTATGTTTTTCTCTACGGCTCTTCAGGCCAGCGACGGCTCTACGCAAAGTGCCAGCGCCATTCAGCACCGCATCAAAACGCTGATCGCTTGGGAAGACGATGACATCCTGTCAGATGATGCCCTGACGACCCAACTTCAAAAAGAAGGGTTCGCCATCCAGCGCCGGACAGTGGCAAAATATCGGGAAGGCATGGGGATCGCAAAATCCAGCCAGAGGCGACGCCTGAGGAAAACCTCCTGACGTCCACCGAACTGCTTAATGCAGGCCCGGCGCTTCCTGGCCTGTACGCGCCACATATTCCGTATATCCGCCACCATACTGATGCACACCTTCCGGCGTGACTTCCAGAACGCGATTAGACAGGGCTGCCAGGAAGTGACGGTCATGGGAGACGAACAGCATGGTTCCGTCATAGTCTGCGAGAGCCGTGATCAGCATTTCCTTCGTGGCCATGTCCAGATGGTTGGTTGGCTCATCCAGTACGAGGAAGTTCGGTGGATCAAAGAGCATCAGCGCCATGACAAGGCGGGCTTTTTCGCCACCAGACAGAACCCGGCAGCTCTTTTCCACTTCGTCACCCGAAAATCCGAAACCACCGGCGAGCGAGCGTAGAGCGCCCTGATTGGCCTGCGGGAACGTATATTCCAGCATCTCGAAGACTGTTCGGTCGCCATCAAGAAGATCCATGGCGTGCTGGGCAAAATACCCGATCTTTACATTACTGCCGACGGTTACGGTTCCGGAATCAGGCTCTGTCGTACCGGTCACAAGTTTTAGCAATGTGGACTTGCCGGCACCGTTCACACCCATAATACAGCAGCGCTCACGCCGGCGGATCATCAGATCCAGTCCGTCATAAATCGTGCGGCTGCCATAGCGCTTGTCCACACCTTGAATGTTGACCACCACATCACCCGAACGCGGAGCGGGGGCGAATTCAAAGCTCATGGCCTGACGCCGCTTCGGCGGCTCCACACGGTCGATCTTGTCCAGCTTCTTCACACGGCTCTGAACCTGCGCGGCATGAGACGCACGGGCCTTGAATCGCTCGATGAAGTTGATTTCCTTGGCCAGCATGGCCTGCTGGCGCTCAAACTGTGCCTGCTGGTGCTTCTCGTTCAGGGCCCGTTGTTCTTCATAGAATTCGTAGTTTCCAGAGAACGTCGTCAGGTTGCCGCCATCAATTTCGATCACTTTGTTGATGATACGGTTCATGAAGGCGCGGTCATGGGACGTCATGAGCAATGCGCCATCGTAACCAGCAAGAAACTGCTCAAGCCAGATCAGACTTTCCAGATCAAGATGGTTGCTCGGCTCATCGAGCAGCATGACATCAGGTTTCATCAAAAGAATACGGCCCAGCGCCACGCGCATCTTCCAACCACCAGACAAAAGACTGACGTCTCCGTCCATCATTTCCTGACTGAACCCGAGACCATGAAGGACCTCACGCGCCTTGCCATCCAGCGCATAACCACCGAGATCCTCAAAGCGGCTCTGCACTTCACCAAAGCGCTCAATGATGCTGTCCAGCTCATCCATTCGCTCTGGGTCCGCCATGGCGGCTTCCAACTCGGCCAGCTCGGCCGCCACTTCCGAAACGGCACCTGCCCCGTTCATGACTTCTGCCACAGCACTATGGCCGGACATTTCACCAACATCCTGGCTGAAGAAGCCAATAGTGACGCCACGATCCGTCAGGACATTCCCTTCATCCGGCTCTTCCTGCTTCGTGATCATGCGGAACAGCGTAGATTTTCCCGCGCCATTTGGACCAACAAGACCCACCTTCTCTCCCTTCAGAAGAGCGGCCGAGGCCTCAATAAAAATGACGCGCTGGCCGTTATGCTTGCTGATGTTGTCGAGACGAATCATGGGTCCTCGGAGGCACTGGAAGCTGGAAATAAAGGGCTTTCGGGACTTACCCTTATCCCCGCATGGGCGGAACCCCAGAAAAAGCTTACTCAGGCACGCCTTCGTTCATGGCGTCATAGGCCTGCGGTGACAGGTCATGTGCGGAATTGTCCCGAATGACAGGAATGACTTTCTTCAGCCAGTCGGCATCCCGAATAACAAAATGCTGGAGCGTACGATTGTTACCTATGTTCCACGGCGCCCAAATATCCGATGTCCCAAGCATCTGGACATCGTTCGCCCCTGTATCAAAGAAATATGTGACTTCCTCCCAGGCTTTACCCATCGCCCGGAAATAGGTTGCACCGACGATCGTGGACGGAAAATGATCCTTGTTCTGGCTGATGGCTCTTTCCCCAATCAACAAAGGGAGCGGAGCCTTATCCAGATCCCAATCCGAGTAGGCAAAAGCGACCCTGTTGATGAACCAGCACTCTTCCTGCCCATCCTCCGGCTCCTGCAAAACACCCCGCGCATAACGCCGCACGTAGGCACAGTTTGAATTTGGCTGAAGAGGTGTCAGACTTTCTCCTGCCCTCACCAGCACATAGCCAGTAGGTTCATGACCATCCATACGCGCGAGAAAAGCACCGCGCCTCACCGTTCCATCGGCAGCAGGCCTCTCCAGAACGGTTGCAAGTGTCGTCCAATCCCCTGGAGGCAACGGGATGGAATACGCGCCAAAGTTCAGGTCATGCTGAAAGACGCGCCGTCTGTGATTTTGTTCAGCCGCCGCGGCTTCAAGTCCATTCAGTGAAAAGTCATTGTAACCAATAGCATAGTAAGGGACTTCCGAGGCGTAAAACTCATCACTCCTCAGTTCGACAGACATTCGCTTGGGGGGCTGGGGAGGAATAGGATAGGGAAAAACCTCCAGATCTTTCCGCAGCGCCTGTTCATCCTGCCTGACATCAGAACCCGTCTCTGCCTCTGGTCGACCGGGAACATTCAACCCGTTATCCAGAACGGAAGGCGTGTTGGCAGCTTGAGACGGGCCGAAAAGTCCTGATCTCTGAAGGCTTGGCGTGATCAACGCACCACCCAAAGCACCGAGAGACGCCATCAGCAATAGACTCAGCAACTTCTCCCGACGTGTCATCATCTACTCTTGCATGTTACTTTTAGAAACAAAGAGTGCCGATGCGGGATGAGGCTGTAAAGGTCAAGAAGACAGTGTGAATGTGACATCTCCAGTCAATGTGATCTTTTATCCCTGTAAGAACATTTGAAATGATAAAAATATCGTTTTAGAACGTTATTTATGTGATATGCGCGATGAAAATCCTCTGCCCCCCTGCAGCCGACATGAGACCTCTTTTTTATCTTTAGCGCTAAATCTACTTCCATGAGGCAATCCGTGGCCAAGTCTGACCCTATCGTCCAACTCCCGGACGGCTTTTACCTGAACCGCACGCCCCTTTTGGCTTTCGGGCTTCTATGTTGCCTGTTTTCCCTCTGGGGCTGCGCGATGAGCCTCAATGATGTGCTGATCGGGCAGTTCCGCAAGGCATTCATGCTGTCGGATTTTCAGTCCGCGCTCGTGCAATTCTCGTTCTACATCAGCTATTTTGTGCTCGGCATTCCTGCGGGCATGATCATCAAGCGCTTCAGCTACAAATGGTCGATCCAACTCGGGCTGTTCCTGTATCTGATCGGCTGCTGCCTGTTCTTCCCTGCTGCCCATTTCGCGACATACCAGATCTTTTTCGTCGCCCTTTTTGTTGTCGCGGCGGGATTGGTCTTTATCGAAACTGCGGCCGATACCTATTGCACTCTGCTCGGCCCTCCGGGACGCGGAACACATCGCCTGAACTTTGCCAGCGCATTTCAGCCGATTGGTGCCATTCTTGGCTCCAGCATGGGGGCCTACCTGATTTTCAAGGATGGCGACCTGTCACGCGAGCAGCTTTCCGCCATGCCTGCCGCTCAGGCCTGGCAGCATCAACTCGGCATGATCCACGCCACTCTTGAGCCGTATGTCTACATTCTCGGGGTTCTGCTGGTCGTCATGATCGCGATTGGCGTCACGCGTTATCCGGCCTGCAAAGGGCGCGATCAGCAGCGTAGTCACGAACTGGATACGGCCGGCGCCCTCAAACGGCTGTTCGCAAATAAGCGCTTTGTCCTCGGTATCCTGACACAGTTTCTGTATGTCGGCGCTCAGGTTGGCGTCTGGAGCTTCATCATCCGCCTCTCCATGCGACTAGGGCACATCAACGAACGGCAGGCCTCCGTGTACCTGATCGCCTCATTCTGTGCCTTCTTCGTCGGCAAGCTGGTTGCCAATTTCTTTATGCGGCACGCCCGTCCGGCGCGGGTTCTGTTCGTTTACAGCCTGCTTTGCATCGTAGCGCTGGGTTATGCGGTGATGGTGCATGACTTCACGGCTGTGTACGCGGCCATCCTCGTCAGTGGACTGCTCGGCCCCTGCTGGCCAACCATCTATGGCCTGACCGTCGATGAACTCGGCCATGACCGCGCTTATGGCGGCTCAATTCTGGTCATGAGCATCAGCGGCGGTGGTATCCTTCCGCTTCTGCAAGGCTACATCTCGGACGCTACAGGGGGAAACATGCAGCTTGCCTATATTGTGCCGATGGGATGCTTCGTCGTGATTGCGATGTTCGCAGCGTACTGCATGAAAAGCGGCGACGAAACGGCCGAGCATGTGGTCTTCGACGCTACGCTTTAGGCCGGATGGGACCCACTTTAAGGCTTGTACGAACCTATCTTCGCACAAGCTTTGCCGAACGGTTCTTTAGATAAGGCCAGCAGTCCTACAAGTCGGAAGATACAAAAAAAACGGTATGGCTACTAAAGCCATACCGCTTTTTTATGGAACTCTGCTGAGATCAGCGCAGGGCGGCAATCGCCGTAATTTCTACCCGCCAGTCCGGATCGGCCAGTTTCGCCTCAACCGTGGCACGGGCGGGCTTATGGCCTGTATCAAGCCACTTATCCCAAGCCTTGTTCATGTTCCCGATCTCATTGATGTCGGTCAGGAAGATCTGCACAGACAGAATACGGGTCTTGTCCGTCCCGAGATCAGCCAAAAGCGCGTCGATCTGGCGCAAGATGTCAGCCGTCTGGCCTTCGGTATCCAGCGTGGCATCGTCCGCAACCTGTCCGGCAAGATAAGCCAAACCGTTATGTGTCACCACGCCGGCCAAGCGGTTCTCTTCGAGGTGACGGGTAATATCTGTATTGATGCTCACGCCAGAACCTTACTGAAGAAGAGTAGGAATCAATTCATGTTCGAGGATTGCGTCCATGGCGCTCTCCTCATCTTCGGCAACTGCCATCGGCGTGCCGTCAGCGGCATGAATTGCCACCATCAGTTCGCCGTCATGCAGCACTGATTTGACATAGGCCAGCTGGGACATCCCCAGCGTCCGAAGCTGCGGCCCCGTGATCCGCCTCAGATCTGCGGGGAGTACGTCTTCGTGCCCATCACTGTTTTCGAACGGGTTGTTCAATTCATAATCCTTACTGACACCTGAGGGCCTTTCCAGCCACAGTCAGGTTGAAACATTCATACTGTCGATACGTGACTTACTCGTCGTCAAGTTCCCGCACAGGCCTGCTCCGCCGGGCCGTCTTCACCACAGGCGGGACCACTTCGTGCTGAACCGTCTGCGGACTCCCGCCAGTGCGCCGTCCCTGCGTGATAGCAATCCGTTTGACACGGACTTCAGGCTCCGGACGTAGAAGATCGATATGAAGCAGGCCATTATCAAGCCATGCCCCGCCAATCTCTATGCCTTCAGCCAGAACAAACGCCTTATGGAACTGCCGTGCAGCAATACCACGATGCAGAAAGATCCGTCCCTGGCTATCATCGGTCTGACGTCCACGGATCACCAGCTGGTTGTCTTCCTGCGTGATCTGCAGGTCATCCATCACGAACCCGGCTACAGCCAGGGTAATCCGGAGCGCCGTCTGACTCAGCTGCTCGATGTTGTAGGGCGGGTAACCGTCTGACGTAGACTTGGAAGCACGCTCGAGCATCTGCTCAAGATGATCGAAACCAAGGAACATCGGGGATGTAAACAGGCGACCGGACATAGGGCTAGAGCCTCCTCCATGAGCGAGACAGCGGGAACCAGACCCTCCATGAGGCATCTGACGTGACCCTAGGATATGGTGGAGCAGGCTTTCTATGCAAGTTCTGCCTCGGGAAATGCTTGCTCGGGACTGGCATAAACAGTCGTCGCTCGCTACATCGCAAGGCATGAGCGAATTCGATTTCCTGTCCGGCATCGACGCGGTGCCGCCGACCCCGATCCTGATTGCCCCTGCGCCCGTGCTGCGTCAGGTCACCCGTGACGTCCGCGCGGAAGACATGGCGTTCCTGCGTGAGCAGCTTCCAGGCATGTTTTCCGCCATGTACAAGGCTCCCGGCATTGGCCTCGCCGCCCCGCAGGTTGGTCTTGATATGCGCTTCGCCCTTGTGGACGTCGCAGAAGACGATGCCCCCCGTGAGCCCATGGTTCTCATCAATCCGGAAATCGTCACGGATTCTGAGCAGATGGCTGTGCGGGAAGAAGGCTGCCTCTCCCTGCCGAACCAGTATGCAGAAGTGATCCGTCCCGAATCGATTCGCGTGCGTTACCGCAACCTCGCGGGCGAGATCATCGAGCGTGATGCTGACGGCCTTCTAGCCACATGTATCCAGCATGAAATGGATCATCTGGAAGGGATCCTGTTCGTGGATCACCTTTCCACACTCAAGCGCAACATGATCATGCGCCGCCTGGCCAAAGAGCAGAAGCTGAGAAGGCGTTAATCTCTGATGCGTCTGATCTTCATGGGTACGCCGGATTTCGCGGTTCCGGCCCTGCATGCCCTCATGGCCGCAGGACACGAAATCGTTGCCGTTTATACGCAGCCCCCTCGTCCGGCAGGACGTGGCAAGGCCGTACGGCGCTCCCCTGTCCATGAAGCAGCGGAAGCGGCAGGCATTGAAGTGCGTACGCCTGCCCGCGTTCGCCGGGACGAAGCGGAACATGAAGCCTTTGCTGCGCTCAATGCAGACGCCGCAGTAGTCGCCGCTTACGGGTTGATCCTACCGAAAGCCATGCTGGATGCCCCTCGTATGGGATGCCTGAATATTCACGCAAGCCTGCTTCCCCGCTGGCGCGGAGCTTCCCCTATCCAATCTTCCATTGTAGCTGGAGACACTAGAAGCGGCGTTTCCATCATGCAGATGGACGAGGGTCTCGATACGGGTGCGGTCCTGCTGGAAGAGGCCACGCCAATCAGCCTGTCAGACACTGCCAGCACGCTCCATGATCGTCTGGCAGAAATCGGCGGACGACTGATTGTTCGAGCACTGAGTGAGCAGCCTCAGCCTGTGCCGCAACCTGAAGACGGCGTGACATACGCGCATATGTTGAAGCGCGAAGACGGGCGTATCGACTGGTCACGGTCCTGCGAAGAAATCGATCGCCAAATTCGGGGGCTGACACCATGGCCCGGCGCATTCACGATGCTAAACGGTGTCGTCCTTAAAATTGGCGCAGCTACCCCACGTCCAGAAATTGCAGGGCCTGTTGCCGGTAGCGCACTGGATGATGCTCTGACCATTACCTGCGGCACCGGCGCACTGCGCATTGACCGTATCCAGAAGCCCGGACGCAGCATGATGGATGCTGCAGATTTCGTACGCGGACAGGCAATCCCGGCAGGCACACGCTTTGACTGAAATGGATATCTCCCGTTGGGCGTTACGTCTTGAATATGACGGGACGGGCTTTGTGGGGTGGCAAAAACAGCAAGACGGCGTCTCTATCCAGAGCCTCATTGAGGCGGCAGCGTCTCGACTTGTTGGAAATCGTCCGGTCTCCAGCATCACCGCAGGCCGTACCGATGCCGGTGTCCATGCCTCCGGAATGGTCATTCACATCGATTTCCCGGGAGACGCCAAGATCAACGGGCGCCAGATCCGCGATGGCATGGGTTATTACCTCAAGCCTCACAGGGTTGTAGTTCTGGAGGCCGCACAGGTTAGCCTGGACTGGAGCGCACGTTTCTCCGCCATCTGGCGCAGCTACCAGTTCAAGATCCTGAACCGTCAGGCGCGCCCAGCCTTGCAGGAGACACACGTCTGGCACGTCAAGCGCGTGCTGGATGTAGACCTGATGCAGGAAGGCGCGAACTACCTTCTGGGCTCGCACGACTTTACATCATTTCGAGCCATCGCCTGTCAGGCCAGAAGTGCCGTCCGCACCCTTGATGTTCTGACCATTCACCGGGAAGGCGAACTGGTTATCGTGAACACGAAGGCTCGCTCGTTCCTGCACCACCAGGTTCGGAATATGGTCGGCTCTCTGGTCATGGTAGGCTCTCGCCAGTGGCCGCCGGAAAAGATGCGCGAAGTGTTGGAAGCCCGGAACCGCTGCGCAGCCGGACCAACCTCTCCACCAGATGGCCTCTGCCTCACAGGCGTCGGCTATCCGGAAGATCCGTTCGCCTAAGTTCAGGGTGCCCCAAACAGATCCGCTATTGCGTTGTAATGCGGTGGGACCAGCAACAGCAGGCCGATCAGAAGGAATACGCTGACCGTCTGCAACACCGTCATGATGACAGACTGCCATGCCGTCATCACAAGCCCAACACGCGTGACATACCAGGTCAGCCACAGGCTATAGAGCCACACACCCACTGCGACACCAGCCAGCGCGGCAGAAGACGAGGCAGCAGCAGGCATGATGATCCTCATGATGCCTTCCGCCATGATCATCATGATAACCGGTAGCCACGCACACCAGAGCGAGGCCGTCGCATACCGGGTCCACAAGCCTTTCCGGCCGACAAACACGGCATAGCGTTCCGAGACGACGAGCTGAAGTAAGGGACAAACCAACTGAACCAGTGCGCGTATGGCCTGCAATTCCCGTTGATCCGCGGGCAACAGGAAGACACTGATCAGTTCGATGAGGGTTATGGCAATGGTGGGTGCCAGAGCCGCCATCAGCGGCTGAACCCCAGGGGAGAAACAGTTGATCCCTACCGCACGTCCACGTCCCAGCAGCCAGACACCCAGTGGGATACTCATTCCTCCAATCGGGGGAATACCGGTTGGACGGTCTGGAGTCACAGGCCAAATCTTTCCATGAACGTCAGATAGATCTGCGTCAGATCTTCAAGCGTCGAGACATCAACATGCTCGTCCCGCTTATGCATTGTCGCTCCGACCAGACCGAACTCTGCTACGGCACAGTACTGCGAAATGAAGCGCGCATCAGACGTTCCTCCGCCCGTATCGAGTTTCGGCTGCCGCCCTGTCACATCCTGAACAGCCCGCTCAAGACATTGAACTGCCGGTCCCGGCTGCGTCAGAAACGCCTCCCCACTAATGGAAACTGTAACTTCGCTGTCAGGTGCATGACGAGAGATAACTTCGCGGATCCACTCAGACAGGGCCGTACCAGTATGACAGTCATTGAACCGGATGTTCAGGCGCGCCTTGGCCTCGGCGGGAATGACGTTCGTCGCAGGATTGCCGACGTCAACGCTCGTGACCTGCAATGACGACGGGGAGAACCATTCCGTTCCCTCATCAAGGCAGCGTCCGGTCAGTTCGGTGAGCGCAGGGAGAAGACGGTGGATGGGGTTATCGGCCAGATGCGGATAGGCAACGTGTCCCTGAACGCCCCGAACCACGATCTCTGCATTCATGCTGCCCCGACGACCAATCTTGATCGTATCCCCCAGAGCCGAAGGATTTGTGGGCTCTCCGAGAAGGCAGAAATCCGGCACATCATTTCGCGCTGCCAGCCATTCAATGACAGGCTTCGTACCGAAATGCGCTGGACCTTCCTCATCACCCGTGATGAGCAGGGAAATTGACCCTTTGAGGGTATTGTTCTGAAGAAAACGTGCGATGGCCGCCACGAAACAGGCCACACCGCCTTTCATGTCCGCGATCCCACGGCCATACAGCCGACCATCCTGGATCTGCGCTGCGAAAGGATCGTGTGCCCACCCTTCACCGGGAGGAACCACGTCCGTATGGCCCGCAAAGCAGAGAGCCGGACGCCCGGTACCAATTTTAGCGTAAAAATTCGGCGTAGGAGCGTCCGCTGGCCCGAATGGCAGGTGGACCACCTCGAACCCCATCCCTTCCAGCACAGATGCCAGAAGAGCCTGTGCCCCGTCATCGGCTGGTGTGACGGACTGACAGCGGATCAGATCCTGTGCAAGAGCGACAGGATCAGTCGGAAAAGATGGGGACGGCATGGATCAGTCGCGCAGCAGTTCGTTGATGGACGTCTTGGAGCGGGTGCGCTCGTCAACGCGCTTGACGATCACAGCGCATGCGAGGGACGGCTGCCCTGGCTCCTTCGGAGGCAGCGTCCCCGGAATAACCACAGAATAAGCTGGCACACGTCCCATGAAGATTTCACCCGTCGCACGGTCCACAATCTTCGTGGAGGCACCGATAAACACGCCCATGGACAGGACGGAGCCCTTCTCCACGATCACGCCTTCAGCAACTTCCGAACGGGCACCGATGAAGCAGTCATCTTCAATAATGACTGGAGCAGCCTGAAGCGGCTCAAGAACGCCACCGATGCCTGCACCGCCACTGATATGGCAGTTCTTGCCAATCTGGGCGCAGGAACCAACCGTCGCCCAGGTATCGACCATCGTGCCGCTGTCTACACGGGCACCGACGTTCACGAAGCTCGGCATCAGAACAACGTTCGGCGCAATGAAAGCGGAACGACGAACAATGGCACCCGGAACGGCACGGAAACCAGCTTCAGCAAACCGAAACTGATCCCAGCCTTCAAACTTAAGCGGAACCTTATCGAAAGCAGGCTGACCGCCACATCCACCAACCATCACGCGGCTGTCGTACAAGCGGAACGACAGCAGAACAGCCTTCTTCAGCCATTCATGAACAACCCAGCCATCTTCGCTCGGCTCGGCAACACGCAGCGTACCAGCGTCCAGCCCTTTGAGAGCGGTTTCGACGACCTCGCGGTCCTCTCCCTCTGTCTGGGCATTCAGAGTAGCGCGACGCTCCCAAAGAGCGTCAATAGCGGTGCGGAGCGTATCGTGAGGCATCAGGACCAATCCGGAAAAGGAGCAGAAAACCGCCGGACCATGCGGTCCCCGGTCCCGACTGTCAACGGCTCTTTCCCTGTGAGCATCATCCAGACCAACGTTAAGGCTTTGTTTACCTTTTGATCCTATGAAAAATCCAAGCTCTTTCGTCTCCGGAAAAGATCCGGAAAGCCAAAGGCGCCAGACCGTGTTCTCACATCGATTCACGACGCAGCACATTTATCGCTTCAACGATGCGGCACGTTCAGCCGCAAAATCATGGATCCTTTGCGGCAATGCATGACATTGGCCTGAAAAGCCCTCCCCCTCTGGTGCCGGAGCCGACTTCCCATCAAACCTTTCAGCTCCTGAGAGAGAGTCTGGCCTGCATGCGCAGCGCCATTCTTCCTCGACTTGGCATCGCAGCAGCCCTCACCAAGGTACAGGAAGCACTTGAAGCGGACTGCCTGCTCTTCAGCGCCTTTACACCTTCCGATCATAGCGTGGCCTTGCACCAGTCCGCCCCGCTTCCCGAGGGGTTTCAAGGCGAACTACAGAAATGTGGGCTCATACTTGAGGAACGCGTCACCCAGTTTTCCTCAGGGGTCCATCATACGCTCCTGATCTGCGAACCCATCAGAAGCCAGCCCCCCCTTGGCCTTCTATGCTGGAAAAAAACATCATGGTCAGCAGATGAAACTGATCTTCTTCGCACTCTGCTGACAGTCATTGCGACGTTGCAGGATGCTGAAGGGCTTCACAGAAACGTCCTAAAGGGCGCTCACTATGATCTCTCGTCCAACCTTCTGAACTGGGAAGGCTTGAAACAGGAAATGGAGCGGCGCATTCCGCGCCTGGATCGGGACGGCCTCGCGGCGACCCTCATGATCGCGCATGTTCCCGGACTGAGCGAAATAACCCAAACGCATGGATTTCAGGCAGGAGAAGAGGCGCTCACACAATGCATTGCGTTACTCCGCAAGGCCGTGCGTCCAACCGACGCTATTGCGCGGCTTAGCGGCAACATGTTTGCGCTTTGGCTGGATGGAGGGGATCGTTTTGCCATGGCTGAGCGTGCCGAACGGATGACGGCGCATGGCATCCCGATCCTGATAAACCCACCGGTGCACCTTCCGCTACACATCGGACTGATGTGCCGAGAAGCGAACGATCCGGAAAACACGGCAGACAATCTTCTGGAAAGAGCCAGTCAAGCCCTCCAGACCGGAGAAGAAGAGCAAAAAAAATGGCGCTTCTCACACGAAGCGCCATAAGCCGGATCAGGCTTTGATAAGAGTGCCGGGGCCTGCTCTGGTAAAGAGTTCCAGAAGGCAAGTGTGAGGGACACGACCGTCAAGAATAACTGCGGCCTTGGCACCGCTCTGCACAGCATCCAGACAGGTCTCAACCTTCGGGATCATCCCTCCGGAGATCGTGCCATCCTTGATGAGATTGCGTGCTTCTTCCGCACTCAGCTCTTCAATCAGCTTGCCGTCACGATCCAACACGCCCGGAACGTCCGTCAGCATCAGCAGGCGAGATGCATGAACTGCACCGGCAATGGCACCTGCTGCCGTATCGGCATTGATATTGTAGGTTTCGCCATTTTCGCCCGCACCCACAGGCGCAATGACAGGAATAAGACCTGATCCGAGCAATGCGTAAAGAACGCGCGGATCAATCTTCTCCGGCTGTCCCACGAAACCAAGATCGATAATACTCTCGATCTGGCTATCCGGATCACGCCGCGTGCGGGTCAGTTTACGAGCCTGGATGAGACTTCCATCCTTGCCCGAAATTCCAACAGCCATAGCACCAGCACTGTTGATGAGCTGCGCAACCTGCTTGTTCACACTTCCAGCCAGAACCATCTCGATCACATCGACCATGGCACTATCCGTAACGCGCAGACCATCCACGAACTGTGAGCGGATGTGGAGACGATCCAGCATGGAGCTGATCTGCGGGCCACCGCCATGCACAACGATCGGATTGATCCCGACGAGCTTCAGAAGTGCAATGTCATATCCAAATGCGCTGGCCAGCTTGCCTTCACCCATTGCATGACCGCCGTATTTCACAACGATCGTGTCCCCGGCATAACGGCGCAGAAATGGCAGTGCACTCGCAAGAATAGCAGCCTGCTGCTGGGCATCATCCATATTCACGGCCGGGGGAATTTCCGGCAATTTTTCACTGTGGGTCTTTTTGCTCATGGCCGGACATCTCCTTCCCCTGAGGTCTGAACAGGATCTGCGAAACGGGCAATCTCTGCCCGAAGATCTTCAATGCCCTCCCCGGTCTGACTGCTGGTGCAGACAATCCGCGGGTAGGCCGCAGCCTGTTTGAGCGCGAGCGCTTCAACTTCCGCAATTTTGGCTTTCAGTGCCGTCGGCCGAACCTGATCGCATTTGGTCAGAACAATCTGGAACACCACAGCCGCACGCCCCAACAGATCCATAACGTCCCTGTCGGACTGCTTGATCTCAATCCGTGCATCCAGAAGCAGAATGACGCGGGCCAGCGTGGTCCGCCCACGAAGATAGGCGAACATCATGTTCTGCCAGTCTTCCTTGACGGATTTCGCGGCCTTAGCAAACCCGTAACCAGGCATATCCACAAGAGAAATGCGGTCAGCGAGATTGAAGAAGTTGAGCTGCTTGGTGCGCCCCGGTTCTGAAGATGCTCTTGCCAGCGCACGACGCCCGGTCAAAGCGTTGATGATGCTGGACTTGCCAACATTGGAACGCCCGGCAAAAGCAACTTCCGGCCGACCAACCGGCGGAAGCTGATCGATCTTCTGCGAGCCGAAGAAGAACTCGCACTCTCCTGCGAACAGCAGGCGACCGTCTTCGATCTGTTCAGGGGTAGGAGGGCCAGCGGCTTCTTTCATGGTGTCTCAGCGTCCACTTTTAGTAACAGGAACCGGCAGCTTGGCACGGCTCTGAATGAAGGACTGCTGGGCGAATGTCAGCAGGTTGTTCCACGTATAGTAAACCAGCAGGCTGGCCGGGAAGTTGGACATCACGAACACGTAGACCAGCGGCATGAACTGCATGATGCGGGCCTGAGCCGGGTCCATGCTGACCATCGTCTGCCGCTGAAGCAACCAGAAGGTCACGCCTAGCGCAGCACCCCAGATGCTGACATGCAGAAAGGAAAAATACACGGTCGGATCAAAGGGGATCAGACCAAACAGATTAAAGATGTTCGTCGGATCCGGAACGGACAGATCGTGAATCCAGCCGAAGAAGGGAGCGTGACGCTCGTCAATGCTGATGTTCAGCATCTTGTAGAGGCAGAAGAAGATCGGAGCCTGGATCAGAACCGGAAGGCAACCACTGGCAGGGCTAACACCCTCTTCGCGGTAAAGCGCCATGACCTTCTGGTTCATCACCATCGGGTCGTCCTTATTCTTCTCACGGATCTCCTTGATCTTCGGAGCCAGCAGACGCATGCGCGCAGAAGACCCTGCGGCCTTAGACGCCAGCGGGAAAAGCACAATCTTGACGATCAGTGTGAGCGCCATCAGCGCCAGACCGAAATTGCCCAGATGCAGATACAGCCAGTGCAGCAGATACAGGATCGGACGCGTCAGGAAGCTGAACCAGCCAAAGTCGATGGCTTTGTCGAGATCCGTAATGTGCAGGTTGCTGCTGTAAGCCTGCAGAAGGCTTGGCACCTTTGCACCAGCAAAAAGATGGCTCGTCTGCGTAACAGTGCCATTCGGCATGATCTGCTGCGGAGCCTGAGACACGAAGCCGATACGATAGGACCCTGCATTTTCCGGAACGTAAGCAAAGCTTGCCGTCACAGAAGACGTGGAGTCAGGTGCAACGGCCGTCAGCCAGTACTTGTCGCTGATACCGCCCCAGCCACCTGTGCCACCCTTGGCCCAGAACGTGTGGTCAGGATGCTCAGCGCCCTTACGAACATTCTTGTAGGTCTCGTCGTTCAGGCGACCGTCCATGACGGCAATAGGGCCTTCGTGTGCCGTCCAGAAACCTTCCGGAGCCTGATAGTCACGCTGCACACGCTGGAACGGAAGCAGCGCAACAGGCTGGGAGGAATGATTCTCCACCGACTGCACAGCCGAGAACATATAATGCTCATCAACTGAAAGGTAGATCGAGAAAATCAGACCTTCGCCGTTATCCCATGTCAGCGTGACCGGATGACCAGGAGAGAGTGCCTCGTCCGCACTGGTCCAGACCGTGTTCAGATCCGGAACCTTCGCATTGGACCCCGGAGCGTTGCTCCAGCCAATTACGAAGAAGTTCGGATGCTCGCTGCCGGGCTTGTCCAGCAGCCGGACAAGCGGACTGTCCTTTGCAAGAGTGGCACGGTACTTCGTCAGCACCGCATCATCCAGAAGCGCACCCTTGAGGTTCAGGGAGCCCTGCACGTCGTCGCTGGTAATCGCAATGCGACGAGCGACCACTTCCGGTTCAGGCGAGGCCTGAGCCGGACCAGCAACAGCCGGAGTGGACGGAGACTGTGTCGCAGTGGTTTGCGTCACAGCCGGATGACTGTCCGGACGGGGTTTCGGCATGAAATAGTCGAAACCGATCAGGATGAGGGCCGAGAGGATAATGGCCGCAATGATGCGCTTGATTTCCATCGGGCTGATGCCGGTCTTTCGTCTCTAACGGAGGAATGCTGAGCCTCAAGTGGCCGAAAACCGTTACCAAAACAATAGGCGCACGCGTTTTTAATGCCGATGAGCCTCGGGCGGGAGGTCACATCCCCCTTTTGACCAGGGGTGACAGCGGAGGATTCTCTTCAATGCCAGCCAGCCGCCCCGAACAGGCCCATGCCCTTTGATTGCCATGATGGCATAGGTGCTGCACCCCGGTTCGAAACGACAGTTTCGACCCAGATAGGGACTGATGAAGAGCTTGTAAGCGTCGATCAACGCAAGCAGGAAGACAGTGACAGCCTTATTGAAAAGGCGTGTCATTTTTCCAAGCCCTTGCGGAGCGCTTTACGAAGATCATCCTGAAGAAGGGAAAATTCTCGTCGGCGCGTACCATCACGGCCGATCAGGACAAAGTCTCCCGAAGGAAGACCGTCCTCACGCGCTACAAGACGCAACGCCTCGCGGAGGCGGCGTTTTGTGCGGTTACGGATGACAGAGTTTCCAACCTTTTTCGTGACAGTAAAGCCGACACGGCTATCAGGCTGGCTATCATCCTGCAGCATCTGCACAACCATTCCCGGGGTAGCGACCTTACGTCCCTTCCCGGCAACACGCAGAAACTGCGGCCGCTTTTTCAGGCGGCCAGCTGTGTGGTTCTGGCTCAGGCGGAGAGCTTCGAGCGACCCTTGGTGCGACGGTTTGCCAGTACGCGGCGGCCACCGACTGTAGCAGTACGTGCACGGAAACCGTGACGACGCTTACGAACCAGCTTGGAGGGTTGATACGTGCGCTTCATGACATCGATCCTTTAAAACCATGCAGACGCCTCTCTGGACATCCGCGTCGATCGGGCGCACGAAACGCCCGGTGAATGAGACCCGGGCTTGTACTCACCCGACCCTCCCCTGTCAATGCTACACCCTCAGGAACTTAAGGATATGAGCCAAAATCCCGCTCTACCACCGTCATCAACTGACGACTCCAAGGCATTTCGACACGATCTGCGAAATGCCCTGTCCCCGGCGATGCTGTGTGCAGACATCCTGACATCCCATTCAGACGAATCCGTCAGAAAACATGCAGGAACAATTGTCGAGGCGCTGGAAAAAGCACTGCACCTCCTGAAGAAACCTACTTCTTCTCAATAAGCTCGATCTTGTAGCCGTCTGGATCTTCCACGAAGGCAATGATGATCGTGCCGAACTTCAGTGGCCCGGCTTCACGGGTCACTTTGCCGCCGCCGATCCGAACAGCCTCTACAAGCGCAGCCACATCCGGCACGCCAATCGCAAAATGGCCGAATCCCGTGCCGACGTCGTAATCCGTTTCCTGATCCCAGTTATAGGTCAGCTCAATTTCAGCCTGTCCGTTCTCATTATCAGCGAATCCAATGAAAACGAGTGTGTAACGGCCTTCACGAACTTCCTTGCGGCGCAGTTCTTTCATGCCAAGAAGGCTGTAGAACGCCAGACTGCGATCAATGTCTCGAATACGAACCATCGTGTGCAGAAATGTGCTCATTTTTCTTCTTTCAGATCTTCGCTTGTCAGCCCGTAAAGGAATAGCCCGTATCGGTCAGCCAAGGCGACGCAGCGGTCAGGGTCTGTCAACAACGTGACACCAGGCTGAAACGCGACGCCGCGCAATCCGTTCCGGGCCGCATTTTCCAGCGTCTCAGGGCCTATTGTCGGCATATCTGCTCTCAGGTCCTGTCCGCTTTTGGGCATTTTGATAAGAACGCCACCACTGCCAGCCTGCATCAGCTTGCCGCAGCGCCCCAGCATGGCATCCGTGCCCTCTAGAGCTTCAACAGCCAGAACCAGACCGCTCTGGACGACACACCCCTGTCCGATATCGAGGGCAGCCATGGCCCGCAGCACCTGAACACCACGCGCTATGTCTTGACGCGCCTGTTCGTCCGGCACAACACGGCCAAGCGTCCCGCTTTTTCCGGTAGCATGATCGAGGAATTCATGAGCACCGCGAACGATGAACCCTTCTTCCCCGAGAACGCGCACGACTGCTCCGAGAAGCCCATCATCCCCAAGGAAGATTGCGCGCCCCAGACGTGCAAGAACACGCGCCCCTTCCGCATCAGGACGAAGGTCACGCCAAGCCGGGCGCCGAACCGGCCCGATCAGAACGAGCTCCCGGCATCCATGCTTTTTAAGAGCTGTCAGGATTTCTCCTACAGCAGCAAGGCGGATGATTTCATGTGGATAAGGTGCCAGACGGGCCATGTCCGCAAAATCACGGAATCCAACCACGAACACCGACTTCCCTTTTTCCAGAGCCGCCGCCGCAACCTTCGCAGGCAAGGGGCCAGCCCCGGCCAGAATACCGACGCAACCTGCCCCCATCACGCTCAGGCTCCTTCGGTTTCGGAAAGCCCCTCATTGCGGGCCACACGTGTCAGACCACGTCGGCTTGGCGCTTCCATAAAGTCCAGCATCTCAGCAATACGCGGCAAATGACCATACTCCCGCCGTACATCTGCAATGCGGGCTTCCAGCACAACCTCCGTACTGCCATGCCGAGGGTAGAGTGTCCGAAAGGCGCGACGCATGGCCTGCATTTCTTCCGGGCCGACGCCAGAGCGCTTTAGCCCGATCCAGTTCAGTCCGACCAGACGGGCACGGTTCCCGAGAACACTTCCGTAGGGGATAACATCCATCTCGACGCCGCAAACGCCACCAACAACAGCGCCGCGACCAATGCGCACGAACTGATGGAGCGCTGCTGATCCCATCACCTTTGCATCGTCAGCAATCTCGACATGACCGCCCATGACAACATTGTTCACGATAATCACACGATCACCGAGAACACAGTCATGCGCCACATGAGCATTTGCCATGATCAGGCAGGACGCACCAATTTTCGTCAGCGCATGTCCCTGCGCCGTTCCACGATGAATGGTGACGTTCTCACGGATGATGGTTTTCGCGCCGATCTCACAAAGTGTCGGCTCACCAGCATATTTGAGATCCTGCGGTGCCATCCCGATCGTGACGAACGGATAGACTTCCACTTCCTCACGAAGGGTCGTGTGCCCGTCGACAATCACCGAAGCATGCAGGTGCACACCGTCGCCAAGTGTCACATGAGGCCCGACGATGCACCACGGGCCAATGCGAACATTTTCCCCAATTCGGGCACGTTCATCGACAAGAGCAGTCGCGTGAATCTCAGCGCTATCGGATCGTTTTCCTGCAATCTGCATCAGTTCAGCCCATGATCATGGCACTGAAGGTTGCCTCTGCAACAGCAACGCCGTCAACACGTGCAGTACCCTTGAATTTCCACACATTTGCCCGGGACCTTTCCTTGACCACCTCTATACGAAGCTGATCACCTGGCCCAACCGGACGGCGGAACTTGGCGCCTTCAATGGTCATGAAATACACCAGCTTTCCTTCGAAGGCCTTGCCAAGCGTCAGGACAACGAGCGTTGCCGCTGTCTGGGCCATGGCTTCGATGATCAGAACGCCTGGCATCACCGGATGGGAAGGAAAGTGCCCCTGAAAGAAGGGCTCGTTCACCGTGACGTTCTTGATGCCAACAGCGGACTCACCAGCCTTGATTTCCTGCATCTTGTCGATCAGCAGGAACGGATAGCGATGAGGGATCGCCTGCATGATCTGCAGAATGTCGATGCTCTCAGGAACCTGGTGCGTTCCCGAAGCCCCTTCTGCCGGGGTCGTCTTTTCAGCCGGAGCGTCCACTCGATCCATTTTGTTCACCATGCCCTTCTAAGGGAAAATTTTGTCAGTTTTCTGCTCTCCGAGCAGTGCGGATGGCCTCCCTTAGCAAAACTGGCTACGGGATACCATCCGTCACCGGAAAGGTCAGTCGCCGCTTTTGCGGGAGAGCTTCCGCAAAGTGGCTACGTTCCGGAAGAATTCCCGGAAGGGCATGGCGGGACTGCCGATAACATCCGCTCCCGCATCCACGTCAGACATGACACCGCACTGAGCCCCAACACGGGCCTTGTCACCAATCTTGATGTGACCGATCAGGCCGGCCTGAGCAGCGATCGTGACGAAGTCGCCCAGTTCGGTCGAGCCGGAAATACCAGCCTGTGAGACAACAATGCAGCATTTTCCGAGCTGAGCATTGTGTCCGATCTGAACCAGATTATCGATCCGCGTGCCTGCCCCAATGATCGTATCGCGCATGGAGCCACGATCAATCGTTGAGTTAGCACCGATCTCAACGTCGTCCTCAATGACAACCAGACCAAGCTGCGGCACGGTCTCGAAACCAGCAGGGCCGACAGCAAAACCAAATCCGTCCTGACCGATGCGGGCGCCGGGATACAATGTTACCCTGTTCCCGACACGGGCGTGCGTCAGACTGACATGGCTGCCAATGCGGCAACGCTCACCGATCTCGACACTCCGACCAATCACGGCATGCGCACCAATCAATGTGCCCGAGCCAATTTTCGCGCCGTCTTCAACAACAGCGAAAGCCCCAAACTCGACATTCTCACCGATCTCAGCCGTCTCACTGACATAAGCCGAAGGATGGCGAACACCCGTCGATGACGGTGCAGGATGAAAGAGCGCTGCAATGCGTGCCCATGCAAGGTAGGGCGTTTTGCAGACAAGGCCCGCCGTATGTGCTGGCAGCTTGTCGGCAAAAGCCGGCGCAAGAATGACCACCCCTGCACGCGTTTTTTCCAGAAGAGGCAGGTAACGGCGATTATCCAGAAAACTCACGTCTTCCGGCCCCGCAACGTGCAATGGGGCAACCCCGCGGAAACTGACTGGATCCTCCTGCCCTTCAGCAGCAGGGCGAACCTCGCTTCCCGATACTTCCGCAAGATGAGCCAGACCGAAAGGTCCAGCTCTCAGGAAGAAGCGCTCATCACCAGGTCGGTTTTCGGTGAGTACCTTATCAGCCACGGGATCAGGCCTCAGTGATGCTGCCGGAGAACGGACTCAGGCTGCGCGGGAGCCGAAGATGGCGCTGCCTGTTCAGGACCCTGCGGCGCACGCTGTTCGTCTGCCGTCGTTGGCATCTTGCCAGACTTGGCGAGTTGCTCAGGATCAACGCCTTCGTCAGGAATAAACACGTGCGGCAGCGTCTTGTTCAGCTGGTTCGCCACTTCTTCCGTGATGTCCTGCTCACCCACGTGCAGCACAACCTGCTCGGCATGCAGAACAAGGTTCATGTTATGCGCGCCAGCAACGGCAGCAATGATGCCGTTGCCCTGCTCAAGCTCACGCTCGATCTGGTGAAAGGCGACCTGCGCGGCTTCCTGAACAATGCGAGCCTGATTGCCAAAATCGCGCTGATCCTTGGCGCGACGCTCCTGAAGATGGCGCTCACGAAGCTGGATTTGGTCAGCCGTAAGACTGCGGGCTTCGGATTGCAGCTTCTGCTGCTCACCACGCCAGGCACCCTCTTCACGCTGCACAGCCTGTGCCAGCTTGTCACGACGTGCGCCAAGAACCTGCTGGATCTCCTGCGCAGCAGACGACATCTGCATGACAGCCTGAACATTGATCACACCAATGACTGCAGCTGGTGGCGCAGCGCCCTTCGCAACAGTTGGCGGATTAGGGATCGGCGGCAACGGCAGAACCGGGGGAGCCTGCTGTGCATTCGGAGCAGCCTGCTCGTCTTCAACAGGCGCCTCAGCCATGGGCACACTGCGGCGAGGTGCCGGACGTGCAGCAGCCGGTGCATCCGGGTGTGCGGCCTTGGGAACAAACCATCCACCGTTGTTGGCGGCCTGGGCGTGAGCAGCGGGTGCAACAGCAAGAACCGTCGCAGCCAGAAGCGCACCGACCGAGGCCGGGCGCATCAGGGAAATAAAGGTCATAACCACCTCTGGGAAAGGGGATGGAAGTGCTTGGAGCTCGAAGTCAGACACGCAGTTCTTAGAACTGCTGTCCGAAGCCAAAGCGCAGCGGGTAAAGACGATCGCCCTTTTCCTTACGCAGCGGTATGGCACCATCAATGTTCACAAGGCCGAATGGGCTCTTCCAGGAGATACCAAGGCCCGTGGAAACACGCGGGATCATGGTGTCACCCGTGATCGGGGTGTATTCGTAGCCAGACTGGTCGCGGCGTGAGTAATCCGTATATTTCTGCTTCACGCGAACACTGGAAAGACTACCCGCGTCCACAAAGTAACGACCGGAAATTCCAAGATCGTCACCCATTGGCATCGGAAAGTTAAGCTGTGCAGAAGCCGTATACATGAAACGGCCACCCAACAGATCTTCCTGACCTGCCCGTGGGAGATAGGCGAGTGTCGGGCAAGATCCGCTCGAAGTCCGCTGTGCGGTGGTGCAGATATGCCCCGAACGCGGGCCAACACCACCCTGCAAGAAGCCTCGCAGGTTTTCACCACCCAGGTAGAAGTTATCGATGATGTTACGGCGCCCGGAGTCACTCCAGTCGCCCATGTAACCTACGCCACCCTTGAACTGAAGGGTCCAGTCGTGGCTACCTGTAAGCTGGTCGAGCGGCAGATAATATGCACCGTCAGCCTTGACGCGATAGTACTTCGCATCGCCGCCTAGACCAGCAAAATCACCGCCGACTTTCATCATGTACCCGTCATGAGGGTTCATGCGTCGATCACGGCGATCATACGTCAGAGAGGTGCTAAGCTGCGAGAGGACGGACCAGCCGGCTGAGTCACGAACATACTTGGATGGAACCCATTCAATGTAATCCGGGTTCTCAGCCACGGTCTTCGCATCATAGAAGTTGCCAACCTGACGATCGACCAGCGTGTAGCTGAAGGACTGCGACAGATAGCGGTTATACGCATATCCAAGACGCAGGCTCATACCATACTGGGATTCTTTATAGCTCTGATACGTCTGGTAGTTATTCTGGATGAAGTAGAAATCAGCGCCAGCCACCAGGTTACGGTTCAGGAAGTACGGATCCGTAATGGAGATGTCAGCCTGCTTCTCATAGTACGCAACCGTACCCGAGATACCGGCGTCGATACCCGTGCCAAGCATGTTGTGCTGCTTGATGGACGCATTACCCAGCACACCAACGTCTGTGGAGTAACCACCACCCAGTGAGAACTCACCAGTCGGCTTCTCGACCACGTTGGCAGACACGTTCACACGGTCAGGAGCGGAGCCCTGCGTCTGATCAACAGACACCGTGCTGAAATATCCGAGGTCCTGAAGGGCCAGCTTGGAATACTTCTTGTCAAACGGGGTATACGGGTCGCCCTCTGCCATGGGCAGATTGCGTCGGATCACATTATCCCGGGTGATCGTGTTGCCATTGATGTCGATACGCTCGACATACACGTGCGGCCCTTCGGTCACATCGAACAGCAGATCAACAATCCGCTTTTCCGGATTACGGGCAATTTCAGAGCGAACCATCGCAAACGGATGCCCCTGAGCCTGCAACCACTCCTGCATGTTCGTGGTGTTATGCTGGATAGCAGTTCCATCATAGATCTGATGCTTGAACAGCTCGATGTGCTTGCGCATCATTTCCGGCGTGACGCGACGCACCGTGGAACGAACGTCCATCTTGCCGATGCGATACTGCTCACCTTCATGGATGGTGAACGTCACGTAGAAAGACTTGTGATCGGGAGAAAGCTCGCCCGTCGCGTCGATCATGTGGAAATCGACAAATCCGTTGTGAAGGTAGAAGCGGCGCAGCAACTCTGCGTCGTACTTGATACGCTCAGGATTATACTCATCAGAAGATGAGAAGAAGCGATACCAGGTGTTCTCTTTGGACGAAATCACCTGAGCCAGACGGGCTTCACTGAACGCATGATTGCCAACAAAGACGATCTTATGGATCAGCGTCTGCTGAGCCTCGTTGATCTTGAAGACAACATCCACGCGGTTATGAGAAAGCTTGATGATCTGTGGCGTTACAGTCGCCCCGAAACGCGCCTTGCCCGCATACTGGTTCAGGATCTTCTGGCGATCAGCAGCCGTGGTCTGTGAGGAAAACACTGCACGGGGACGAAGACTGATTTCCTTGCGGAGATCTTCATCCTTCAGGGCGTGATTCCCTTCAAAGACAATGCGATTGACGATCGGATTCTCAACCAGATTCACCAGGAGAGTATTGCCCTCGCGGTGAAGGGTGACGTCCTTGAAAAGGCCCGTTGCATAGAGCGTCTTCAGGGAGCGATCCAGATCGTCCTGATTGAACGAGTCACCTGGCTGGGCAACCATGTACGACAGGACCGTGCTGGTCTCGATACGCGTGTTACCAGTGACCGAAATGGCCTGGATCACGTTGTTGCCTGAGGTTGCACCTGATGTCTGGTGCTGACGAGCAGAGCGGGCCTCCGCCACACCGAGAGCGGTCGGGAGAAGACATGCAGATGCCAGCAGCATCAAGCGCATGTTCGGGGACCGGGAACCTCTTGACCGTGATCCTGACAAACCGGTTTTCCTTGTAACAGATTTTTTGCAGGCGCCTGACACGCTACGCCATTGGCGGAGGTATCCGAAAATCCCCCCACCATGCAAGATCTCCCTTCACTCACGAAGAGTTACCGGGCGTATCTCACATTAGCTTCCTGCGTGAAACATCCAGTGAAACAGACCCAGATTCGTGAGGTCATTCACTGTTGAAAAGAGGAAAAGCGCGCCGATAAGCGCCATTCCGACCTGCATACTGACTTCCTGCACCCGGCGTGAAACCGGCTGTCCCTTGATGGCTTCGGCGGCATAAAAGATCAGTCGTCCACCATCGAGAACAGGGATCGGGAAGAGGTTGATCAGCCCCAGATTGATAGACAGAAGCGCCATGAAAGACACAATGCTGGCCATACCATAGCTGGCGACCTGTCCAGAGATCTGTGCGATTCGGATTGTTCCACCCAGCTCTCTTGCACTGCGCTGCCCCGAGATGATCTGCCAGACGCCCTGCAACGTCCGTACCGACATGGTCCATGTTTCTTGGACCCCCATGACGGCAGCCTTGACAGGAGAAACCGGTTTACCCGGAGATGCGGCAAAACCAACCCCCAGAACACCTGTCGGATGAGACCCAGCCTTCACACTGCCAATCGTAACGGGAAGCGTCAGCTCCTGGCCATTGCGGCGCACTTCAAGTGTGGTCTCAGCTCCCGGTCGAGCCGCCACCGTTCCCATGACGTCTTCAGGGCCGGAAATGGACAGCGAGCCAATCCGGGTAATGACGTCACCCGTTTTTACACCGGCCTTTTCTGCGGCACTGCCTGCCACGACCTGGGAAATATCCCCACGAAGCTGCGGCTTGCCCACTGTCGCGAACAGCAGGGTAAACGCCACAATCGCAAACAGAAAATTGAAAACAGGCCCCATCACGATCACCAGCGCGCGGGAACCGACAGGCTTGTCATGAAAGGTGCGCCCAGGAATCCAGGCCGCTTTCTGCTCATCCGTGGCATCGTCAGGACCTTCAAACCCGTGCGGTTTGACGTATCCACCAAGCGGAATCGCACTCAGACGCCATTCCGTGCCGGATTTGTCATGCCACCGGCGAAGAGCCGGCCCAAAGCCAATCGAAAACGTCTCTACCTTCACACCGCGCCAGCGGGCAGCAAGGTAATGACCCAGCTCGTGAATGAACACGAGGACGCCTAGAATCAGAACATAGGCAAGAATGGTACGCAGAAAATCATGCATGCAGGGCAGTCTCGCTTACTGTGTTCCGCAGTCGGCCGCTTTCGCGAAGAATATGCTCTTCTGCCAATGCCCGACCGCGCGCATCCCATTCCAGGACTTCATCCAGCGTCGTCAGTTCAGGATTTTCCGTCATGGCCTGAAGAGCGCTATCGATGGTTTCACCAATACCAAGGAATCCTATCCGACGGTTCAGAAAAGCGTCCACGGCAACTTCGTTGGCTGCTGAGAAAACTGCGGGAGCAGCCCCTCCTGCCCTGAGAACCTGACGGGCAAGTCGCAGGGGAATAAAGCGCGCCTCATCTGGTGCCTCGAAATCGAGGCGCCCGAAAGCTGTCAGATCCAGACGCTGGCATGGTGTTTCCATGCGGTCAGGCCATGCAAGAGTGTGAGCAATGGGGATACGCATATCTGCTGACCCCATCTGCGCGACCAAACTGCCATCCCGGAACTGAACAAGCCCATGCACCACAGACTGAGGGTGCACCAGAACATCAATGCGGTCTTCTGTCAGACCAAACAGACGCGCGGCCTCAATAACCTCAAGGCCCTTATTGGCCATGGAAGCCGAATCAATCGTAATTTTAGCACCCATCGTCCAGGTAGGATGCTTCAACGCCTTTTCAAGCGTCGCATCACGCATCTCTTCCAGAGTGGACTGACGGAAGGGGCCGCCTGAAGCTGTCAGCACGATCTTTTCGACCGTGCTCATGTCACAACCACCCAGGGCCTGGGCGATCGCATTATGCTCTGAATCGACGGGAAGAAGCGTCGCACCAGCTTCACCAACAGCCCGGAGCATCACATCGCCCGCACAGACGAGAGCTTCCTTGTTGGCGAGCGCGATTGCATGACCATTGCGGGCGGCGGCGAGTGTCGGCTCCAGACCCGCTGCGCCTGTGATGGCAGCCATGGTCCAGTCCGCTTCCATCGCACCGGCCTCGATAACGGCCTGACGCCCGGCTGCGGTGCGAATACCGCTCCCTGCCAACCGTGCTTTCAGATCATCGTGCAGGCTCTCATCGTGAATGACAGCAATTTCAGCGCGAAGTTCACGAGCCTGCTCCGCAAGAAGCGCAACATTCCGCCCCCCGACCAGCGCCCGCACTTCAATATCGCTGCTTATCCGCTTGAGTAGATCGACCGTCGAAGTCCCGATGCTACCTGTACTGCCCAGAACGCTGATCCGCCGAGGCTTGGTCACAGAACCGTCAATCATGAGAAGATTCCCCCTGAGGAATGATACGATGCGCAGACCCGCCTATCAGATCCGCAGGAGTGGCAGACCAGAACACCTGCCCCGCAACTGCCAGTGACAAAAGCGCGGCAAGCGGTGCCGCAGCCAGTAGGCCATCAAAACGATCCAGCAGGCCGCCATGACCTGGAATCAGACGGCCGGAATCCTTGACGTTCAGTCTACGCTTGGCCGCACTTTCAAGCAGATCACCACTCTGGGAGAAAACACCCAGAACCGCCCCCCACAGGAGACCACCACCCACAAAGCCCGCTCCAGACAGCCAGGCCACCATTCCCCCGGCAAAAGACGCACCGATCAGGCCGCCAATTGCGCCCGAGCGGGTTTTTCCGGGAGAGATTGAAGGGGCCAGTTTAGGGCCACCAAAGATGCGGCCTGTCAGATAAGCAAAACTGTCGCTAGCGATCACAACGCACAGCACGAACAGAACGCTCTCTAAACCATAGGGCAAATGTCGAAGCCAGAGGAGCGAGAGACCGCCCAGAATGGAGACGACAACAGGAATACAGGCTGGAATACCAAAAATGAGGCTTGGCCAAACCATCCAGAATGCGCCGCTCCATTCACCGCGAAGGGCCGCAACCCCTGACACCATCGGCCAGAGAAGAAGGAGGACGCCGCGCCAGGTGTGTAATGGCTGCTTGATGAGGGTAAGCCCTTCCCAAACCAGCCCGAACATGGCCAGCAGGATGAGAGCGTTATAGATCATGCCGCCCTGCCAGAGGCATCCACCGGCAACGACAACGAGAATGACAGCTGACGTCAGACGCAGCTTCAGGTCAGACCACCGGGAAGATCCGCTCATGCTGGCCGACCGCCAAAACGGCGCTGCCGCCCGGCAAAATGCGAGAGAGCCTGAACGAACTCGGCTTCCCCGAAATCCGGCCATAAGACGTCCATGAACACCAGTTCCGCGTAGGCACTCTGCCAGAGCAGAAAGTTGGAGAGACGACATTCTCCACTTGTCCGAATCACGAGATCCGGATCTGGCATATCGGACGTCTGCAGCGCCTGATCCAGACGCTCCTCAGTAATATCGGACGATGCCAATGTTCCACTGGCAACCTGATCCGCCAGACGTCGTGCCGCCTGAACAATATCGGCCCGTCCGCCATATGACAGGGCGAGCGTCAGAGTCAGCGTCGTGTTGGAAGCAGTCTTTGCTTCCGCACGGCGCAATTCCTCGCGCAATGCTCCTTCGAACCGCTCAGGCTCTCCGATAACGCGCAAACGCACCCCTTGCTCATGCAATTCATTGAGCTTGTGGCGCAGATAGAAACGCAGGAGCGATGTCAGGTCACCGACTTCCTCAGCAGACCGCCGCCAGTTTTCCGAAGAAAAAGCATACAGCGTCAGATAGCGTACGCCCTGACGAATGGCCGAACGAACGCAATCCTGCACAGCCTCAGCACCTTTCCGGTGTCCGGCTGCAACTGGCAAATTGCGCGAGCGCGCCCAACGCCCATTCCCGTCCATGATCATGGCGACATGGACGGGAACAGCGGCGCCTTCCCCCTCTCTTGATGAAAGAGAAGACGTGCTGGTCTGAGGAAGAGATCCCATTGTCAACGAAGGTATCAGACCTGTTTGATCTCGCGTTCTTTCTCCGCGAGAATATCGTCAACTTTCTTGACGTACTGGTCTGTCAGCTTCTGCACGGAATCCGTCCAGGACTTCATGTCGTCCTGGCTGATGTCACCCTTCTTTTCGAGCGACTTTGTCTGTTCCATGCCGTCACGACGAACACCACGTACAGCGATCTTACCGTTTTCGGCGTAACGATTAGCTGCACGCGCCAGTTCGTTACGACGCTCTTCCGTCAGCACCGGAATGGGAACGCGGATCGTCTGACCGTCAGCAGCAGGGTTAAGACCCAGGCCACCATCACGGATGGCACGTTCCACTGCACCAACCAGCGTACGATCCCAGACGGAAACCGTCAGCATCCGGGCTTCCGGAACAGCGATAGATCCCACCTGAGAAAGCGGCACTTCGGAGCCATAGGCTTCAACCCGGATCGGCTCCAGCAGGTTGGGGCTGGCACGACCAGACCGCAGGCCAGAGAGGTCACGACGCAGACTCTCAATCGCACCATCCATACGGCGCGTGAGGTCAGCCATCAGGTCTTTCAGGTCAGCAGACATTAAGCTGTTCCTTTCTGAATCAACGTAAGTTCAGGAGAATATCCTGAAAGGTTCGTTAAAAATGAGGCGATCAGCCTGCTTCGATAACCCGTGTAAAGCGACCTTCGCCACGCACAACGGCTGCAAACGCGCCCGGAGCATGCATGTTGAAGACCACGATGGGCAATTTATTTTCACGAGCAAGACTGATTGCCGCAGCATCCATGACATTCAACTGACGTGCCAGAACGTCCATGTACGTCAGCTGATCGTAACGCACGGCGTCTGGGTTACGACGCGGATCATCGGAATAGATGCCATCGACCTGCGTTCCCTTGAACACGGCGTCGCATTCCATTTCGTTGGCACGCAGGGCAGCAGCTGTATCCGTCGTGAAGTACGGGTTACCCGTTCCGGCAGCGAAGATAACAACGCGCCCCTTCTCCATATGACGGACTGCCCGACGACGGATATAGGGCTCGGCAATCGCGGCCATCTGAATGGCCGTCATGACGCGTGTCTCAAGTCCCTGACGTTCAAGACCGTTCTGGAGCATCAGTGCGTTGATGACCGTTGCCAGCATACCGGCATAGTCACCCTGCGCACGATCCATGCCACGTGCCGCCGCGGACAGGCCACGGAAAATGTTGCCACCACCGACAACGAGGCAGACCTGCACGCCAGACGCCACAACTGCGGCAATATCGGCGGCAACCATATCCACCATTTCCGGGTCCACTCCACCCGAGCCCTTACCCATCAGGGCTTCACCTGACACCTTGAGCAGAACACGTTTGTAGGAGGGGCTTTTGTCTCGTTGTTCGGTCATCGTGCCCGTCTCTTGCTGGATTTGTGGTGACTTTGCGCCTGTCATACAGACGCAGAGGGCTGGGAACAAGCGATGTCAGACACGAGGCTCCTTATGAAAAGCCCCGTTGACAGCGTTTCCACCCTGTTACTCTTCGAGGCCAATCGCCCTCAGGCGTGCCTTCTCTTCATCCCAGCCTGCCCGCTCCTTGACGTTCAGGAAAAGATGGCAGGTTCGCTCAAGCAGGCCCTGAAGCTCCATTCGTGCTCGTGCACCAATGGATTTGATTTTATGGCCGCCTTCGCCAATCAGGATCGCCTTATGACCAGGGCGTGACACGTAGATTGTAACTTCCACGCGCACTGATCCATCGGGGCGCTCCTTAAAGCTCTCGGTCTCGACTGTCGCCTGATATGGGATCTCCTCATGCGTCTGCATGAAGATCTGTTCACGCACCAGTTCAGCCGCGAGAAGACGATCCGGAAGATCTGTCAGATCGTCTTCAGGGTACAGATATGGACCTTCCGGCAGTTCACGTGCCAGATGATCCATCAGGTCATCAACGCCGTCTCCGGAACGGGCGCTCAGCATGAACACATATTCAACGCTGATCAGGCTGCTGACATCCTTCGTCAGCGGCAGCAATTCTTCAGCACCAACAAGGTCCGTCTTGTTCAGAACAAGCCACACTCTCTTACCGCTACCCGCAAGCTTGCCAATGATCTCACGGACATCATCCCGCAAGCCGGCCTTGGCGTCGATCAGGAGAAGCGTCAGATCGGCATCCTGGGATCCCGTCCAAGCCGCGTTGACCATGGCCCTGTCAAGCCGGCGGCGCGGCTTGAAAATACCGGGCAGATCCACAAGGATGATCTGAGCATTGTTGCGAACCACAATTCCCAGCGTGCGAAAGCGTGTCGTCTGAGCCTTGGGGCTCACAATCGACAGTTTGGCACCGGCAATCCGGTTCAGAAGTGTTGATTTTCCAGCATTCGGGGACCCGACGAGGGCCACGAAACCGCAGCGTGTGGTCATGTACCAATCCTTTTCCACATGCGCCTCACGACGCTACGTTCTGACCAAGACGTTTCAGAAGATCTATTGCCGCCGCACTTTCGGCCACTCTCTTACTGCCTGCTTCTCCATGCCCCGTCAGGCCAAATGCCTGAACGGCCACACGAAACACGGGCGCATGAGACGGCCCCTCTGCGGCGAGGAGTTCATATTTCGGGAGCGGGAGCCCTTTGGACAGGAGATATTCCTGCAAAAGGGTCTTGGGCTCCTTGTGAGGACGGGCATGACTATCGATCCGCCCTTCCCACTGTTGACGGACAACACGCCGTGCAGGCTCCAGCCCGGCATCCAGATAAAGCGCACCCAACAGAGCTTCCATAGCATCTGCCCGGATGCTGGACAGGCGGCGAATACCGGCAGCCTCTTCATGCGGGGAAATCGTCAGAGCCGAAGATAAATGGATGTTATCCGCGATTTCGGCGAGAACAGGTCTGGAAACAAGATGGGCATGCCTCGGACCCAGCGCGCCTTCCTGCTCCAGCGGATAGTGTTCGAACAGCCACTCTGCCATCAGAAGGCCCAGCACTCGGTCTCCAATGAATTCCAGTCGCTCGTTCGAACCGGTTCCCTTAGGGCCCTGCGTACGTTTGCCACGACGAGGATCACGCCCACTGACCGCAGAACGATGCGTCAGAGCTTCCACGAGCAGATCCCGGTTCGCAAAGCGATGACCGAGCGCCTGCTCCATGGCCTCCATGGCCTCTTCCTGTGAAAGTTTCATGTGACAGGATGCAGAAAACGGTTCCAGCGAATTTCGACCGGCCAGTACCAGAACTGCCATGCCGGATGCCGCAAATCCATGGAGAGCAGAACAAGCGGCGCACGCCCTACAAGGTTCTGCATCGGGACATAGCCGAGATCATCCGGACCATCGCCCTGAAAACGACTGTCAGCGCTATCGTCCCGATCGTCACCCATCGCGAAGAAATAACCCTGCGGCACGACATATTCTGGCGTGTCGTTGGCAAACCCTTCGTCCGTCAGCTTGAGAATATCATGCTCAACAGGAGGGCGCCCGGCACTCCCAGGCAGCGCTTCCCGATATCGGTCACCGCTCAGCAGACGGTTATTTTCGTCGACAACCTCGTAATGCCCCAGGGACGTCCGCGGCACTTCAATTCCATTAAGGAAGAGCTTTCCGCCCGTCATCTGAATGTGGTCACCCGGCAGCCCGACAATCCGCTTGATGTAATCAACGGAGGTGTTCTGGGTGAACCGGAAAACAGCCACATCGCCACGATGCGGCTCAGAGCCCATGATCCGTCCGTTAAAGAGATTGGGCGAAAACGGAAACGAAAACCGTGAATAGCCGTAGCTGGATTTCGATACCAGAACGAAATCACCGATCTGCAAGGTCGGGATCATCGAGCCCGAGGGAATATTGAACGGCTCAAACACCAGAGAACGCACGGCGACGACAGCCAGCACCATAAGGGCAAGCCAGCGCACACTCTCTCCCAGAGATTCTTCACGGGCCGCCGGCTTTTCACCAGCCTTCTCTGAACCCTTCACGGGGCTTTTCTCCTGAGTCATGGGACGCTCTTAACGCAGCTTGCCCGCAATGGCGAGCGCTTCAAACCCTAACAGACTGAATGATGACCTGCGCCAATGCAAAGGGAGGGTCATCCGTCAGGCTCACAAGGACCTCTGCCCGACATCCTGAGGGCGTCAGACGCTCCAAGGCAAGCTGTGCTCCGCCGGAAAGAATGAGCCTTGGAGCGCCCTTTTTATCATTCAGAACCCCAATGTCCTGAAGTTGCACACCGTCAGCAACTCCCGTCCCCAAGGCTTTGGCGCACGCTTCTTTGGCCGCCCAACGCTTGGCATAACTTCCCGTTCGCGCCGGACCAGACAGACGCTCGGCGTGACTACGCTCGGCTTCCGTAAATACCCGGTCAAGAAAGCGATCTCCAAACCGGTCAATGCTGCGTTCGATGCGGGAAATCATGCACAGGTCTGTTCCCATGCCAAGAATCACGCCGTCATCCCTTCGCGCGCTCCACCTGCATCACACCCACGGCAGTCCGGAACGCGGCAATAAGTGACGAGAGATGCCTTAGATCGCGAACTTCAAGATCAACCAAGATTTCCATGAAATCGAGCTGACGGTTCACAATCTTGAGGTTGATGACGCTGCCATTGTATTTGGCTGCGGTGTTGGTCAGGGTCGCCAGAACTTCGGGCTCATTTGCCGCAATAACCGACAGGCGCGCGGTGTAAGGAACCGCATCCTTACGTCTTCCAAGCGCCTCATAATCCCAGTCCACCTCAATGAAGCGCTCTGGCGTGTCCGCAAAACTCGACAGGTTCTGGCACCCACGACGATGGATCGTCACACCCTTGCTCTGCGCTATGATGCCGACAATCGGGTCGCCTGGCAGCGGGCGGCAGCATCCGGCAAAACTCGTCGCAATCCCCGTTCCAATACCCTTGAGAATATTGGTGGACTGAACAACAGGCGCCGGACGCGCAGACGCGCTCCCCGCCCCTAAAAGAAGCGACTGACCAAAGCGCGGTGACAGCCCCGGCACCATCCGAGGCGCACGACCATTCTGCCGCAGATCCGGGTATGCGGTATTGACCACATCCTTCGGACCCAACTGTCCGTTCCCGACAGCCACATAAAGATCTTCGATGGAGCTCTGCCGAAGCTCTTTGAGGATTCCGTCAAGGACCTTTTCGGAGCCATCGACACCTTCCTGACGGAAGGCCTTGGCAATGGCTGCACGCCCATTGTCCAAGTGTACCTGACGCTGCTGCGCGGCCACAAAACGGCGCACGCGCGCACGAGCTTTACCCGTAACAACAAACCGCTCCCATGACGGCGACGGTGTACCGCCACGAGCCGTCATGATCTCGACCTGATCACCGTTCTGGAGCTCATGACGCAACGGCAGAAGCCGCCCGTTCACCTTGGCTCCGACGCAGGTATCGCCCACCTGACTATGTACGGCATAGGCAAAGTCGACAGGTGTTGCGCCCCGGGGAAGAGAGATCAGCTGCCCTTTGGGCGTAAAGCAGAAAACCTGGTCCTGATAGAGTTCAAGCTTGGTATTTTCCAGAAACTCATCCGGGGCCTGGCTGTCTTCCAGAATATCCAGAAGATCCTGCACCCAACGCAACTTCCGGCTACCGGCGCCAAAAGCCGAAGATAGCGCTGCGGCTTCACGCTCGCTTGGCGTCGCATCTTCTTTATAGGCCCAATGCGAAGCCACGCCGTTTTCCGCGAGATCATGCATTTCCGCCGTGCGGATCTGCACTTCAATCTTCTGATTACGGGGGTGACGGAGTGTCACCCCCGTATGCAGGCTCTGGTAGCCGTTGGCCTTTGGGGTGGAAATATAATCTTTGAAGCGGCCCGCAATCATCGGATAGGCGCCATGAATGGCACCCAAAGCCATGTAACAGGCATCACGAGTTGGAACGAGCAGACGGAACGCCATGATGTCCGAAAGCTGCTCGAACGCCACATTGCGTCGCTGCATCTTCTCCCAGATTGAAAAGGGAGATTTTTCGCGCCCGGTCACTTCGACCTTGTCGAGACCCGCTTCCGCACAAAGAGCAATCAGCTCCTTGCGAATGTGTTCAATAATGTCTGCGCCCTGCCCGCGTAGGAAGTTTAGACGCGCACGGATCGTGGCGTCTGCTTCCGGCTCAAGCTGAGCGAAAGAAAGATTTTGAAGCTCCGTCTTGACCCGATCCATACCAATACGCTCGGCGAGCGGCGCATAGATATCCATGGTCTCACGGGCAATACGCTGCCGCCGGTCCAGGCGCTGCACATAATGCAGCGTCCGCATGTTGTGCAGACGATCGGCGAGCTTGACGATCAGGACGCGGATATCCCGCGACATGGCCAGGACAAGCTTACGGAAGTTTTCCGCCTGCTTCGTCCGGTCAGACTGCAGCTCAAGCCGCGTCAGCTTCGTCACACCATCGACGAGGGATGCAACGTCTTCGCCAAATCGGTTTTTCAGAGAGGCACAGGAAACGCCTGTATCTTCAACCGTATCATGCAGCAGCCCCACAATGATGGACGTCGTGTCCATCCGGAAACCTGCCAGAATATTGGCAACAGCAATCGGGTGAGTGATGTAAGCGTCGCCATTATCCCGCCGCTGCTCATTATGAGCATCGGCTGCCAGATCATAGGCAACCTCGACGCGGGATAGATCAGCAGTCGGATCGTAACTCTCGATCCGACGGAGCAGCCCGCTGATGGAAGGTTTGAAGTCTCCCGTCGCGACAGCGGTGCGCTCAACAGGAGGAGATGCGTCAGGCATGAAGCATACCCCCCTCAGTCAGGATAAAGCAGAGAAAATCAGCGGCGGCCCCGGCCACCCAGCTCTGCCTCAATGGCAGCAGCTTCATCAGCGGACATGTTGTCTGCCATATGAGCATGCTCTTCTTCAGCCGAAACATCCTGCAGACCAAAAATGTTCTGGTCCGTCGGGATGATGTCCATGACTTCTTCGTCTACAGGCTCCGGCTCGGGAGCGCGGGCGAGCGAACGGATGATGCCGTCACGCAGGCTACCAAGGTTCAGCTTGTCTTCAGCGATCTCACGAAGTGCAACGACCGGGTTCTTGTCGTTGTCACGATCGAGCAGCATCTCTTCGCCACGGGAGAGTGCGCGGGCACGCTGGGCAGCCAGCAGAACCAGCTCGAAACGGTTTGGAACCTTCTCGATGCAATCTTCGACGGTTACACGCGCCATGCGACTGGCCCCCTTCGGGTAAAACTATAGAAAATGAATACAGAAGAGGCTGGCATTAGCATGCTGTTCATGCCAATGCAACGCAGCCCCGCTTTTCTGCCATAATCCTGACCAAACTTAAACGCTGGCTGAATCGTTTCATGTTCTATCGTTGGGGCCTGTCTCTGTCAGGCGAGACAACACATTTTACAACCAGGAATATCATATGATTTTGCGTCAAAACGAACGCACCGCTCTCTTCATCGATGGGGCGAGCCTTCATCACGCCGCACGCAACCTTGGATTTGAAGTAGATTTCCGTAGCCTTCGCAGTCTGTTTGAAAGCCAGAGTCAGTTTCAGCGCGCCTTCTATTATGCCGCCATGCCTGAGACGGACGACTATTCTCCACTCCGCCCCCTGACAGACTGGCTGGCCTACAACGGCTACCACCTTGTGTTGAAAAATGCCCGAGAGTTTACGGATCATTCAGGAAGACGCCGTATCAAGGGAAATATGGATGTCGAACTCACCGTAGATCTGCTTGAGCAGTCCTCCAGACTGGATCATGCCGTCATCATCAGCGGCGACTCGGATCTGCGCCGAGCTGTTGAGGCTGCACAGAACCGTGGCGTACGCGTGACTGTCATTTCTTCCATGCGCTCGACCCCGCCCATGATCGGCGATGACCTGCGCAGACAGGCTGACCGCTTCGTGGAGTTGGCTGACATTGCTCCGTCCTTCACACGGCGCCAGTCAGAAACGAGACCGCGTCAGGCTCCGCCGGTTCGTCATCCAGCAGACATCAACAGTGACGAGAGCAGCGATACATGACGCCCCAGGCTTCTTCCGGTTCAACACCATCAGACGGTCACTCACCTGTTCGTTCGAAGGTCCAGTCATTCTTGTCCCCAAAGGAGGGACTTGGGCCTCTTACCGCTGAGCTGTTGATTGTCTGTCTCGATCCGGAAGAAGCCACCAAGACCCTTGTGCCGTTTCTGGAAGCACAGGGAATTTGTTTCACTGACGACAATCGTGATCCGCTTCTCATTCAGGCGCGGATCACGTCCGTTACCTGCCACCTCCCGCCACAGCAGGTTCCCCTCCCTACCGACATGGAGTTCTGTAGTGCCGCGCTGTGCGAGGAATTGCAGGACATGAGTGGACTACGCCTCGTATTGGTTCTGGGCATCAGCGCTCATATCGCCGTTCTTAGAGCCTGTGGCATTCCCCTGACACGGCTCGATTTCCGGCCCGGCGAAATTACACGTTTGCCAGACGGGCTCCTGCTTGCCGATGCATGTCACCCCCTCTCTGAAGAGGCCGACCCCGATCTTCTAACTCAGCGCAAAAATGCTTTGATAAAGCTTATTCCGCAGATCAGGAGCGCCTTGCGCCCGAGTGCATAAACACACGCCTGCCAGCGCTCACAAGCGCTGGCACTCTTGTCATCAGCACTAGCCCCATTACCGTCAGATAAAAGGCAGTCGTGCTGTTCAGGGTTTTGAACGAGAGAAAGAAATGTATGCCTGCCAGAATGGCGGCGACATAGACCAGTCGATGCAACCGCTTCCAGTTTCGCTTGAGCCCTCGCATGGAGATGCGGTTTGATGTCACGGCAAGCGGCAGAAGCAACACCAGCGCTACCATTCCCAAAATGATGAATGGGCGCCGCGTTACATCTCGCCAGAAAATCGAAATATCAAACTGAAGATCCAGCGCGAGATAAGAGGCCAGATGCATTACAGCGTAGAAAAACGCTAACAATCCGGTTAACCGCCTGAACCTTAGCAGATTGATGCCGATAATTTTTTGCATCGGAGCGAGCGCAAGGCAGATCAGCAGGAACCGGAAAGCCCAAAGACCTAAGCTGCGCTCAAAGACATTGACTGGATCAGCACCAAGCTCTCCGTTTTGTCCCAGCCAGACCAGCCAGACAGCCGGAATGAGACCAAGGGGATAAAGCACGACGTGCCAGTATCTCCGTAAAAAAGCAGTGCTTTTCCCTGATACTCTAGAAGCTTTCATGCAGGTTCATGCCTTTATAGAGACTGGCGACCTGCTCGGCATAACCGTTGAACATCAGTGTTGGCTGACGCTTCGTGCCAAAGAGAGTCTTGGAGCCAATGACACGTTCACTAGCCTGGCTCCATCGCGGATGGTCAACCTGCGGATTGACGTTGGCGTAAAAGCCATATTCGTCTGGCGCCAATCGGTTCCATGTCGTCGGAGGCTGCCGGTCCAGCAGACGGATACGCTGGATGGATTTAATGCCCTTGAAACCATATTTCCACGGCACAACCAGCCGGATGGGAGCACCATTCTGGTTGGGCAGGCTTTCGCCATAAATACCGACGGCCAGCAATGTGAGCGGATTCATGGCCTCATCCAGCCTCAAACCCTCAACATAGGGCCACGAAATTCCTGAAAAGGCACTGCTCTGCCCCGGCATTTCAGAGGGCCTGACAACACTTTCAAAAGCGACATAGCGAGCATTACTGTCAGGCTCAGCCAATGCTAGAAGCTTCGCCAGCGGAATGCCATCCCACGGGATAACCATGGACCACGCCTCGACACAGCGCATGCGGTAAATGCGCTCTTCAATGTCAGAGGATTTTAACAGTGCCCCAACATCAATGTGTTGAGGCTTCTTCACCATCCCTGAGATTTCGAGTGTCCACGGCAGTGGGTGGAAATCACCTGCATGAGAAACAGGATCATCCTTCTCCATCCCGAATTCGTAAAAATTATTGTACCCGGTTACGAACTCTTCCGGTGTGGGCGTTAGCCCTCCCGAATAAGGGCCAGGATGTGCTTTTAGAGCGTCCGCTTCAGCCGTCCCGGCAAGAGCAGCCATGAGACTCATGGCACTCCCTCCCAGCATTCCCCGGCGAGAAAGATAAACCTCTTTTGGGGTAATCTCCGATGGTGCAGGACGTGGATAGCGAAAAATCGCCATGATCAATTTCCGATCTGAATGAAACTCTGGCAGCCATAGTGCGTGAACTGAAGCAACGCATCGTAAGGAGCCTGTTTGCATGCCCGATATAAAAATCGGTTTTATCGGCTACGGCGCCATGGCCCAGCGGATGGGCGCCAATCTCCGCCGTGCCGGATATTCCGTCGTGGCCTTTGCGCCCTCCGGCGGCAAAGACGAGACGGAGATGCTTCCCTCCCCGCGCGCCATTGCCGAGGCTGCCGACGTCATCATCCTTTGCGTTCCCAACGATGCGGCTGAAAATCAGTCCCTTCAGGGAGAAAATGGAATGCTTGCGGGCATTTCAGCAGGGAAGCTGGTGCTCGACACGTCAACAGTGTCTCCGGAGCAAGCACTGGCTCTTGCCAAGATCGCTGCAGAAAACGGATTTGTCGTTCTGGACGCCCCAATGTCCGGCAGTACACCAGAAGCCGAAACCGGCGACCTGGTCATGCTGGTTGGTGGAGATGCCGAGACTGTCGAACGCGCCAAGCCGATTCTGGATGTCATTGGCAAGTTGACAATCCACGCCGGGCCTGCTGGCTCTGCCGCTCGGCTTAAACTCGTCGTGAATGGCGTCATGGGTGCCACGCTCAATGTCATTGCCGAAGGTGTGAGCTACGGCCTGAAAGCGGGTATCGACCGCGATGTCCTGTTCGATACACTTCAGCAGGTCGCCGTTGTCAGCCCCCATCACAAGCGCAAACTGAAAATGGGCCAGGACAAGTCCTTCCCATCCCAGTTCCCGACGCGCCTGATGTCCAAGGATATGGGCCTTCTGATTAATGCTGGACGTAAAGTGGGTGCCTTCATGCCTGCCATGGCCATAGCCGATCAGGCTCTGGGCCTTTCCAACCGCCAGCACGCTGACGAGGACTACTCAGCTCTCATCGGCGCGATGGAACACAGCGTTGCCAACACGCCTCATAAATGAGATCGATTATGACAGTGGTCACCCCTCATCCCTGAGGGAGTGACTTCTTCATTTTGCCAAGGAGTAACATCATGGCCTTCGAACTGCCCTCACTGCCCTACGCCGCCAACGCGCTCGCAGGCGCTGGCATGTGCCAGGAGACCCTGGAACTTCACCACGGCAAGCATCATCAGGCCTATGTCACGGCGCTGAACGGCTTCGTCGAAAGCAAACCGGAACTGGCTGGCAAGTCCCTTGAAGAGATCATCGCGTTCTCTCATGGCAAGTCTGACATTGCCCCGGTTTTCAACAATGCCGGCCAGCACTGGAACCATATCCTGTTCTGGAAGAACCTGTCCCCGACGGGTGGCAAGCTGCCGACATCGCTTGAAAAGAAGATCACGGAAGACTTTGGCTCCGTGGATGCTTTCAAGACCGCATTCAAGCAGGCTGCCACCACGCAGTTCGGTTCTGGCTGGGCCTGGCTCGTTCTCGACAAGTCCGGCAAGCTTGCCGTGACGAAGACGGCCAACGGTTCCAACCCGCTCGCCGAAGGTCAGGGCAAGGCTCTTCTCGGCCTCGACGTCTGGGAGCACGCCTACTACCTCGACTTCCGCAACCGCCGTCCGGATTACATCACGAACTATCTGGACAAGCTGGCGAACTATGAGTTCGCAGAAGCCGAACTGAAGTCTGCCTGAGTTTTTCAGCAGCCTGAAAACGGAAAACGCCCCGACCGGTCTCCCGGCGGGGCGTTTTTCTTGGCGCGCTACGACCCGGTCAGGAGTCGTTTGCAGCCTTGTCGCGAGAGACGATGTTCGTAATCGTGGTGCGAACGATCTTCACACGGACACCCTGAGCGATTTCGACATCAACTTCGTCGCTGCCGTCACGGGTTGCCTGCACGATGCCAACGATACCGCCGGCCGTCACAACCTTGTCACCACGGCGCAGACCACCCTGCTCTTCACGGAGCTTGCGCTGACGCTGCTGCTGCGGACGGATCAGCAGGAAGTAGAAAACAACGAAGATGAAAATCATCGGGGCGAACTGAAGCACCGTCGGGTTCGCGAGGAGCCCGCCGCCATCGGCGGCCTGTGCGGAAGAAATGAACAGACTGCTCATGGAATATTGGTCCAGTCTTGAGTGAAACGTGCGGGGACCATATCGTCCGGAGTTTCCCCGTCAAGGACGGGCGCTTCCTTCATCACTGGCACAAAGCGAATTCCATGACCGATCACGCCCTGCTCAACGTCCTTGAACGTATTGCAGACAGCCTCGAACGCATGAGCCCCAAACCGCCAAGTGCTGATATTTTGAAGCACCATGATGCCTTTATCTGGCAGGCCGCGATGGGAACGCTTGCTCCGGTTGAGAAGGTTTCCGGCGTTTCCCTTTCACTGCTTCGGGGGATTGAGCGACAGATTTCACAGGTCATGACGAACACACGTCATTTCGCGGAAGGCTTCACGGCCAACAACGTGATGCTCTGGGGCGCTCGCGGCATGGGCAAATCCTCGCTGGTGAAGGCTGCGATTGCCACAGTGAACGCCGAGCAGCGCGCCAAGGGAGAGCCGACGCTCGCGCTCATCGAAATCCAGCGTGATGAGCTTTCCACCTTGCCGAAACTTCTGGCCGTTCTCCGCACGACCGATCGCCGCTGCATCCTGTTCTGCGATGATCTGTCGTTCGAAAGCCAGGATGCTGACTACAAATCCCTCAAATCCGTTCTGGATGGTGGTATCGGCGGACGTCCCGACAATGTTCTTGTCTATGCAACCTCGAACCGCCGTCACCTCATGCCACGTGACATGATCGAGAACGAAACCGGGAGTGCCATTAATCCGTCTGAAGCCATCGAAGAAAAAGTCTCCCTGTCAGACCGTTTTGGTCTTTGGATTGGCTTGTATGGTGCCAGCCAGGACGAATATCTGGATATCGTTCAGACTTATGCAGCAACCCGCAAGCTTCCTGTTTCGCCAGAAGACCTACGTCGCAAAGCGCTTCAGTGGGCTCTCACGCGTGGCAGTCGTTCTGGACGTGTCGCGGCGCAGTTCATTGATGACCTGAGCGCAGACCTCGGTATTCCAAACTCATGAATTTCAAACTCATGAAGCGCCGTTCTTTTCTCGCGGGAGCTACCTGCGCGTTCACTGCGCTTCCACACATTGCATCAGCAGAACCCCGCGAGCAGGAGCAATCCGGATGGTGGGCACTGGATCTGGAAACAAACCGAACACTCGGTGAAAACCCAGACATGCACCTGCCCATGTGTTCCACATTCAAATGGTTGCTGGCTGCTGCCACCTTGTCACGAACGGACTACGGCCGTGAACACCTGGGTCGAGAGATTGCCTTCAGCCGCAAGGATCTCATTTCCGCATCCCCGGCGGTCAAAGATGCTCTCGCGGCTTCAAAAACCGCTCATGCCAGCCTGTCTGTTGGAGAGCTTTGCGCTGCAACAGTTTCACTAAGCGACAGCACCGCCGCAAACCTCCTTCTGAAGAGGCTTGGCGGCCCGGCGGCTCTCACACATTGGCTGCGCGATCATCATGACCCAGTGACAAGAGTGGATCGTTATGAAACGGCGCTGAACCGTGCTCCGATGGGGGATCTGCGAGACACCACCACGCCACGCGCCATGGTCTCGAACCTTCAGAACACGCTCTATGGCAACAATCTGAGTTCGGCTTCTCAGGCCCAGCTTCTCAAATGGCTCCTGGCCACCACAACCGGTCCAAAACGTATGCCTGCCGGATTGAGAGAAGGATGGCGCATCGGTCACAAGACCGGAACATGGACTGTGAAACCCGGCTACAATCCAGCCGTGGAACGGGCAGCGTCCGGAGATGTAGCGATCCTGCTTCCCCCTACAGGCAAGCCCGTTCTCGTAGCCGCCTATGCAGCAGGATATTCCATTCCTCAATCAGAGAAAGAGGGCTGGTTTGCCGATATCGCTCATCGTGCAACAGACCCCAACTGGCTACAGCGGCATTAAAAAAAGCTGGGAGACCTGTGTCTCCCAGCCTCTGAACATACTTAGAACGATGCGCTGACTGTTCCAAAGAACTCACGAACTGCGCCGCGTTCCATAGACTGATAATCGCCTGTCGCAGGATTATCGTTCTGGCCCATCATGGCGATATATTTCGTGTTGAACAGATTATAGACGTTGAAGCTCGCCGTGACGTCTTTCAGCACACTCAGCTTGCCGAAACGGTACTGCATACCGGCATTCGCCAACCAGTATCCACCAACGGACGTATCGTTCATGAAGCTGTAGTAGCGGCGGCTATAGTAGTTGGCGTCGAAGTGCGCCGTCGCACCCTTCCAGGTGTAGGACACGGACGTTTTGTACATCCAGGCCGGGTAATTGACAATGTTCTTGCCCGCCAGCGCATAGAAACCACCCGCCGTATCGACGTCCCGGTCGTAGGTACCCTTGTTGTAGCTCAGGTTGTTGCTGATGCTCAGGCCTTCGATCGGCGTCAACGTGATATCGCCATTGGCACCCGTCATGGAAATATGACCGAAGTCGATCACCTGAGACACCGGATTGGTCAGGGACCCAACAGCCGCTGCAAGGATCGGATGGATCAGGCTGGCATGATAAACGGTCGCATTCGCCTGAAGATACTTGGACGTGTAGCGGTATCCACCCAGATAGACCCAGGCTTTGGACGGCTCGAGAGACTTCTTTTGCGCCTGAAAGGTCGTCTGATCTTCAACCGAATAAACCGAGTTCGCCACGCCATAGGCCGAGACTTCGTAGGCGCGCATATTCTCGGCCACATCCACATACAGCTCATGGTGGTTGTTGATGTGCCAGTCCAGATTAAGATGCGGCAGGAAGGCCTGAGAAGCCGTTAGCGAGCCATTCGGCAACTCATCAGAGCCGGTCCAATCCGCGTTGTTATAGTTTGCACCGCCCGCTGTAGTTGCCACCATGGATTTAAATCCGGCATGCAGCGTCAAACCTTCGGTCAGGCGGATGCTGTCCTGAAGGTGAAACTGCATGACATTCGTCGTCCAGTCGAAATTGTAACCCTGTAGAAAAGCACGACCGTAAACATCATACGGACCAACAGCTTTGAGCGGCGCGCCCTCACCCAGCAATGGCTGCTGGTAATTGAACAGGCCAGCCTGCTGGTTGTTGTTCTCGTACCAGACACCGCCCTCGATCGTGTGGCGTCCCCACTTGTAGCGAAGGCTCGTATCAAGACCGTAGCGTTCCTGACGGTTCTGCCAGACTTCTTCTGAGAATGGCGCACCGTTCGGGGATGGGTCTTCGGAGTCCGTGTAGCTGTAATAGCCGGTCTGGCTGTGACCGTAGACCGTTGTGTTCCAGGTCAGATTATCCGTAAGAGCCAGATCGAAGTGCAGGCCACCCATGTAGTTGGTTTCAGCCTGACCGCCGTCATACATAGCGATCTCGGAGCCATCGATACCCGGCACGCCACCATACCCAGCCGGAAGCGCTGCGGTACCTTTTGCGATGCCGTAAGCCAGACCATAATTCGGATAGAGATGCGGCGTCCGCCATCCAAGATTCTTCAAAATCCCGACGGACGTATCCGGGTAGTTCCACTGAGCAAGGCTGGACCAGTTAAAAAACGCAGACATGCGGCTGCGCTGCCCGATGGGCTGCACAAGCTTGGCATCAACCTGCTGCATGAACTGGTCACCACTCCCCATCCACATGCCCTCGTCGGTACGGGCATAAGACGTGTAGAACTTCGTACCAGAGCTGTTCAGCTTGCCGGAATCCAGCCGAACATAGGTGCGATAAGAATTATAGCTGCCAAAAGACTGGCTGACCTTGCCGCCACGCTTGTCGTTCGGATCAGACGACCCGATCTGGATTGTTCCACCCAGCGTGTTTGTGGATGGTAGTTCGACGGATCCGGCCCCCTGAGACATCCGCATGGACTGGATATCGTCAGGAATGATGGCAGAAGCGAGGCTCATGCCACTCACAGACTGATAGGTCTGATCGTTCAGAGGCACGCCATCAACCGTCACACCCATCTGATTCATGAAGAACCCGCGGACGTAAAGATTGGCACCAAAGCTGTCGATTCCGAATGGATCCGTGGAGGTGAAGCTGACCCCCGGCATCCGGTCCAGCATGCGGTAAGGGCTGGTTCCCGGCACAAACTGCCGCATGACGGCTTTCGAAACAGCCTGTTCCGCATCGCGACCGGTCAACTGGCGCGCCGTGACCGAAACGCTTTCTGTCGACCGGGATTCCAGATTTGTCCGCTGTGGGTGCTTCGCTGGAACAGCTGTTTTCTGAGCAGGCACCTTCGAGGGTGCTACCGGTGTCGTCACGCCATGACGGGATGGCGCATGCCGATGACCCGGCGCAACCTGCTTTGTCGTCTCAGCAGCATGTGCCTGCGATTGAATAGCCAACAGTGCAATGGAAGACAGAAGCAGGGGTTTCGTGCGCACTGAGGCCAATACTCCGGGAACTAAGGGTAAGAAGAAAGGAAGCGGTGTCCTAGCCAAGCAATACTCATAGGCAAAGCCTCTGATCCCCGGGATGATGTTTCCATGACATCTAGTCTGTGCTTTTCCCGCCTCATGTTGCTCAAATGACGCGACTTCCCTTGATACATCCTGCCCCCTTCCTGCGAGAACCCTTTGCCTGTTAGGCTCGTTTAGAAAACATGCCTTTTGAAGGCCCGTCTTTACTCAGGATCGGGATATCCATGTCGCAGAGTACCTTAGAAGAAGCTGATATTGTCAGCAGCGTCTCTCCAGAACCCCAAGGACACAATGCGGACCTGCGTCGTATCCGTTCCAACCCGGACTACTGGTACCCTGTCGCGTGGTCTCATGAGCTAAAAAGTGGGAAAACCATAGGCACACGCTACGCTGGCCAGCCAATTGCGCTCGTCCGCCCCCTGGACGGCAATGTGTTTGCTCTGGAAGACCGTTGCGCACACCGTCAGGTTCCCCTCAGCCTTGGCCGTGTGAGTGGTGAAGCGGTACAGTGCTGCTATCATGGCTGGGCCTATGGCCGCTCCGGTCGGTGCATTGACGTCCCATATCTGGGCAAGAACAAGCTTCCGAATGGTGTGCGGACCTATCCCTGCCGGGAAGAAGGCGGCCTGATCTTCATTTTCCCAGGTGATCCGGCAAAAGCAGAAACCACGCCCTTCCCGTCACTCGGCTCCGTTCGTGACCCAGCCTACAAGACGCGCCGTTTCGGCAAGAAAGTCGCCTGTCACTACAGTTTTATGCATGAGAACCTGATGGATATGAACCATCAGTTCATGCACATGAAGCAGATGGGCCAGATGAAGCCCCGCTTCCTTGGTGGCAAGGATGAGCCCACCCTCGTAGAGGCCCGCTACAGCTTCGCACGGACAAGCGGCAAGCAACCCTGGGGCGAAGCGCTGATCTTCGGTGAACGTCGGGACGCAAGCGAGCGCTACGCTCACCGCGACGTCATGACGATCCGGACAGAGTATCCTTACCAGACCCTGAGGATTGCCACGGGTGACGAACCGCCCGTCATGGATCTGTGGATCGTCTATGTGCCGCAGGATGCAGAAGAGAAAACCTGTCGCGTTTTCGGCCTCCTCTCGGTGCGCAAGCCGAAAGTCGGCGTCATTCTGGATATGGCATGGCCCTTCCTTGTCGCCTTTACGGAACGGATCTTTAAGGAAGACCGTGATATCGTAGAGCTCGAACAGGCTGCCTGGAACGAACTGGGCGGAGACCACAATCAGGAAGTTTTCCCTGTCATCAATACGCTGCGCCGACTGTTGGCACGTTGCGGTGTTCCTGAGGAGCAGGATACAACAAGGCCGACATGACACCTGAACTGAAAGCGGGGGATTTTCTTTTACGTCCCCTTCGCCCGGAAGACGCGCCAGCCGTCCATCGCCTCGTGAACGACTGGAGCGTGGTCCGCATGCTCAGTCGTCTTCCCTTCCCTTACCCGCGTGACCTTGCTGAGAAATGGATTGCCTCCACGCTGGAGGACAGTTCCCGGGGAAGCGCTCACCACTTTGCCATCACGCGCGACGGCGTTCTTCTGGGAGCTGTCGGGCTGGTCCTGTCGGACGACAGGCGCTCTGCTTCTCTAGGTTACTGGGCGTCCCCCGCCACATGGGGACAGGGCATGACAACATCTGCGGCCCGACGTGTCACGGAATGGGCCATTCAGGTGCTCAAGCTTGAGAAGCTTACGGCAGACGTCGCGGTTGATAATCCCGCGTCTTCCGCCGTCCTCCGTAAACTTGGCTTTCGGGAAACCGGCCGCTCCAGCCGCCGCTTTGTGTCACGTGGGACCGAATGCCCCATCATTGTGCACGAATTGACGCGGTCGAACTTCCTTCAACTCGACATACCGGCCCCAGTTGAAACGGCTTCTCCGGCTGCACTGGAAGATCAACTGTCCGCTCCCGCACCAATACGCAAACCACGGACTCTTCTGGTCGTCGCAGCAGCTTTGCTGGATGCGCAGGGACGTATTCTTCTCGCGCGCCGCCCTGAAGGGAAACGTCTGGCTGGGCTTTGGGAATTTCCGGGCGGAAAAGTCGAGCGGGACGAAACACCGGAACAGGCTCTCATCCGGGAAATGAAAGAGGAGCTGGACGTCGATCTGACAGGCGCCTGCCTCGCCCCTTTCACCTTCGTCAGTGAAAATGCAGGCCCGTTTCATCTTCTGATGCCGCTCTATGTCGTGCGTCGGTGGCGCGGCGTTCCTGCCCCACGGGAAGGGCAGGCGCTGGCGTGGGTGGAGGCAGCCGATCTGGCAAAATATCCAATGCCAGATCCGGATCTACCACTCATCCCACTCCTTCAGGAACTTCTGGGATAAACAGCCGGAACCGCTTCAATCATTCCGGCTGCACGTTGCTGATCAATCGTTCAGCTGAAACTGATTCTGCGGCACGCCTGCTATGTCGGTGCGAAACGCAAACAGCGATCCGGCCTGCGGCTCCTTGGCAAGAACATCTTCATCCAGACCTTTGCGCGCCGTCGTCACAAAGACTGTCTTGAGATCATCCCCGCCAAACGCAACCTTCGTGACGTTCGTCACGGGCATGTCAATGGATGGCAATTCTGTGCCGTCGGGACGGAAACGCGCGACGCGACCGCCTCCCCAGGTGCCACACCACAGATTGCCTTCGCTATCTGTAACGATTCCATCCGGGTAACCCTTCGTCAGCGTTGCAAAGACGCGCTCGTTCGAGAGATCTCCGTTCTCATCAATATCGAAGGCATAAATCGTCTGCTTCGGGCTATGACAAACATACAGGACACGCCCGCATGGCGAGACAGCCGGACCATTCGAGACAATATACCCCTCGTTATGGTGCGTGATTTCAAGACCGTCTTCCGTATGAACCACACGATAGATGGAGCCAGTCGGTTCTTCTTCCCCGTCATCCATCGTACCAAACCACACACGTCCCAGCGGATCCACACAACCATCGTTCAGACGGTTCCCTGGCATGTCAGGCTCAATCCTGGGGCCAGCTTCGAAGTCTCCGCTTTCAGGGTCAAAGCCATGCAGGCCATCGCGTAAGCCCGCAAGGAAAGTTCCGTTTGCAACCGGCAGCAGAAAGCCCAGACGGTCCGGAGCATCCCACGTCTTGTGCTCCCCTGTTTCCGGCGTGAAACGATGGACCTTGGCAGCAATGATATCGACGAAATAAAGCGACTTTTCAGCCTCACTCCAGACGGGTCCCTCACCCAGCGTTGCACGCAGATCGAGAATACATTCAGGGAGATGGTGCTTCAGAGTGCTCATGAGTGTCCTGTTTGAAATGGGCATGGCCAGACGTCCGACCCTGCTCGACAACGCTGCACAACGCGCTACGTTCGCTGCACAGACTATCAGGACGAGACTCATGCTTCAAAAAAACGCCTGCCTGCTCGTCATAGGCAACGAGATCCTTTCCGGTCGCACACAGGATGCCAACACACAGGTTCTGGCGCGCGCGCTGAATGCCCAGGGTATCCGGCTTCTGGAAGTCCGTGTCATTCCGGATATCGAAGACCACATCGTCCGAACGGTCACAGAATGCCGAGACCGATTCGACATACTCTTCACATGCGGCGGCATCGGCCCCACCCATGATGACATCACGGCTGAATGCATCGCCAAGGCCATGGGCGTTCCGTTGCTGCGTCACGAGCCGACATTCCAGAAGCTTGAAGCCATCATGGGGAAAGAAAAGTTCAACGCAGCCCGCCAGCGCATGGCCATGCTCCCGGAAGGCGCAACACCCATTGAAAATGCTATTTCAGCGGCGCCCGGCTTCAGCATTGGCAACGTGCACGTCATGGCCGGAGTCCCGTCCATTTTCGCTTCTATGGTAGAATCGTTGGTTCCCAAGATGGAAAAAGGCCCACCCCTGACGTCCGTAAGCTGGCATGCGGCGGGATTGAAGGAGGGGGACTTTGCGGACGATTTGCGTCATTTGCAGGAACAGTTCCCGAAAATTGATCTTGGGTCATATCCGTACGGCCTGACGAACGGCACGACGGGGACAGCTCTGGTCGCCAAAGGATACGATGCGTCAGCAGTTAAGAATGCGGGCTCTCTCCTGCATGATCTGATCATGGCGCATGGGCGCGATCCGATCAGCGGAGATCCGCCTCACAAGGCGTAAAGACCAAAAAAAACCGCTGCTCCGAAGGGCAGCGGTTTTTCGTATCAGTTCAAAGACCCTCGGGTCATAGCCAGGAACTTGTCCCGCCGCTTCTGAACGAGAGCCGGACCTGTCAGCTTCTGGAGTTCCAGCAGCTCTTCGGCAATCACATTACCCACCGCGTGCACGGCGTCATCCGGAAGGCGCTGCGCCCCACCGATGGGTTCAGGAATGATCCGGTCAATCAGACCAAGCCCCAGAAGATCCTGCGCTGTCAGCTTCAGGGCTTCAGCAGCAGCCGGAGCGAGCTTCGGATCACGCCAGAGAATGGACGCTGCGGCCTCAGGCGAAATAACGGAATAGATCGAGTTCTCAAGCATCAGCACACGATCACCCGCGCCGATAGCAATCGCACCACCGGAACCACCCTCACCAATCACGGTTGCGATCAGAGGGACAGGAGCCTTGAGGCAGATATCGATTGAGCGCGCGATAGCCTCGGCCTGGCCGCGCGCTTCGGCGTCGATACCCGGCCACGCTCCAGCTGTATCGATGAAGCTCAGAATCGGCAGCCCGAAACGGCCGGCCATTTCCACAAGGCGCTGTGCCTTCCGATATCCTTCCGGGCGGGCCATGCCAAAATTATGAAGCAGACGCGTTTCCGTGTCGTGACCACGCTCCGTCCCAACCACGACAACCGGCTCACCACGGAATCGGGCAAGACCACCAATCATGGCCTTGTCGTCTCCGAAAGCACGATCTCCGGCCAGCGGCGTAAAGTCTGTTGTCAGGAGACGAACATAGTCCAGAGCCTTAGGGCGCTGGGCGTGACGGGCAACCTGCACCTTCTGCAATGGCGTAAGCTTTGCATAGGTTGCACGAAGCTGTTTGTCCGCCTTGTCAGAAAGACGGGCAACCTCGTCATCGATGTTGATGCCGCTGGTGCCGGAGTCCTTCTCCTGGCTGCCCATCTGGCGGAGTTCGTCGATTTTGGTCTCGAGTTCGGCGACCGACTTCTCGAAATCTAGGAATTGGCGCATGGCTGCCGGATAGCACGGCAACGCATCCGGAAACAGCCCCCCGGATCTTTACGGGGCAGATCAGTCTTCAGGCCGGGTTTTCGCCAGTGGATGATGCGCCGTCACGAGCTGCCTCAGACGTTCCGCCATGACCTGTGTGTAAATCTGGGTCGTCGCGATATCCGCATGCCCCAGCAGCATCTGAAGCGCCCTTAGATCCGCGCCATGGGCCAGAAGGTGGCTGGCAAAGGAGTGTCTGAGCACATGCGGGCTCACACGTTCAGGGTCAATTCCCGCCTTTAGCGCGCAGGCCAGCAGAATTTTGTCGAACCCCTGCCGGGTCAGTGGCTTGTCAGGATTTCTGCCTGGGAAAAGATACGGGCTTCCCAAGTCCCGGTCATAGTGAACCAGAGCTTCAGCAGCCTGCCGCGCACTGCGAGACAGAGGAACCAACCGCTCACGGCCGCCTTTGCCTCTCACGAGAAGCATTTCACCCTTTGCCTTCACACATGTCGCGGGCAAAGACAGGAGTTCTGAAATTCGGAGGCCTGTAGTGTAAAGAAGTTCCAGAGCAGCACGGGACAGCAGATCACGCCGTTCACTGTCGTGCCTTCTGGTGCCTTCTTCCAGAAGCAGTCGAATTTCTTTCTCATCCAGAGGACGAGGAAGCGAGGAACTGACTTTCGGAGCCTGCTGGCGATCCGTTGGATCATCGGTCCGAATCGATTCCAACATCAGGAATCGATAAAATTGCTTGAGACAGGACAGTCTGCGCGCTGCCGTACGGGCAGCCATCCCAGCCTGTGACAGTGATGTCAGATAACTCCTGACCTGCTCTCCCGTCGCCTGTGCCAAAGACGTTGGAGCACAATGACGGGAAAAATCCGCGAGGTCAGAGGCATAGGCCTGACGCGTTTTCAGAGCTGCGCCCCGTTCTGCCGCAAGCATTTCAAGAAATGCCTCGACATGCCGATCAGCCACCTCTGACATGCGTCAGGCCAACCTGATCAGTGCGCGGGAACGCCAGCAGGCGCCGGAACAGCAGCCCCCTGCAGAGGAGCAGGCTTAGGTGCAGGCATTGTGGGCAGCGGCGTGGATGGCGTCAGAGCGGGAGCGGCTGGAGCCACGGGTGCCGCAGCAACCGGAGCCGGAACAGGCTGAGCAGTTCCTGCGCCCGGAGCTGTCGGAACCGGCGGCATCGCCGGAAGAGCCGCAGCAGCAGAACCGGATGTGGCGAACATCGCCCCTGGCAGCTCTTTGTGAACCTGTGTCTGCTCAGGCGGGACAACCCCCATCCCCAGACGCAGGAAAAGTCCGCCCAGAACCACCACCAGAACCAGAGCACCAACTCCAGCAATCATGGGCAAACGGGAAGATGAACGATCAGATTGTGCCATTATGTTCAGGTCTCAAAGTGCGGGCAGGACGTGATGCCCTCTCCTATGATAGGTAGCAGAGCATGTCACCTCTGCCACCCTCACTTTCCGCCGATCCGGCGGTATCTCTTCCCGTCCCGACCTGCACTGTTGTTCTGGTTGGCATGATGGGAGCTGGAAAAACCACCGTAGGCCGCCGTCTGGCGCAGCTCTACCGCCTGCCCTTCGTCGATGCGGATGCAGAAATTGAACGCGCCGCAGGCTGCACGATTCCGGAAATTTTCTCCCGTCACGGAGAAGCTTATTTCCGTGCGGGCGAACGCCGGGTCATCGAACGCCTGATCAAAGGCCCGCCCTGCATTCTCGCCACGGGTGGCGGAGCATGGATGGACGCCCAGACGCGCCATCTCGTTCGTCAGCATGCCGTGTCGATCTGGCTTCGCGCGCCTGTGCACGTTCTGCTCAGACGCGTTCAGGGCCGCGGCGGCAGACCTCTGCTCGCTCAAGGCAGCCCGGAAGAGGTCATGACCCGACTGGTGGGCGTTCGTTACCCTGTCTATGCGGAAGCAGACATCATTATTGATTGCGGAGACGAAACCGTGGAGCAAGGCGTGCAGCGCGTCCGTGAAACCCTCGCAGAATACCAACATCCCCAAAAAGTGCCTGTAGCTCTTGCACAGCACAGCTACGATGTTCTGGTCGGGCCGGACCTGATTTCGCGGGCAGGAGCTTGGGTTGCTCCATACCTGCGCCAGAAGAGGGTTGTCGTCATCACGGACGACACCGTTGCCACTCTCCACCTCTCCCGCCTGCTTCTGTCCTTCCAGGAGACAGGCATCCAGGCAGACGTCATCTCTGTGGCAGGAGGCGAGGAGAGCAAATCCCTGCACTGCTACGGCGAGGTCATGACGCGCCTCCTGTCGCTGGGAATCGAACGCGGCACGACAATCGTCGCCCTTGGTGGCGGCGTCGTCGGTGATCTGGCCGGTTTCGTAGCCGCGACAGCTTTACGCGGGATTCCCTTCATCCAGATTCCCACGACTCTTCTCGCGCAAGTGGATAGTTCCGTCGGCGGAAAAACCGGTATCAATTCACCCTCCGGCAAGAATCTGATCGGCGCATTCCATCAGCCCGTCATCGTTCTCGCAGACAACTCTGCACTCGCGACTCTACCACGCAGACAGCGAGTTGCGGGTTATGCCGAAATTGTGAAGTCAGGCCTGATCGCAGACCCGGATCTTTTCGCATGGTGTGAAACCAATGGACGATCTGTTCTTGACGGAGACCCGGCAGCTCTTGCGGAAGCGGTTCAACGTGCCTGTACTTTCAAGGCCGCTATTGTCGCCGCTGATGAACGTGAGCAGGCGAAACTGAATGGTCGCGCCCTGCTAAACCTTGGTCACACCTTTGGTCACGCCCTTGAGGCAGAGCTCGGTTATGACGGGCGTCTTCTGCATGGCGAAGGAGTTTCAATAGGTTTGCACCTCGCAATGGCTCTTTCCGTTCAGCTCGGATATGCGCCAGAGGAAGACCTTTCCCGCCTGGACGAACATTTACGCACCCTCGGCATGCCAGTCAGCTTTGACTGGTTTGATATTCCGTTCTCAGCGCAGGTACTTCTCGATCACATGACTCGGGACAAGAAGATGCAAGACGGGAAAATTTCCTTTGTTCTTCTGCACGGTATTGGCAAAGCATTCACAAGTCGTGACGTTCCAATGGATACCGTCCGTAACTTACTGATAAATGAAGGCTGCACAGCATAAGGACCGTTACAGTCCTTTATGGTTTAGCCTAACTTTTTGTTTTTTAACTGCATTTGAGCAGCACAAATTCCCGGAAGACGCTGGCGTCCCTGCAAGTGTTCAGCTATGGCAGCAGGGACGCGAGGCGTAGATCGTGAAGCGGGCGGAATGAAATGTGACTTTTTTGTCACTCCTTCCACCCGAGTAGGTCTGGAAGGCTCTGTCTGGCTTTGTCCTAGGGAACTCCCCGATCTATATGCGCTTATGCATCGCGCTGGGTCCGTTGGTTGAAGCAGTTTTTCCAACGGCTCGAAACGTTAGTCACTAAGAGGACGAAAACATGCGTCTCCGCACGGCACTCCTTGCCATGACGTCGATGGTCGCCGCACCGTCGCTTGCCATGGCCAGCACGATCACCGGCCCGTACGTCAACATCGGCGGTGGTTACAACCTGGTTCAGCAGCAGCACGGCCGCTTCTCACCAACCACGCAGGCTGACGGCACGTCTAGCAACAACGCTAGCAGCTCACGCCTCCGCCACAAGGACGGCTTCACGGGCTTCGGTTCGTTCGGCTGGGGCTTCGGCAACGGTCTGCGCGTTGAAGTGGAGGGTGTGTACAACTACTCCCAGATCAACCACCGCACGCCGACGGCCGTTCACGGTTCCACGAACGGTTCTGACCAGGCTTATGGCGGTTTCGTCAACGTCCTGTATGACATCGATCTGGCCCACTTCGGCCTGAACGTTCCTGTCACGCCGTTCGTTGGTGTTGGCGCTGGCTACCTGTGGCAGCACTACAACCCGATCACGACGAACTATGCGAATGGTTCCGTCAACCGTATCGGTGGCACGCAGGGCAGCTTCGCGTACCAGGGTATCGTCGGTGCAGCTTACGACATTCCGGGCGTTCCGGGTCTTGCTGTCACGACCGAATACCGCTTCATCGGTCAGCAGTTTGCTGATGGCCCGTACCGCTCCACAGCCTACAACGGCTCTGGCGTTCACAAGGGCAACGTAAACTTCGACCCGCGCTTCTCGCACCAGTTCATCCTGGGTCTGCGTTATGCGTTCGACACAGCTCCGCCGCCGCCGCCGCCGGCTCCGGTCATCGTTCCGCCGGCTCCGACGCCAGCTCGTACGTACCTCGTGTTCTTCGACTGGGACAAGTCTGACCTGACGGGCCGCGCTCGTGAGATCGTTGCTCAGGCAGCTCAGGCTTCCACGCACGTCCAGACGACGCGCATCGAAGTTAACGGCTACACCGATAACTCCGCAGCCCACCCGGGCCCGCGCGGTGAGCGTTACAACATGGGTCTGTCCCTCCGCCGCGCACAGAGCGTTAAGGCTGAGCTGATCCGTGATGGCGTTCCGGCAGCTGCTGTGGACATCCATGGTTACGGTGAGCAGAAGCCACTGGTTCCGACCGGCCCGAACACCCGCGAGCCGCAGAACCGTCGCGTCGAAATCATCCTGAAGTAATTCAGTTTGAAAAAGACGCCGGAGCCCTCGGGCTCCGGGTTTCTGGAAAAGGCGTCCTTCGGGGCGCCTTTTTCTGTTTTAAGGCCTTTGCACCGTAAATCTGCGCACGCTAGAGCAATACCTATAGCTTACCCGGAGACGCTCACTTGCGACGCACCCGAATTTTCTATCCACGTTCACGCCCGCAAGTGATTGATCAATTCCTTCGATTTGGGATCGTTGGAGCGTTTGGCTTCTTCGTAGACTGGGGAAGCGTGGAGGCTTTGCGGCCAGAAATTGGCCTTATCGCTGCAACCATTGCCGCCTATTTTGTTGCCGCCACCGTCAACTGGATTCTGAACCGCGCTTGGACGTTTCGAACCTCGGCGGCCGATAACCAGCATCTGATCCTTCAGTGGCTTCGGTTCCTGATCGCGAATGCCTTCGGGTTCCTTCTGAACCGCGGAGCAGTCTTCCTACTCTACGCCTTCGTACCCTTTACCGTCCGACATCCTGTTACGGCGCTCGCGATTGGTGCGGGTTGCGGCATGATGGCCAATTTCAACCTCTCCCGCCGGCTGGTTTTCAGAGCTAAAATTCCCGAAACCCCGATGGAACTCATGCAAATGGCTGTGGAAATCCCGGCTGCGGGTCTGACCTCTCCCGACCCCGAGCCTCAAATGCCCATTCCACACCCCAGCACGGAAACCCTTGAGCATAAGGCGCCCTGAGGCGCACATTTCCAAGCTGCTCACAATGGTCTAGGAGTAACGCTGGTTTTTCCCGTTTTCTCCGGAATCTGACGCTTCATCCCATGACCAGCACAAACGACATCCGCTCAGCCTTCCTCGAATATTTCGGGTCGAACGGCCATCGCATTGTTCCTTCAGCGCCCCTCGTACCGCAGAACGACCCCACCCTGCTGTTTACGAACGCTGGCATGGTTCCCTTCAAGAACGTTTTTACCGGCCAGGAAACGCGCCCTTACTCCCGCGCCACAACCGCTCAGAAGGTTGTCCGCGCAGGCGGCAAGCATAACGATCTCGACAACGTCGGTTACACCGCGCGCCATCACACATTCTTCGAGATGATGGGCAACTTCAGCTTCGGTGATTATTTCAAAGCCGAAGCCATTGAGTTCGCTTGGAACCTGCTCACGAGAGACTTTGGCCTCCCCAAGGAAAAGCTTCTCGCCACGGTTTACGCTGAAGATGAAGAAGCCGCAGATCTCTGGAAAAAAGTCGCCGGCCTGAGCGATGATCGCATCATCCGCATTGGTACGTCCGACAACTTCTGGCGGATGGGCGACACCGGCCCGTGCGGCCCCTGCTCCGAAATCTTCTACGATCACGGCGACAGTGTTTTTGGTGGCCCTCCAGGCAGCCCGGACGAAGATGGGGACCGCTTCGTCGAGATCTGGAACCTCGTGTTCATGCAGTTCCTGGATCAGGCCGATGGTTCCCGCGACAATCTGCCGCGTCCTTCGATCGATACGGGCATGGGCCTGGAGCGTTTCGCTGCAATCATGCAGGGCAAGCGCGACAACTACGACACAGATACAATGCGCGCGCTCATTGAGTCCTCTGCTGACGTCATGCATCAGGATGCAGACGGACAGTTCAAATCCAGCCATCGCGTGGTGGCGGATCATCTCCGCTCCACGGCCTTCCTGATCGCTGACGGCGTTCTCCCGTCCAAGGAAGGCCGGGGCTATGTCCTGCGTCGTATCATGCGCCGCGCCATGCGCCATCTGCACATCATGGGCGCCAAGGAACCAGTTTTCTACCGTCTGCTTCCTGCCCTGATCCAGCAAATGGGCGCAGCCTATCCGGAACTCGTGCAGCATCAGGCCCTCATCACTGAAACGATGAAGGGTGAAGAAGAGCGCTTCACAGCCCTTCTGGAACGTGGCCTGACCCTTCTGTCCGATGAAGTCAGTAACCTCGGAGACAACCAGGCTCTTCCGGGCGATGTTGCCTTCAAGCTGTATGACACTTTTGGCTTCCCGCTCGATCTGACGCAGGACGCCCTGCGAGAGCAGGGTCGCACTGTCGATGAATCCGGCTTCGAAACAGCCATGGCTGAACAGCGCAAGCGTGCTCGCGCTGCGTGGGTCGGCTCCGGCGATACGGCAGCCGAGACCGTCTGGTTCGACGCGCGCGACAAGCATGGCCCCAGCGAATTCCTGGGTTATGTATCTGAAAAAGCCGATGCAGAAGTGCAGGGCATTTTCCGTGGAAACGACGAACTCGCCGAAGCGCCCGCTGGCGATGACATTATTGCCATCCTGCTGAACCAGACACCGTTCTATGGCGAAAGCGGCGGTCAGGTTGGCGATCACGGCACACTCACAGCGAACGGTCTGCGGGTGCAAATCACGGACACCCAGAAGCGCAACGGCGATCTGATCGTCCACTACGGCAAGGTTGTCGAAGGCACACTGAAGCCTGGCATGGCCGTTCATGCAGAGATCGACCATGGTCGCCGTACGGCCGTCCGTGGCCATCACTCAGCAACGCATCTTCTGCATGAGGCCCTGCGTCGCCAGATCGGCACGCACGTTACTCAAAAGGGCAGCCTGAACGCCCCTGAACGCCTACGCTTCGACATCAGCCAGCCTCGCCCGCTGACGGACGCAGAACTTCAGGCTGTTGAGGCCGAAGTAAACGCCCGTATCCGTGAAAATGCGCCCGTCGAAACGCGCCTCATGACGCAGGAACAGGCTGTTGCCGAGGGTGCAATGGCGCTCTTCGGTGAAAAATACGGCGACGAAGTGCGCGTTGTTTCCATGGGCGTCGGAGAGGAAGGCCGTCCCGCCTACTCTATCGAACTTTGTGGTGGCACGCATGTTGGTCGCGTGGGAGAAATTGGCCCGTTCCGGATCGTATCAGAAAGCGGTGTGTCTGCGGGCGTTCGTCGTATTGAAGCCGTCTGCGGAATTGCCGCAGAAAATCTGGCACTTGAAACTGAAAGCCGCCTGAAGCAGATCGCCGATCTTCTGAAGGTTCCTGTTTCTGATGCCGTCACACGGGTCTCGGCTCTGTTGGAAGAGCGTAAATCGCTCAACAGCCAGATTTCAGAATTGCAGCGGAAACTGGCTACAGGTGAAGGTACGGCTGCAACCGAAACTATCAACGGCATCACACTTTCAGCTCGCAATCTGGGAGACGTCAGCCCCAAGGAACTCAAAAGCCTGGCGGACAGCATCTCCAAGCAGATCGAATCTGGCGTTGTTGCTCTTATTTCGGAAGCCGATGGCCGGGGCAGCATCGTGATTTCCGTCACACCAGACCTCAAAGACCGACTGAATGCTGTCACGCTTGTCCGTGCAGCATCTGAAGTCATGGGAGGAAAAGGTGGCGGCGGACGGCCAGATATGGCGCAGGCTGGTGGCCCCAATGCAAATGCAGATGAAGTCTTTGCAAAGCTGCGCGAGCACCTTGCTGCGTCATAAACCGTAACGACAACAGATGTCAGGGCAGTAACAAATCATGAGACTACCGTTTTACTGCTTTACCTGCCCTGACAAAGCCTCCTAACTGCTCACTAGTTTATAAAAAGGAGAACACCATGGCCTGTGGTCGTGATACTCTGGCAAAACTGCTGAGCGGTGTCCGTACATTCGAGACGGACGTCTATCCTGACAGTGCGGAGCTTTTTGAGAGCCTGGCCTCCAGCCAGTCTCCTTCCACGCTGTTCATCACCTGCGCCGACAGTCGGATCAGCCCGAGCCTCATCACCCAGACTGAACCGGGTGAGCTGTTCATTGTCCGGAATGTTGGCAACATCGTGCCGGCTTACGGTGAGATGCTGGGTGGCGTGTCTTCTGCCATCGAGTACGCCGTTGCGGCACTCAAGGTGAAGAACGTCGTCATCTGCGGCCACTCAAACTGCGGCGCCATGAACGCCCTGCTGGACCTGAACGCGCCGAAGCTGGACGCTCTTCCAACTGTTCGCAGCTGGCTGCGCAACGCAGAAGCAGCACGCGCGGCTATGGGTGATCTGAAAGCAGACGATGCTGGCCCGGCGGACATCCGCCAGCTGGCAGAATACAACGTCCTGCTTCAGCTTGCTCACCTGAGAACCCATCCCGCGGTCGTTCGCGCCCTCTCTCAGGGCACACTGACCCTGCAGGGCTGGTTCTACGACATTCCGAAGGGTGAAATTCTCATTCTGGATGAGAAAACCCGCACGACCTGCTCCATCGAAAGCGTTCTTTCGGAAATGGGCGCAACACAGAAAGAAGCCGTCTGAGGTTTCTTTGCACACTAACCCTCGCCGCATGTTTTCTATGCGGCGAGGCTTTTCCAGCCCAGGCCAGAGACATCAAGCTCTCAACCTGGAATCTGGACTGGCTCTCCCTTCGCCAGACGGGAGATCCAGTACTCCCCGACGATGTTCATGGTCGTAAACCCAGCGACTTCATTCGGCTGCACCAATACGCGACCCACCTGAACGCAGACCTCATTGCTTTTCAGGAAGTGGACGGCCCCGAACCTGCAGCGCAGGTCTTCGATCCCCAAACCTACCAGATCATTCTGTCCAACGCGCCCGTTATCCAGCGTGTCGGCCTAGCCGTCAGACGCCCGCTGAACGTGACGGTGAATGAAGAACTCTCAGCCCTGGATGTTACCGCTCCCGATGCGCCCCACCATCTGAGAACCGGACTTGATGTCACGGTATCAGACGGGAAAAGCCATCTCCGTATTCTGGTTGTGCATCTGAAAACCGGCTGCTGGGATCAGCCTCTCACTCAGCGCAAACATTCCTGCCCGACCCTGTATCAACAGTTCCAAGTCCTGGAAGACTGGATTGCAGAGCGTCAGGACGAAGGAGAACCCTATGCTGTTCTCGGTGACTTCAACCGCCGCCTGACCATGCACGACCCACTCATGCAGCAGATCGAGCATGATGCGCCCGTTCTTCTCACCACAGCAGGCAAAGCCAGTCCCTGCTGGAATGGAGAGTACTTCATCGACCACATCCTCCTTGGTAACGAAGCCCGCAGTTGGCTCGTCCCGGAGAGTCTGCGGGTTATGACCTATCAAAACGATAGTGCGCCGGAAGGATTGTCTGACCACTGTCCCGTTTCTGTGCGCCTGCATCTGCCTTGAGCGAAGCGACATCGGGGAAAGTGTTTTCCAGAAAGGAATTATGCCTCATGAAGACATGTGCTTCCCGTCTATCGTTCAAGGTTCCAACATGCCGCAGTCCCTATCCTGGCCCATCACACCACTTCAGCCAGATGTGCGGGTGTCGGCTGACCGCCCTCTCCCTCCCCTGACGACTGAGCAGGAAGAGGCTGTCTCGCGCGTCTGGGCCAAGGCACTTTCGGCTTATCCCAACCTCTACAATGGCCGCGTCTTCTGTGCCGATGAAATCACCCCAGCCCGCATTCACGGCCACTGGTCCGAATACCGTCGCGTTCTTGCACAGATGAAAGAACCAGACGTTTATGGAGCGCACATCCTGCGCCCACTGGCCGTTGTGGGGTTGATGTTTACGCAAGACGGCATTGTCATTGGCAGACGCGCAGAGACTTCGATCTATCTTCCTGGATATTGGCAGGGCGCTCCAGCAGGAAATGTTGAAAGCCGCGCACAGGAAAGCACCATAGATCTCGCCGCGCAGCTTCTGGCGGAATTTGAAGAAGAACTTGGGCTCGTTCCAGCGGAATGCAGGGTTGGACCGTCCCTTTTGGCCTGTGAGCATCCCTCATCCCATATCGTGGATATCGGGATGCGCATTGACGTCTCCCTGACTTTTGAGGACCTTCAGAAGCGATGCCGCGAACAGGGCAACGCCGAATACGGCGCGCTGCACCTGATCCGCCCAGACCACATACCTGAAGGCCCAATGGTCCCGACCCTGGCCGCTCTGCTGGAACTGTCCTGATGCCGTATTTCACTCTCGATACTTCCAGCCTTCGACACTGGCTGACAGAGCATGCCGATCTTGCATCTCGCCTTGGTGGAAACCCGGCAGACTGGACGATCCGCGAAGTCAGCGACGGTAATCTGAACACGGTTTTTATTGTGGCCGGTCCGGATGGGCAGCTTTGCTGCAAGCAGGCTCTGCCTCATGTTCGCGTGGCACCAGAATGGCCTATGCCTCTGGAACGTGCGCTGTATGAAGCCCGTTATATGCGCGCGACGGCAGACGCGGTTCGCCCGGCCGCGCCAGAGCTGTATTTCTACGATGATGAGATGTTCCTGCTCGTCATGGAATGCCTGACGCCACATGAGGTCCTGCGCTCTGCCCTGATCCGCGATGACGCGCAACCCGGTTTTTCGGCCACCATAGGCCAGTATGTCGCCCGGGGCGTACATGCAACGAGTTGGATCAGTCGCCCCTTTGAAGTCGGCTCAAAACTCCTGGAGGAGTTTTCGGGCAACACGGCCCTCACCCGCATCACTGTCGATCTGATCCTCACCGACCCATTCCGCCCTTGCTCCCGCAACCCGGAGCCCGAAATAGCTCTTCTGCCAGATGTACAAGCCCTGCAGGCTGATAAGCTCCTTCACCGTGCAGTCGGCACACTTCAGGATCGCTTTCTGACGGCAAGACAAGCCCTTTTGCATGGAGACCTCCACACAGGCTCCATCATGTTGCATCGCGATGATGTCCGCGTGATTGACGGCGAGTTCGCCACGATGGGCCCAGTCGGCTTCGATTGCGGACTTTATCTGGGCAATCTGGCCCTTCACGCCTGCGCCGCGCCACACAAGCAGGATTTCATTAGAACCGAGATCATCGCGTTCTGGAGCAGCTTTAAAAATGAACTCCGCGCTCTGCTGAAAACGGGTGGCGGAGACGTCTGGGCGTTATCAGACGATACTCAGCGCGAAGAGATGCTTGAAGATTTCCTGACGAACATTCTACGGGACACAGCCGGTTTCTGTGGTCTCGAAATGATCCGCCGGACTATCGGGTTCGCTCAAGTCGCGGATTATACGCTTTGCTCCACGCCAGAAAGCCGTACGGAGGCGCGTCGTAAAGCTCTTCAGGCCGGTCGGCGCCTCATCTGTGAAGCACCAAGCGTAACAGCGCCAGACGATCTTCTGGCCCTTCTGAAACTTACATAAGGGTCATTCCTCCAGAGACAACTGACCTTCGATGCAGGTCACAACATGCCCGCCAATCCAAATATCATTGCCATCCTGGGTGACGTACACCGTCCCCTCCCGCCCTAAAACCGTTCCCTGCCGCGCCGTATAAGAAGACGGCGCAATTCCACTCTTGATGAGCCACTGCGCGATACCAGCATTCAGGCTTCCCGTGACCGGGTCTTCAAAGCCGGCGGCAGAAAACGCTCGAACCTCGAAGTCAGTATCGCCGGCCTGTACAGGCACAACGATACCCACACGAATACCCGCAATCATTGCAAAATCCGGTTTCAGCGCCAGTGCTGTCGTGTGGCTTTTCAGAAGAAGAGCAAGCCATCCGGGACCGTTATCCACCCACTGCGCGGCAACAATATCGGCATCCGACACTCCAAGACCCAACTTGATACGCGCCAGTACATCCTCTTCAACGGCACCCGTTCGAATAAGGGGCGGCCCCGCGAAAGCAAGTCTACCGCTATCTCGCCGAATCCTGACCAGCCCCGCACCGCACTCCTGAACGATATCCCGCCCTTCTGGCGGGGCGGTGGAAGTCAGCCAGGCATGACAGCTCCCCAACGTTGGATGCCCTGCAAATGGCAATTCGCCAGATGGCGTGAAGATCCGGACACGATAGTCAGCCTGCGGATTTATGGGCCGAAGCAGAAAGCTCGTTTCGCTCAGATTCATCCAGTTGGCAAAAGCTCCCATCTTCTGTTCCGGAAAGCCATCGGCCTCCAGAACAACAGCCAACGGATTACCTTTGAGGGGGCGAGACGAAAAAACATCAACCTGTCGAAAAGAGAATTTTCCCGAACAATCCGACAGATTTTCATGCAACATGGCCGCAGCCTCACTCTTTTCATTTTGCTTAAGCAAGGAGACTAGGCACAGAAACCACGTGCGACAATCACGATAAAAAAACCTCGCTCCCTGTGCAGGAGCGAGGTTTGAAAATCAGACCGGCGCCAGACCGATCTGTTTGATGTCATGAAATGCCAGATCGGGGTTCATTTCGATGGTACGACGCATCATGAAAGAGGAACTGGCGAGAAAAACCGGGTCCCCATCCAGATCGTCCGCCATGGATGAGCGATTCATCATCATGAACGCCTCGATTTTTTCACGGCTACCCGTGATCCAGCGCGCCAATGTAAACGGTGTGCTCTCAAACCCGATGGACACGCTGTACTCACCTTTCAGCCGAGACTGAAGCACATCCAGCTGTAGCGTTCCCACCACGCCGACAATTGGCGGCAGGCCATCCTGCGGACGGAAAAGCTGCACAACGCCTTCCTCAGCCAGTTCCACCAGCGCCTGCCGCAGCTTCTTGGCCTTCATGGCATCATCAAGACGAACACGACGCAGAATTTCAGGCGCGAAGTGTGGTACCCCCGTGAAGCGCAGCTCTTCGCTCTCGCTTAGCGTATCGCCAATACGCAATGTACCATGGTTCGGAATGCCAACCACATCCCCGCCAAAGGCTTCTTCAGCCAACTGGCGATCACGCGCAAAGAAGAACTGCGGCGTATGAAGGGCAAACTGTTTGCCAGTCCGCACATGCTTCAGGCGCATCCCGCGCGTCAGACGTCCCGAACACACACGAGCGAAAGCCATACGATCGCGATGGTTCGGATCCATGTTGGCCTGAATCTTGAAAATCAGCGCCGTCACCTGCTGTTCACTGGCCTGAACTTCACGGGTTTCTGTCGGCTGGGCACGCGGAGCCGGACCGTAAGCAACAAGTGCATCCAGAAGATCGGTCACACCGATTTCTTTCATGGCCGAGCCAAAGAACACCGGAGACAAATGCCCGGCATCAAAAGACTCACGGTCGAATTCAGGCAGAGCGGCTTCCACCAACTCAAGGTCTTCCCGAAGCTGCACCATCCGCGGATCGGCTTCGTCCACCGGGTCCTTGGTGTGAACCTCACGCGTACGAATATCGAACGTACCGATAAACGTCGCAGCACGGCCGATCGGCCACGTAGCAGGCGAAACGTCCAGGGCCAGAGAGTTGGAAATCTCGTCCAGAAGCGCAAAGCAATCCTGCGCCTCACGGTCCATCTTGTTGATGAACGTGATAATCGGAATATCGCGAAGGCGGCAGATTTCGAAGAGCTTGCGCGTTCGGTCTTCGATACCCTTCGCGGCGTCAATCACCATGACCGCACAGTCCACAGCCGTCAGGGTACGATAGGTGTCTTCGGAGAAGTCTTCATGGCCCGGCGTATCAAGCAGGTTGAAAACGCAGTCACCGTATTCAAACGTCATGACCGACGTCACAACGGAAATGCCACGATCGCGCTCAATACCCATCCAGTCAGACTTGGTACGGCGGCGCTCACCTTTGGCGCGCACGTTTCCGGCAAGCTGAATGGCACCACCAGCCCGAAGAATACGCTCGGTCAGGGTCGTCTTACCGGCATCCGGATGGGAGATGATGGCGAAAGTCCGCCGACGGGCGATCTCGCGGTTGATTTCGGCGCTGAGAGCTTCGGACATGGAGACTCCGGGAGAGACTGGAAGCCGGGGGCTTTAAAATGAGAAACGCCGGACGGGATGACCCGCCCGGCGTTTTCCGGTCGCTTGCTGATCCGGGCCCGAAGACCCGGGATCGGAATTAGCGGGAGTAGAACTCGACGACCAGGTTCGGTTCCATCTGCACCGGATACGGCACGTCAGAGAGAACCGGCGTACGCAGGAACGTACCCTTCATCTGGCGGTGATCGACTTCAACGTATTCCGGCGTGTCGCGCTCGCCCGTCTGCACGGAGTCGAGAACGATGGCGAGGTGCTTGGACTTCTCGCGCACTTCGATGACGTCGCCTTCCTTCACGAGGTAGGACGGGATGTTCACCTTCTTGCCGTTGACCGTAACGTGGCCATGGCTGATGAACTGACGTGCTGCGAACGGCGTGATCGCGAACTTCAGACGGTACACAACGGCGTCCAGACGACGCTCGAGCAGACCGATCAGGTTCTCGGACGTATCGCCCTTGCGACGGACGGCTTCGTCATAATACTTGCGGAACTGCTTCTCGCTGATGTTGCCGTAGTAGCCCTTGAGCTTCTGCTTGGCCATCAGCTGGATGGAGAAGTCAGAAGGCTTCTGCTTACGACGCTGACCATGCTGACCCGGACCGTATTCACGACGGTTCACAGGGGACTTTGCACGGCCCCAAAGGTTTACGCCGAGACGGCGATTGATCTTGTACTTGCTCTCAAGACGCTTTGACATGGGTTAACCCCTGTTCATACATCAGGCCCGCCCCATGCTGCATGGCGAGCCGTTTTGTTGCACCGGTAGGCCTCTCCCCGAATTGGGAAAGACGGGCGCGCACCCAAAAACCGGAGCCTGCGGGGTACAGAAACCCGCTTTATTGGTCCGGCCGGTACGTCCACGTTTCCGGCAGTGGACCCGCGCCTAACAGGTCTCACTCTCCCATGTCAATGAAAGGACGATTCTGACCCTTGTTATTTTCTCACATCGGAGGCCTATAAAGCGCGCAACCCTTCCCTAGGGATTTGCGCTAACGGTCTGGTACTCCCCCTGAATCCGGGAGCCATGTCTTTTTGAGTTTGCCCATGAAAATCTATCGCTTCAATCCCAAGGCTGGCCGCATTGCCGAGGGTTCCCTCGAAGGGCTGATCCAGTCTCTGGATTCACCGCCCCCGCCCAAGCCAGGCGAGAGCGCCATCAAGCGCGCCTTCAAGAGATTCGGCCTCGCGCAGATGCACATGTCGCATCTCGTGATTGATGACCGCACGATCTATCTGCGTGGCAAGGCCGATTCCGCCAAAGCCCGTGACCAGATGATCCTCACGGCGGGCAACGTCGCAGGCGTGGCTGCTGTCGAAGCGGAAATCCAGGTGCCCCCCGGTACGCCTGATCCGAAGTTCCTCGAAATCAAGACAAGTCAGAACCTTGATGAGGTGGCTGAGAAGCTCCCGGAAGATATTTCTGGCGATGAGCTGCTTGATGCAAATCAACCGCTTGTCACGAGCAAGGATGACATTTATCCGGGCCAGACAATTCGCCTGCCAACGGAGAATTGAGCTGACCGGCCCGGACGCTTCCATGTGAATGTGTCCGGCTAGCTTTTCAGGGTCCGGATGGTAGGTGGGTTTCCCCCTATTCCGGACCTTTTCCTTATGGAATTAATCGAACCAGTCGATGTCGAGCGGGTGCGTCCACCCCACGGTGTCGAGCCAGCCATGTTTGCTCTCATGCTGGCGACATTTACGATTGGGACTGGCGAATTCGCCATGATGGGCCTTCTGCCCGAATTCTCCCATTCCCTTGGTATTTCCATTTCCCGCGCCAGTTCCGTCATTTCAGCTTATGCGCTGGGTGTCGTGGTCGGAGCACCCCTCATTGCGGTTGCTGGTGCAAAACTCCCCCGTCGCACACTCCTGCTGGCCATGCTTGTGCTGTTCCTTGTGGGGAATATCGGCACGATCCTGATGCCGAACCTGCTCGACATTGAAGTCATGCGCTTCATCACTGGGCTTCCTCATGGTGCCTTCTTTGGTGTTTCGGCTCTTGTTGGTGCGTCCATGGTTGAGCGCGCAAGGCGCGGTCGGGCCGTAGGGCGTGTTCTCTCAGGCATCATGATCTCCACAGTCGTGGGATCACCTTTATCCACTTACGCCGCCAATCATCTTGGCTGGCGCGTGGCCTATGGCGTCATATCGGTGCTCGGACTGCTCTGCTTCCTGGCACTCTGGTACTTCGCCCCACGCGACAAACCCCATCCAGACGCAAATGCGCTGGCTGAACTTAGCGCTTTCAAACGGCCTCAGGTGCTCCTGACGCTTCTGACAAGCGCCATCGGCTTTGGTGGCCTCTTTGCAGTGTACACATTCCTTACTACTGCCCTGTCAGACGTAACGCATCTCCCAGACTGGGCCGTTGCGCTTTATCAGATCGTCTGGGGGCTCGGCATGGTTGCTGGCAATTCGTTTGGCGGAGCCATGGCGGACCGGAATATCAACCGGACGATCCTTTTCTCTCTGGCTGCCAGTTGCGTGTTCATGATCGGGTTCTGGCTACTCCTGCCATTCCCTGTCGCCATGCTGCTGATCACGTTCCTGATCCCGGCAACGCTGATCGGCATTTCCCCAGCCATTCAAACGCATCTGATGGAAGTTGCAGGAGATGCCCAAACCCTTGCCGCATCCCTGAACAACTCGGCTTTCAACATTGCCAACGCTGCGGGCACATGGCTCGGGGCCTATCTGGTGAGTTCAGGGCATGGTCTGGGATCGATCGGCTGGGGCGCCGCGCTCCTCTCCGCAGCTGGGTTCGTGGCCTATCTGATTACGATGGCACAGGCTCGGCTTTCCGCATCACGCTGAACAGCCGAACTCCCAAGGCGACAGAACTCACCGTGAGCGCTGCCGCCATGCCAACCCAAAGGCCTTCCGCACCCCAGTGCTGCTGGAAGGCCAACCACCCCCCAAAGACAAGGCCAATCAGGCCATAATTCGTGACAGCAATTACCATCGGCCACACGGCATCACCGCAGCCTCGCAGGGCGCCACTGAACACAACCTGAAGTCCGTCCACAATCTGGTAGATCCCGGCAATCTTCATCAGCGTGATCACCAGCGCAGCCGTGGCCGGATCCGGGGCATGACCCGTGAAATAAAGGCTCACGATCTTCTCTGGCCAGATCAGCAACAAGGCTGACGACAGCACGGACCAGACCAGTACTACCCAGATCCCGGTCCAGGCAGCCCTGCGGCTCTGATCCATCCGGCCAGACCCACGCCAGTACGCCACGCGGACATTGGTGGCCTGACCAATCGCCAGACACACCATGAACAGCAGTGCACTGACGTTAACTGCAACCTGATGGGCCGCAAGGCTTTGGGTTCCAAGCTGCCCCGCCCGAAGGCTTGTGATTTGAAACATGAGAATTTCGGCCGCTGCTCCCATCATCATGGGCAAACCGAGCTTCAACAGCTCCTTCATGATAGGCCAGCGCACAGGGGCTGGCTTCATAACGGCCCGCACTCGCGGATGCATCAGACACAATCCGGTCAGGGCAAAACTGATCGCCCAGCCCGTCAGGGTCGTAGCCGTGGCCGAGCCGTACATCCCCATCGCAGGCAATCCGAACCAGCCATGAATGAGCGCCGCATTGGTGATGCCATTGCAGATCGCCATAGCTGGCATGATCCACAGCAGAAGCGTCTCCGCACCAAGCGATGGGAGAGCCACACGCAGCACGCCGATCACGGCCAGATCCGGTAGCAGGGACAGCAGAAGGATATGAATGAAGTGGCTGCCCTGCGTCACCACGTCCTCCGGTTCCGCCAGCCACGCAAACAATGGCTGCACGAACCACAATAGCAACGCACAGGGGATGAAGATCAGGAGCGCCAGAACGAACGCAGCGCTCATGACGCTGCGACCGTCATGAGAATCCCGGCCGTGATCTTCCGCGCCACGACCATGGGAGAGAAGAACGCCCGCTCCACCCAGAATGGTCTGGCAGGTCACCATGGTGGTGAAGAAAAAAGTATTGGCTAGGCCACCGACGGCCACTTCAGCAACCCCCAGACCACCCAAAAGAATGGTGTCCGTCACGCCCATGGACATTTCGGAAAGCTGGGAAAGTGCAAGCGGAAGAGCCACGCGCAGCAGGGCAAGAGCATGCCCGCGTGAGGAAGTCGGATCTTTGAAGGTTCTACACATAAGCCTCACTATCGCAGTGAAGATCATACAGACAAGAGTAACAAAGCCTGTTGCACCAAAACGGTGGCTGGCGCATTGATCCCATCTATGGCCGATCCCGTTCCTCACGTGCTCCGTCTGCACGACACCCACGCGCGCGAAAAGCGACTGTTCACACCACTCGATCCGCAGAATGTGCGGGTCTATTTCTGTGGACCCACAGTCTATGACCGGGCGCATCTGGGCAATCTGCGCGCCATGATGGGCGCCGATATCCTGATCCGACTGCTCCGTGTGCTGTATCCATGCGTCACTTACGTCCGAAACGTTACGGACGTGGACGACAAGATCACAGCACGCGCGAAGGAGAACGGTGAGGACATCTCCGCCCTGACCGCCCGTACGACTGAAGCCTTTCATGAAGATTTGGCGTCACTCGGGATTCTGCCGCCGGATATCGAACCCCGCGCGACCCACCATATTGGTGAGATGCTGGCAATGATCGGGCGCTTGGTCGAAAACGGGCATGCATATGAAGCCGAAGGGCACGTTCTGTTCGCTGTCCGGAACTTCCCGTCTTATGGCGAACTTTCCGGCCGCTCGCTGGATGACATGATCGCTGGCGCCCGCGTCGAAGTGGCGCCCTACAAACGTGACCCCGGCGATTTCGTGCTCTGGAAGCCGTCCACCCCGGATCAGCCCGGCTGGGACAGCCCCTATGGCCGTGGTCGCCCCGGCTGGCACATCGAATGCTCCGCCATGTCTCACCGGTATCTGGGAGACAGCTTCGACATTCATGGCGGCGGCGACGATCTGCTTTTCCCACACCATGAAAACGAACGTGCGCAGTCTCTGTGCTGCTATCCGGGCAGCAAATTCGCCACGCACTGGCTCCATAACGGCATGCTGCTCTCCAATGGAGAGAAGATGTCCAAGTCTTTGGGCAATTTCTTCACCATCCGTGAAGTTCTGGAAAAATCCCCGGCTGAACCACTGCGCCTCCTGTATCTGGGCGCGCATTACCGTTCGACGCTGGATTTCACGTGGGAGAAGCTGGAAGAAGCCCGCCGCGTTCTGGATCGCCTCTATCGGGCACTTGAACGCGGTGATGCCCAACAGGGGGCAAACGTTCCTACGACCGTGCTCGATGCCCTGTGCGATGACCTGAATACACCGCTCGCCATCGCAGCCCTTCACCCGCTGGCAGACGCCGCCATGCAGGGCGATCAGGAAGCCGCATCCGGTCTTCTGGCCGCTGGCAAACAGCTTGGTCTGTTTCAGGTTTCCCCGGCTGAATGGTTCCGCTCAGGCGTTGATGCGTCCGCCATTGAAGCTCTGATCGAAGAACGTCTGGCAGCCCGCAAAGCCCGCAACTTCGCCCGCGCGGATGAAATCCGGAACCAGCTTGCCGCAGACGGCATCACGCTGGAAGACGGCCCTGGTGGTACCACATGGCGGAAGGCATAATTTCATGACCGGACGTGATGGTGGCGCCGATCTGGAACCGATCGGCGAATTTGACCCCGTTGTCATTCTTGTGCGCCCACAGTTAGCCGAAAACGTCGGCACAACCGCGCGCGCCATGGCAAATGGCGGCCTGTTTCACCTGCGCCTTGTCGCCCCACGGGACGGCTGGCCGCAGGAACGCGCCTGGCCTGCGTCTTCTGGCGCCCATCGCATCCTCGACAACGCACAGGTTTTCGAGACGGTGGATGAGGCCGTGGCTGACCTGCACCGCGTTTTCGCCACGTGCCCCCGCCCCCGTCATGTCGTGAAGCCGGTCATGACCGCACGCGGAGCGGCAGTAGAACTCCGTGTGGCCTCTACGCGTGGCCTGCGCACCGGCATCCTGTTCGGCCCGGAACGCGCGGGCCTCGACGTCGAAGACATGGCCCGCGCCGATACGCTGGTCCGTTATCCGCTCAATCCGAAGTTCATGTCCCTCAACCTCGCACAGGCCGTGCTCGTCATGGCCTATGAGTGGTATCTGACCGAAGACATGACGCCTCCGCGTGATCTCATGACCAATGAGACGCATGTGGCCACCAAGGGCGAGCTGGAAAACTTCATGTCCCATCTGCTGCGGGAACTTGATGACTGCGGCTTCCTGCGGAACGAGCAGAAGAAACCGGGCATGATCCGCAATCTGCGGCATTTCTTCACACGAGGCGAAGTGACCGAACAGGAACTGCGCACGCTCCATGGCGTGGTCAGCGAACTGGTCAGCGCCAGAAAGGCAAGACGGTAAGGCCATGATCCACTGGCGACACAGGCACCGGATGCATCCACGGCCTGAGGCGCTGGTGGCGGAAACGGCCAACCGCATCCGCGCTCACGTCCTGGAAGAAAACGGCCGGGGCGACATTATCCGTACCGGTCTGAAAGATGGCTCCTTCGGAGACCTCTACCATCACCTGATGACCATGACATGGGGGACGTTCTTCTGGGCGTCCCTCCTTTTATATCTGGTGATCAACGTTGCCTTTGCAGCGCTCTATTACATAATTCCCGGTAGCGTCAGCGGCGTCCCGCACGGGGATTTCCTGGATGACGTGTTCTTCAGCGTCCAGACAATCTCAACAGTCGGATACGGGACGATGGCTCCCGTAGGACGCTTAACCAACACCATTGTTTCCTTTGAGGTTCTCGCAGGGATGATGCTCAATGCGCTGGCAACCGGGCTCGTCTTCGCCCGCTTCTCCCGCCCCAGGGCCCGCATCCTGTTCAGCCATGTCGCCGTCGTGTCCTATGATGACCTGATCCCGACATTAACCATCCGCATTGCCAACCGCCGGCGCACACTGATCCTGTCGGCCAACATCGAGATGACCCTGACGCGCCTGATGCCAGACGATCATGGCCGGCTTGTCCGCCGCTTTGACCGATTGGCTCTGATCCAGTCACATATGCCGATTTTTCGGATCAGCCTGAACGCCACACACATGATTGATGAGACCAGCCCGCTTTATGGCCTGTCAGCAGACACCCTGATTGACCAGAATGCGGAAATCATCATCACGATGGATGGGACAGACGAAATCTCCTCCCAGACACTCTTCGCACGACATGCCTACGAGATCGGCCATGTGAAACACGGATACCGTTTCTCGGACATGATCCATCACCGCCCGGATGGCAGGGTCGAGGTCGACTTCACCCAGTTCCATACAACTGAACATGGCGACCACGAGCCGATTGATCCGTCCACAGCGCATGAAAGGCACCCTCACCATGTCTGATACTCAACACAGCTTCGGCAAAAACGGCCTAACGGCAACGGTTTCCGCTCACGGCGCAGAGCTGACCTCTTTACGGACGGCTTCAGGACAGGACCTGCTCTGGACCGCTGGCCCCGCCTGGAAGCGTCACTCGCCCATTCTGTTTCCCATCGTCGGGAAACCGCCGCAAAACATGACACTCAACGGAAAACCAGTCACGCTGAAGCAGCATGGCTTCGCACGTGACATGCTCTTCCACTGGGTTGAGCGGACAGAAACCGGCTGCGTTCTGGAACTGGAGGACACACCCGAGACCCGCGCACTCTTTCCCGCTGCCTTCCGCCTGCATCTTATTTATCGAATGGAAGAAACCGGCCTGCATGTCGGCTATGTTCTGACCAACCCGTCCGAAGATGCCACGCTACACGCGTCCCTTGGTGTGCATCCGGCATTCATGTGGCCCCTGAATCCAGAAACGGGCCGCGAAAATCATCGCCTGACCTTTGACACGAATGAAGCCGATCATATCCGGCGCATCAGCCCGGATGGTCTGCTTCCGGAGGCAGTCCCGTCCCCAATCCATGACCGGATTCTTCCGTTGCAGGACAGCCTGTTCGAGGCTGATGCCATCATCCTGCTGGATGCCCGCAGCAAGGCTGTCAATTTCACAGGCCCGGACGCAAGCGGCCTACGTGTCCGCTGGGACGGGTTCAAGGATCTTGGAATCTGGACCAAGCCAGGCGCCGGTTTCCTGTGCATCGAGCCTTGGTATGGCTACGCCACACCCGTTGGATTCAGCGGCGATTTTTCGGAAAAGCCGGGCCTGCTGCATCTACAGCCTGGCGAAAGCTGGGAAGCTTTCTGGAGCGTCGAACCCGTCTGACGCCCGGAAGTGGGAATGCCCGGACAAACGGGCATTCCCACTCATCACTCAGGCGCCAATAGCGTCCTGAAGACGTGACACCGTCCGGGCGTGTCCCATCAGGCTCAGAAGAACATGCAGTTCTGGCCCATTATCCTCGCCCGTCAGCGCCAGACGGAGCGGCATGAACAGGGTCTTGCCCTTACGGCCTGACTTGTCCTTCAGGGCTGTCGTCCAGTCCTTCCAGGTATCATCTCCCCAAGGCTCGGCAGGCAGCGTTTCAAGCGCCTGCGTCAGGAACTCACGGTCTTCCGGCTGTGAGGGCGGAACAATCGTGCCCTGCGTCACATCCCACCAATGCGGGATTTCAGCCGTCAGATCGACATTGCCACGCACTGCATTCCAGAATTCTTCAGTCGCCTCGGCCGGCAGATGTTCCTTCGCCACCGAGAACGGCAGATTGTGCAGAGCCTTGCGGTTCAGAGCCAGAAGCTGGCGCATATCAAACCGCGCCGCAGACTTGGAAACATGGGAGATCTCGTAGGCCGCAATCGCCTCTTCCATCGTCATGACTTCCGGATCATCGGACGTCCCAACGCGGGCCAGATAAGACACGATGGACATCGGCTCGATCCCATCCTGACGAAGCGACTTCAGGCCCAGCGCATCGAAACGCTTGGACAGCTTCCCGCCATCGGAATCCAGCAAGAGTGGCAGGTGCGCGAACGTGAAGCGATCCGGCTTTGCACCCAATGCTTCGGCGATGTCGATCTGAACACCCGTGTTCGTCACATGGTCTTCACCGCGGACGATATGCGTGATGCCCATTTCCAGATCATCAACGACTGACGCCAGCGTGTAGAGGATCGTGCCATCTGCACGGATCAGAACCGGATCAGAAATCGCCGTCAACTTGACGGAGCAATCGTCCATGACGAGATCCTGCCACTTGCGGCTGCCATCCGTCAGCTTGAAACGCCAGTGCGGCGTCTTGCCATTGGCTTCGGCACGGGCCCGCTGGTCCGGCGTCAGTTTCAGCATAGCGCGATCATAGATCGGGGCCTTGCCAGCCCGGATGCGCATCTCGCGCTTGGCGTTCAGTTCGTATTCGGTCTCAAAACACGGATAGAGCCGACCAGACGCCTTCAGTTTGTCGATGGCCGCCGCATACCGCTCCATCCGCGAGGACTGACGGGCCTCTTCATCCCAGTCCAGACCGAGCCACGCCAGATCCTTACGGATCGCGTCCTCATATTCAGGCTTGCTGCGCGCGACGTCCGTATCGTCGATACGCAGGAGGAACTTGCCGCCATGGCGGCGGGCGAACAGGAAGTTGGCGACGGCCTGACGGGCGTTACCAACATGGAGATAGCCGGTTGGCGATGGGGCAAAGCGCAGTTTCATGCCGCCTTAATGCCGCATGATTGCGCGTCATGCCAGATGCATGAAGCATCGTGTTCAGAACACCCGACACTCTCCAGTTTCTCGACGCTCCGGCGGCCAAATAAAACATGGCCACTCTACCGATATAACATAACGGGAAACCGGAATACTTGGCCCACAAACATGGACTAAAAAGAAACGTTTTTTCCTTCAGTCCATCCTGTTGTATAAAGGCGAAGAACAGACACTCACGACTGACGCTTTTTTCTGCGATCGGAGTGATGATCCGTTTTTTGATTTAAGAGGACCCCTGATGAGAAAACTTCTCATTCCTGCCATTCTGGTAATCGGCATTATTGCCCTGCTGGGATCAAGCTATAACCGTTTCATGGGAGCGGACCAGAACGTCAAGGAACAGATGGGTCAGCTTCAGAACGAAGTGCAGCGCCAGACCGACCTGATTCCCAATCTGGTCAACACAGTCAAAGGCTATGCCACCCACGAGCATGACACCCTGACGGATTACGCTGCGGCACGTTCGGGTGAAACGCCCCTGAACCGCATTGATCCCCGCTCGGTCAGCGATGAAGACCTTCAGAAAAAAATCCTGGACGCACAGACCCGTAACGCACAGGAAATCAAGGCCATCAACGTTGTGGCTGAACAGTCCCCGCAGCTACAGGCCAATCAGAACTTCACGAGCCTGATGGTTCAGCTTGAAGGCACACAGAACCGCATCACCGTGGCACGCCAGCGTCTGCAGCAGGCCATTTTGGCTTATAACCAGACAGTCATGCACTTCCCGGGCAACCTTGCCGCCGGAATCATGGGCTACCATCAGCGCGTCTACTACGAGGCTTCCCCAGCCGCACAGACGCCGCCAGTCGTAGACTTCTCCAAGCATTGATTTGACTGAAGGACCGGATGAACGTGCCGACTGTTTCCCGCCTGCTTCTAACGCGCACCCTGCATCTGGTCCTTGCCGTGACTGCCCTGCTGTGCCTGTCCCTGACGGGTGCGGCAGGCGCGACCACACCCTTGACCGAACTCGTCACAGATCCGCATCAGAGCCTGTCCGAGCAGGAACAGGATCAGCTCATTCAGAAGCTGACGGATCTTCGGCAAACACTCCCAAGTCACCCGCACATTCTGATCGTTCTTCCCGGCCATGTGGACGATATCGATCAGTATGCGAATGAGACGTTCCATGCCTCCGGCATTGGTCAAAAAGGGCAGGACAACGGTCTTCTGATCGTTCTGGATATTCCGGATAATCAGGCCCGCATCGAAGTCGGGTATGGGTTTGAAGGCGATCTGACGGACCTTCAGACATTCAATATCCTGCATGCTGCCCAGCCAGACCTGAAAGCCGGCCACTATGGCGCCGCGCTAAACGGGATGCTGGATTCCATCGCCGACATTTTGCGCAAAAGCGAGACGCAGGTTCACGAGGAGCAGGCCACATCCGATACGGACTTCAACATCAACGGATTTGATCTCGCACTCGGTGTCGGAGGAATGGTGCTGTTTGCTCTTGGCTCTGGCTTTACCGTCCGCGCTCAACGCCGCGAAGCTCAGGGCCTGCCACTTTCAATCTTTGACCGTTTTCTGATTAGCATTCCCTGGGACGTCATCCTGAGCCTGCTGATCAATATTCTGTCGGCCGCTTCGCGCAATAACGCCAACGCGTCCGGCAGCGATAAGAAACGAAACTCCTACAAATCCGGCGGTGGAGATTCTGGCGGAGGCGGCGCGAAGGATTCCTGGTAAAAGGCACCTCTGTAAGTTTTTCTTGGATCAGCGGCCTGCTGCATCAATACGCAACAACTGATCCAAAGCCGCATCAAGTTTCTCGGGCGTATGATGCTGCGATATCAGATCACGCCCATGACGAACGACGACCTCCCATCGAGAGGCCTGCGTGTAAAGCGCGACAATGGCATTCGCCATATCCTGCGGAAGATCCGCAACAGCCAACTCTCTCAACTGCGGCCCAAAGCCAAAACCTTCAGCCGCAACGGATGTCATGACACACGGCACGCCATGAGACAGGCTGGTCAGCACTTTTCCTTTCGTCCCTGCTCCATACCGAAGCGGGGCAACCGTCACCCTGAGTGTTTTCAACACGCCTGTCAGATCCGGCACATGCCCAAGCACAACCAGACGTGCATCGTTTTGCGCCTGTTCTATCAGCCAATCCGGTGAACCTGCTCCCACAATCAGGAACTTGCACTCAGGTACTTTGGCAGACAGATCCGGCCAGACATGATCCAAGAAATAGCGCACCGCATCTTCATTCGGCCGATGTCCAAAATTGCCGATAAAGCCGATATTCTTGCGGTCCTCCCAGCGCCCTCCTTCGGCGGATGGTCTGGGAAAGGCCAGATGCACCACATGCGCCTCTGGAAGTTCCTGCCTCAAAAGATCCTTCTCATAGCTGGACACCACAAGTGTCGCATCAGCCCGGCGGATAACCCCGAGTTCATTATCCCGCGTGACTCCAGCAGCTTTGAGCGCAGCAGCATCGCCTGACAGGCGGGCTGCCCGCTCCTCCCGCAAGAAATGCAGATCACACGTGTAGAAAATCGTGCGGGCAGCGGGGAACGCGGCGCGGAGCCGATCATATGCCGCACCTCCACAGCAAACCCGGCATGGGATGCAAGCATCAATATCCGGTCCGATCTGCCGCAGGGCGTCGTCAACCCCGTCCCACCCGGGGGACACTGCGTCATGTCCAGGTGTCAGGCACCTAACCCCCAGGGATCGATAGACCGCAGCAGCACTTGCATCCCGCTGCTCTGAAGACAGAAAATATTCTCCCAGCGCCAGAAAGCTGACCCTGCATCCCAGCCGAAGCAGAGAGTGGATCATCGCATCCAGATCCATCGAGCCAGAATCATGGAGAGGCCTTGGAAAATTGCAGTCCACAATCAGGACTGATCTTTCTGACGAATGCCCCACGCTACGGCGAAACACTCTGGAGATCGCTTTGGCCCAACGAAATTTCTCTAACACTTCTCAGGCCTTTTTCCGTTCCTGCCCGCGCGGGTCAGCACTTAAAAACGCAACTTTTTGACATGACAGGCTTTTAGCCCTGAACTGACACACAGAACAGAAGGACATGCCCGCATGACCAAGACCCGTAAATCCACATTCGCTCGCCTGATGCTGGTCTCTGCCCTGCTCACAGGGACGGCAGTGTCCCTGTCCGCCTGCAACACGACGCGCGGCGCAGGCCAGGATGTCAGTGCTGTTGGCCATGCAACGTCCCATGCGGCAACCAGCGCACAGCAGGGTATTGCCAATGCGACGGGTGCTTCCACCCACTGATCAGCCTTTTCTTCAGGCTCGATAAGAAAGACCCGCTCCCTCACAGGAGCGGGTCTTTTTCGTTTCAGACCAGTTCCATTGTCCGAACATCAATCATTCCAAGATCTGTGATCTTGAGATGCGGAATAACAGGAAGAGGCAGGAAAGCCAGTTGCAGAAACGGCTCTTCCAGAGAAACACCCATGTCCTTCGCGGCCTTCCGCAACACGATCAGTTCGTCACGAACCTGCTCGAACGGGGCATCACTCATCAGACCAGCCACAGGTAGCTTCAATTCTGCCAGCACCTTGCCATCCTGAACGGCAACAAATCCGCCGCCCGTCGCTTCCAGCCGGTTCACAGCAGTCGCCATATCCGCATCGTTGGTACCCACAACGCAGATGTTATGGCTGTCATGCCCGACAGATGACGCCAGTGCTCCGTGCTTCAGGCCAAACCCTTTCACAAAACCCCTGCCGATATTGTCGTTATGGCCATGTCGCGCCACGACACAGACCTTGCCCACATCATTCGGTACATCTGGCAGAACCTGCCCGTTCTCTTCCGGCAACGTGAGCCGCAGGTATTCTGTAATGATCTGCCCCGGAATGATCCCCATCACCGGGCGATCTGTTCCGCTGCCCCGTATCTCCATATCTGACGCGATAACCGCACCCGGAAGCTTCACGCTGCCCAGCCCCACTGGCGGAATAATCTCCCGTTCAGCAAACAGAGCCTCCGTGACCAAACGCCCGGCAGAAATAACATCCGACACCAGACAGGCCTCCAGATTATCCAGAAGCACAACATCCGCACGCTTGCCGGGAGCAATCTGACCGCGGTCCCGCAAACCAAAGGCATTGGCAGCCGAAAGTGAGGCTGCACGATATGCTGCCAGCGGCTCAACCCCCAGTTCGATCGCACGGCGGATTAGAAAGTCCAGATGTCCTTCATGAGCAATTTCAAGCGGATTACGGTCGTCTGTGCAGAAAGCAAAGAATGGCGACGTTGCAACATTCAGCAGCGGAACCAGAGCTTCCAAATCCTTGCAGACGGAGCCTTCCCGGATCAGCACGGTCATGCCCTTGCGGACTTTTTCCAGTGCTTCTTCCGCTGCGGTTGCTTCATGGTCCGTCGAAATGCCCGCGGCCAGATAGCCATTCAATGCCTTGCCGCGCATCAGCGGCGCATGACCATCAATATGTCCGTCGGCAAAGGCAGCCAGCTTGTCCAGACACCCCGGATCGCCGTTCAGAACACCCGGGATATTCATGAATTCTGCCAGCCCGATCACCTTGGGATGGTCCCGGTAGGCCACAAGATCAGCTGCATCCAGTGTGGCCCCGGATGTTTCCATAGGTGTTGCAGGAACGCAGCTCGACAGATTGACCCGCAGATCCATGACCGTCCGCTCAGCGGCCGCCAGGAAATAGTCGAAGGCTGATCGCCCAAGGACATTGGCCATCTCATGGGGATCACAGATGGCGGTCGTCACGCCATGCGGCAGCACGCAGCGATCGAACTCAAAAGGCGTGACCAAAGAGGACTCAACGTGAAGGTGCGTGTCGATGAAACCGGGGACAGCAATCCGCCCACGTCCATCAATCTCCTGCTTGCCTTCGTAGGTGCCGTAAGTCCCCACGATCCGGTCCCCGCAGATCGCAATATCCGTTGGGACCATTTCGCCGGTGACGAGGTCCAGAAGACGGACGTTGCGAACTACCAGATCCGCTGGTTCCCGTCCCTGCCCCTGAGCCACCCGGCGCTGGATTGCGTTCTGCATGCCTGAAACCTCCGAATGTCAGCAATGACCACTTATAGCGCGCAGAGGCCCCCGCACTCAAAAGAAGCTTTCACGCCACTTTTTGTTGCGGAAATATCACGATTATTTATGTCTTAATGTTTCACATCCCAAACTGTTGAAGAGTGTGACAAAGCGTGGTTTTTCCCTCCTCGCTTATTTCACTATCCGAGAAAGACCATCTTTCTGATGCGCCTTGCACGCCTTCTATCAACGTCCGCCCTCATGGCCCTGGGGGCCGCTCCTGCACTGGCGGCACCATCTTCCTCCAGTCCGGATCATAAGCCAGCCCGTCATCAGGCTGCGGCTCCATCCATGATGGGCAATACGGCACCGACAGATGAAGTGCATGAAGAGCACGTCTCCGTCAGCGGGCGTCGCAAGTACTTTGATGGTGTAACACGCCGTGACGTCGGTGGCGGTCTGATGCAGAAGCAGGACGCGGCGAAATCCGTCTCAAGTATCTCCCGCGACTTCATTGAAAAGCAGGCACCAGGTCAGGATCCGATGCAGCTCATTGCGCTGCTGCCCGGCGCCAACGTCTCTTCTTCAGATCCTGCCGGACTGACCGGAAGCCACATGAGCTCCCGTGGCCTCGACCAGACGCAGATGGGCTTTACGCTTGAAGGCTTCCCGATCAACGACGTCGGCTCCTTCCAGACGTACTCCCAGGAAATCGTGGATTCCGAAAACCTCCAGAAGGTGAATCTGGCGCAGGGTTCTGCCGATCTGGACAGCCCCCACCTCAGCGCCGCAGGCGGCGTGGTCGACATGTACATGATTGACCCGAAGATGAAGGCGGGCGGAGCGTTCGACGTTTCTTACGGCTCTTATGATTACACCCGCGGCTTCCTGCGCCTCGACACAGGCAAGATTGGCCACACGAACCTACGTGCGTATTTCTCCGGTTCCTATGCAACCGAAGACGCGATCCACAGTGAAGCAACGAACCGCAAGCTGCACGCGGAAGGCAAGATCGTGAACGACTGGGGCGACGGAAACCGCGTCTCTCTCGCGATCGTGGGTAACCGCCTCTACAACTACCTGAACCGCTCCGTGAACATGGCGTCGTGGGACGAATACGGACTGGGCGTGAAGGACAAGTACGTATCGTCCTGCTCGGCTGGTGCGACCTGTACCCGACCGAACGGCACGACATTCAAGAACACGTCCGGCGCGACGATCTCAAACACCGTCTATAACGGCGTGTACAAGGACCCGACGGGCAAGAGCACGAAGAGCGACGCGGACTACTACAAGTTCCACCAGAACCCGTTCACCAACATCTATGTCAGCGCGCCATCCACCTTCAAGCTGACGGATCACCTGACGCTAACGGAAACGCCTTACTTCTGGTACGGCAGCGGTAGCGGCGGCGGCGCATATGCAGTCCCCACCAGCTATGGTGCCACGTCCATGAGCGGGAGCCTTGAAGGCAAAACCGTTGCCAAGGGTACGCTGCTCTATGAACCGTCCATCACAACGACGTATCGTCCTGGCGCTGTCACCAAGCTGACGCTGACGACAGGCGTGAACCGTCTGATGGTTGGTTACTGGTTCGAATATTCCAAGCAGATCCAGAGCGGCCCTGCCACAGGTATTGGTGCCGACGGTACGCCGTGGAGCGTCTGGGGACAGGCTGCGAATTACGTCTTTGATAATGGCGCAACGTATCAGTATCGCTCAAACCTCACACAGACCCGCGTGCACACGATGTTCATCGGTGACAGCCTGTCCCTGCTGAACAACAAGCTCACGATCGAAGGCGGCCTGAAATACGCCATCGTCACCCGTGACGCACACAACATGCTGCCCAACACATCCACGGGCCCTTACATCAAGAAAACCTATTACGAGCCACTGCCAACGGCGTCGATCCGGTATCAGATCAACCCTGAGAACCAGATCTTCATCTCAGGCGCGACCAACTTCCGGATGCCTACGAACTTCTCCCTGTTCGACGCAGGCGCCTATTACAAGGGCAGCGGCTACGCGACACATGGCATCACCAACCTGAACCCGGAAATCTCGATTTCGGAAGAAGCAGGCTGGCGCTACACCGGATCGACCGTCATGGCCTCGATCACCTACTTCCACTACGACTTCACAAACCGCTTCTTCTCCCAGAGCCAGTGCATGGATGATGCCTGCTCCAACTATTTCAGCAACAACATCAATGCTGGTGGACAGACTTCAAATGGTGTGGATGCAGAAATCGGCACACGTCCGATCTTCTACCACCTGCGTCCTTATGTTTCGTTCGAGTATGTCGATGCGCGCACGACCAGCAACCTGAAGGGCGGCAGCAGCAGCTCTGTCGATTATCTCCCAACCAAGGGGAAGTTCGCGCCTGAAACACCCAAGTATCAGGTCGGCTTCAACCTGGATTACGATGACGGCAGCCTGTTCGGTGCTTACAACGTGAAATACGTTGCCAAGCAGTATTCCACATTCATGAACGACGAGGCTGTTCCGTCCTATGTCCGCATGAATTTGACGGTTGGATATCGCTTCCACAATGTCGGCTTCCTGCAGAGCCCGAACATCAAGCTCAACATCTCCAACATCGCCAACAAGCACTATCTGGGCTTCCCACTAGGCGTGCAGACGAACGCAACAGCAATGAAGGGTATCTTCGGCAACACGGTGAAGGGGACCGCCCCGACCTACGCCATTGCAGCACCCTTCGCAGCAACCGGCTCCATCAGCGCTGGTTTCTAAAACAGTATATTCTGAGGCTGATAACCCCGGCCTCAGACGCACGTAGAACCTGACAAACGACCCGGCTCATGGCAATCAGACAGCCATGAGCCCTTTCCCCACGCCGCCAGTCGTTGCCATCATTGGCGCAGGTCCCGCCGGACTGTTCGCCGCTGAGTATCTTTCCGCCCACGGATGTCATGTCGAAGTCTTTGAGCAGATGCCCAGCGTGGGACGGAAACTGCTCATGGCAGGCCGAAGTGGCCTCAACCTGACCCACTCTGAGCCACTCGACCTTTTCATAACACGCTATGGAACGGCCCAAGACTGGCTGACCCCAGCCTTGCTGAACTTCCCGCCAGACGCCCTGCGTCATTGGGCGGAAAACCTTGGACAGGAGTGCTTTAGTGGAAGTTCCGGGCGTGTTTTCCCCAAAAGTATGAAAGCCTCTCCTCTGCTTCGCGCGTGGCTCAGTCGACTTGCAGAACAAGGTGTTCAAATCAGGACACGCCATCGCTTCACAGGATGGGAGGGTTCACGACTGACCTTTGAAACCCCTGAAGGCCCCGTCACGTTTTCTGCGGATGCCACACTCATGGCCACAGGCGGGGCAAGCTGGTCCCGCCTCGGGTCAGACGGGCGCTGGGCCAGTCTGTTTCCTGCGGAAACATCCCCTTTCAAACCGTCAAACTGCGGCTTTATCCCCAACTGGCCCGATGACGTCCTGCAACGCCATGACGGACAGATACTCCATTCCGTCGGACTGTCGTTTCAGGGGACGGAAACCCGTGGGGACGTCACCATTACGCCGCGCGGACTGGAAGGCTCTGCCCTTTATGCCCTCTCGGCCTCTCTCCGTGATGCCATTACCTCTACAGGCACCGCCACCCTGTCACTGGATCTCCGTCCCACTCTCTCCGAAGACGCCATTCTCAAACGCCTTCAGGCCCAGCGTCCCAGAGAGAGCCAGTCCAACCGGCTCCGCAAAGCTCTTTCTCTCGACAGCGCCTCCAGAGAACTCCTGCGACAGACAACACCAAAACAGGCGACACCTCTCCAGCTTGCTCAAGCCATGAAAGCCCTCCCCATCGCCCTGACCGGGACCGACACGCTCGACCGCGCCATCTCGACAGCAGGAGGATTACGCCAGGACGCGCTGGACGAAAATTTCATGCTAAAGACTCATCCCGGTGTTTTTGCAGCGGGCGAAATGCTGGATTGGGAAGCCCCGACGGGCGGTTATCTTCTGCAGGGATGTTTTTCCACCGGTCTTGCCGCCGCAAAGGGCGTCCTTGGGTGGCTAGAATCGTCAGTTTCGGGTATCCGCTGACCCCATGACATCCATCGTTCTCGGACAGGGCCGCGACGGCTCAGACACCTGCATTGATTTGCCGGAACTGCTGGCCACGCGCCTGCTGGTTCAGGGTAACTCCGGCTCAGGCAAATCCCACCTTCTGCGCCGACTGCTGGAACAGACCGCAACCCTCGTTCAACAGGTCATGATCGACCCGGAAGGCGACTTCGTCACCCTGGCAGACCGCTATGGCCATCTGGTCATTGACGTGGAAGACCAGTCCGAAGCCAGCCTGCGTGCAGCCGGTGAACGTGTCAGGGCGCATCGTGCATCTGTTGTGCTGAACCTTGAACAGGTGGAAGCCGAAATGCAGCTGCGTGCAGCCGGCGCATTCCTGAACGGTATGTTCGAAGCACCACGCGCCAACTGGTATCCGGCTCTGGTTGTGGTGGATGAAGCCCAGCTCTTCGCACCGGTTGCGGGCGGGGACACATCCGATGAAGCCCGCCGCCTCTCACTCGGTGCCATGACGAACCTCATGTGCCGTGGGCGTAAACGTGGTCTGGCCGGTGTCATCGCAACACAGCGTCTGGCCAAACTGGCCAAGAACGTCGCGGCAGAAGCCTCGAACTTCCTGATGGGCCGGACCTTCCTCGACATCGACATGGCCCGCGCCGCAGATCTTCTGGGCATGGAGCGTCGGGCCGCAGAATCTTTCCGTGATCTTGCCCGCGGGCAGTTCATGGCGCTCGGCCCAGCTCTGTCCCGTCGTCCGAAGCTGCTGACAATCGGCCCCGTTGAAACAGCCAGCCACAACACGGGACCAGTGCTCGTTCCTTTGCAGCCCATGGATGCCGAGGACCTGCGAGACATCATTCTCGAGCCCGTCCACGAATTTTCGCCCCGCCCCCGCCGCGAAACGCGTCCGCCGCCGCCGGATCTTCTCGCGCAGCTTGATGCCTATGGCGCAACGCGGGAAGCCGCCGAAGAACCTGCAGCAACGGCCGACATTACTGAAATTGATCCCGCGCAGATCTGGGACATGGTTGCTGGTGTCGCCTCTGAAGACGGCGCCGATTACAAGCCACTCGCCACCCTTTATCAGGACTTCCAGCTTCGAGCCCGTATTCAGGGTCTGTCACGGAACATCCTTGATCTGGGCCGCTTCCAGCGCATCCTCGCTACGATCCGCGCAGGTCTGGATCGGGAGCGTGCGGAGAGCGAGGACTGGCAGAAAGCCGAAGCTGTTGCAGCATCCCTGCCGGAAGACGTTCAGGGCGTTTTCCTGTTGCTGGCCCGTACAGCGCTCGATTCGGAAACCTGCCCGGATGACAGTGCTCTGGCTCGCGCCTATGGCACCCATTCCCTGGGACGCGCCCGCCGCCAACTGACATATCTCGAAGAAAGAGAAGTCATAGTGTTGCAGGAAACACCGTTCGGCCGCCGCGTTGCGATCGTCGGCTTAGGCTGGCAAACGGCGTCATAAATCTGTCACCCCAGCTTCACACTAGGTTCACACACCCCTCACGATATTGAGACTAGTTTCCGCCCGTTCCGATTCCGCTTCGTTACGGGAAAGCTATCCATGTCATCCAAATCCCAGCGCAACCGCGCGCTGCTCTTTCTTTTCTGTTCTCCGCTGGCAGTGAGCATGGCACTGCCTTCAGCCAAAGCGGCCACCGCGTCGACAAACAGCAAGAAACACACCGCAGCACACAAGGCCGCAGCCGTTTCCGGCGGATCGGAACAACTGGTCATCACCGCAAAGCGGACCCGTTCCGAGCAGACACTGGGCCGCGTTCAGATCCAGCGCATCATGCCGGGCATCAACCCCATCAAGGCGTTGCAGATCCTGCCAGGTGTCGTGTTCAACAACGCGGACCCCTGGGGCAACAACGAACAGAATTCATCGCTTTATGTGCATGGTTTTGCCAAGGAGCAACTCGGTTATACGCTTGATGGAATTCCCCTCGGCGATCAGGCCTACGGTAACTACAACGGCCTCTCCCCTCAGCGCGCATCCATCAGCGAAAACATCGGATCTGCCTCCATTGCCACCGGCGCAGGCGGTCTGGGCACGGCCTCCACGTCCAACCTCGGCGGTACACTTGAATTTACGACGCAGGATCCACTGCGCAAGCGCGGCGCCCAGATCGAGCAGGTCTTCGGGAGCTGGTCCACATTCCGCACCTTCGCGCGTCTCGACACGGGTGAATTCGGAAATGGCAACTCGGCCTATGTCTCATTCGCTCGTCAGGATGCACGCGCGTGGGATTTCGCTGGCCATCAGGGCGGCTATCAGGTCAATGCCAAGTTCGTTCACCACAGCGCCCATGATCACTTCTCAGCTTTCTTCGACTGGTCTCAAAAGGTTGAACCGAACGAAGACAGCGTGACCCTGCCGCAGGGCTACGGCACATATGTCCGTCCCTTCACGTATCCCAACTTCAATTACGCGAAGTCCTATATCAACTCAGCCGAATACAGGAATGCGGGCCTGAATTACCGCAACTATTACTCTGCAGCCCAGCGGGAAGATTTCCTGGCCTATGCAAAGTGGACGCACGATTTCAATGCGGACCTGCACTGGGATAATTCGATCTACTACCATCATGACTTAGGTGAAGGCGTCGTTGCAGGGCCAATCACGGCTGCCGGCCTTCCCACGCTGTTCGCAGCCTACTTCCCCGGGCAGGATCTCAGCACAGTTTTCGGCGGCTCCGGCTATGCGACCCGTACAACCGAATACTGGGACAACCGCGGCGGCCTGATCTCCACGTTGCGGTATCACCTTGGCAAGCATTCCATCGAAGTCGGTGGCTGGTATGAGCGCAACAACAATACACAAGCTCGTCGCTGGTACCCGCTGGATGCCAACAACCCGACCACACCATACGAACGCCAGCAGAACGCGCTGATCGACCAGTATACGAACAACTTCTACACCAACACGTTCGTGACCCATCTGCAGGACAACTGGCAGATTTCCAAAAACTTCTCGCTGGCAGCCGGCTTCAAGTCTGAGTTGGTTTACACGAACGGCACGCTGCCTGTTGCTGCAAAGGCGGGCTCGCTCTCTCCGTCCTACGCTGTCACCGCTCCGGGTGGCACCATTGCTGCGGAACGTCCGTTCCTGCCGTCCTTCGGTGCCGTCTGGAACATCACGCCGAATGAACAGTGGTTCGCCACCATTCAGGAAAACATGCGCTCCTTCCAGGACGCAGGCTACGGCAACGCCACACCTTGGGGCGCAACCAGCCAGGCTGCGTTCGAAGACTTCAAGAAGAATGGAAAGCCGGAAACATCATGGACGTATGAAACCGGTCTGCGTGAGCACCGCCAGATCCACCTCGGCCCGCTCACATCCATCGAAGGCCAGCTCTCCTACTACCACGTTCACTTCTCGAACCGCCTGCTGGCTGTTGCCACCACACAGACGCTGTCGTCCATCATCGGCTCCGCAACCACGCTGGCAAACGTCGGCTCTGTGACGACCGATGGTATGGACTTCTCGTTCACATCCCATTTCGGCGAGCATTTCTCGCTCTACAACGGCCTGTCCTATAACAAATCCACCTACAACGATAACTACAGCACCGGCACGACAACCGTGCGGACTGCCGGAAAGAACGTTGTGGGTATGCCTGCCTGGTCTGAGAAGTTCGTCTTCAGCACCAATTGGGGCAATGCTTATGGCCAGTTCATCGGTGTTGTGACCGGCAAGCGTTATGCAACCTACACCAACGACATGTACGCGGCCCCGTTCGCGCAGTTCGACATGAACGCGGGCTACACATTCCATGGCATTCCGCACATTGCAGCCCTGCGTGCTCAGGGTAACATCACGAACCTGACCAACACCCGCGCCTGGTCCACCATCAACGCGACCCAAACGTCTGGTCAGTTCAGTGCCTTTCCGGTTGCCCCGCGCAGCTTCTTCCTGACACTGAACGCCACGCTGTAAGGACTGATCCATGCTGACGCGCCGTCGCACTCTGGGGCTGCTTTCCGCCGCTCTCCCTGCCCTTCACCTGAGCCGCTCCGCAAAGGCGGCTCCTTCCCTGGCTCCAAAGCCACTGGTGTTTGCCCACCGTGGCGCGTCGGCTCTCCGTCCTGAACACACACTCGCCGCCTATGCCAAAGCCATGCTGGACGGTGCTGATTTCATCGAGCCCGATCTCGTCATGACGAAAGACGGCCATCTGGTCGTCCGTCATGAAAGCAACATCGCCGATACAACAGATGTTTCCGATCACCCGGAATTTGCCAACCGGAAAAAGACCGTCACCATCGACGGCCAGAAACAGACCGGCTGGTTCACAACGGACTTCACGCTTGCGGAACTCAAAGCACTCCGTGCGCGTGAGCGTCTGGCGACCCTGCGCGTCCATAACACCCGCTACAACGACCGCTTCGAAATCCCGACCTTCGAAGAAGTCATTGAGGTTGTCGCCGCTCAGGCTGCCGCTACCGGCAAGACCTTTGGGCTGATCCCGGAACTCAAGCACTCCACACATTTTCACAGTCTTGGTCATGATCCGGAAGCGATCTTCCTCAAGACCATCGCGGCGCACGAATATACGCGTCAGGCCCCGCTCGAAATCCAGTCTTTCGAGACGTCTAACCTCGCCCGCATCCGGGAGCAGGCACTAGCCATCAACCCGCAGACACGGCTGATGCTTCTGATGGGTGAACGCAAACAAACCCCACCCGATCTCGCTGCAGCAGGAAAAACAACCACTTTCGGCGATCTGATGACGCTGGATGGTCTCAAAGACGTCCGCCGTTACGCAGACGTCATCGGTCCTTCTAACGCGGATCTCATTCCGCGCGATTCAAAGGGCGCATGGCTCGAGCCCAGTTCGCTCGTGGATGACGCTCACCGCGCAGGCCTTCTCGTTCATTCCTACACAGCGCGCCCGGAAAACTACTTTCTTCCCGCCCAGCTTCGAAATGACGCAGGGCCCGCAGCCCGGAACCCAGAAGGCATGATCGCAGAGGTTCGCCGCTATCTGGATATGGGGATCGATGGGTTCTTTACGGATGACCCTGCGCTTGGTCGACACCTTGTCGATACGGCCTTCTAAGTTTCCAGCCCTGACCAGTCTGTCAAAACGGTGCTCTGCCTCCAGATGTTTTCTCGAGCGCAAAGCACCGTTTTTTCATGAGCCAAGCCCCGAATGGCCCAGCCCTGTCTCTTTTCTGCGACCAGAACGGCTCAAAGGCGTTTCAGACAGATCAACATGATGAAGACAGGAGACGACATGTCCATTCGCTCCCTTCCCCTCTTTGTTCTGGTCTTTGCATATCCAGTGATGGCTTCTGCGGCGTGTACCAACGATGCGCTCCCTATCGCTTTACCCATCCAGAGAATGGACGAGCGGCTTCAGGATCTTGCGCATAAAACCGGGTGCTTCATGGAGGTTGACCCGTCACTCCTCCAGGATCTGAAAGCACCCGCGCTTTCGGGCAAGCTGACAGCACGGCAGGCCTTGACGAAGTCCCTGAAAGGGAGCCGACTCAGATACCGCTTCGTCAAGGATCATTGGCGGATCACATTGATGCGCGGAGCGGACGACCACCCAATCCATGACTCTTTCGTTCAACCTTGGTGACGCTATCAATCATCCCAGCTTGAAATGCTTGATAATCGCCTTGTTGAAGGCAGGGAGATCGTCGGGGCATCGTGAGAAAACGTAGGGACCGTCCGTCACAACGTCCACGTCCACCCAACTTGCGCCCGCATTCTCAAGATCGGTCTTGATCGCAGGCCATGATGTGATGGTGCGGCCTCGCAGTTCGTTGACTTCGATCAGGACCTGCGCTCCGTGACAGATCGCAGCGATCGGCTTGTTGGCCTTCACAAACTCCTTCACGAACGCCACGACATCGCGGTTCATCCGAAGGCTATCAGGGGATGCGAGCCCGCCCGGCAGCAGAAGAGCGTCAAAGTCGGAAGCTTTGGCATCCGCAATACCCAGATCAGCCTTGATCTTACGAGACGGGTAAATGTCCTTGTTAACCGCCTGAAACTCGCCAGCTTTCAACGAGATCACCGTAACGGTCGCGCCAGCTTTTTCCAGCGCTTCCTGTGGCGACGTCAGTTCGATTTCTTCCAGGCCATCCGTGGCGAGTGCTGCAACTTTAACCATGTTTCTGGTCCTTTCATGAAAAAAGGCAGCCCGATTGCGGACTGCCCTTCTGAACATCAGGCGTTGAGGTAAATCGTCTTGGTCTGCACATAGGCTTCCAACCCATGTTGACCGTCTTCTCCACCAAGGCCACTTTCCTTGTAACCATGGTGAAAGCCTTGCGGCGCTTCACCGCCCGGACGGTTCACGTAGACCTCCCCGAACTCCAGTTCGCGGGTCATACGCAGGATACGACCGAGATCCTTCGTAAAGAGGTAGGCTGATAGCCCATACCGGCAGTCATTGGCCCAGGCGAGCGCCTGATCGAAATCTGCCACCTTGATCAGAGACATGACAGGTCCAAACACCTCGTTATGAACAATGTCCATATCCTGTGAGACGTCCGTCAGCAGTGTAGGGGCGTAAAAATAGCCCTTATCATAGACACCGCCCGTTAAGCGTTTCCCGCCAGTTTCCAGCGTGGCGCCTTGGCGAACAGCCTTTTCGACAATTTCGTGAACCTTGTTGAGCTCGTCTTCGCTCACCTTGGGGCCCATGTGCGTTGAAGGGTCAGTCGGCAAACCCACTTTCAGAGCGTCGATCTTCTGACGAACCTTCTGCACAAAGTCGTCATAAACTGCTTCATGGATGTAGGTACGTTCATTGCAGGTGCAGACCTGCCCCGTGTTCATGAAGCGGGACTGCACAGCCGCTTCCGCAGCCTTCTCCAGATCAGCATCTTCCATCACCAGGAAAGGCGCCTTGCCACCAAGTTCCAGCCGAACTTCCTTCAGCGTCTCCGCTGCGGCGGCCATGATCTTTTTCCCGGCAGGCGTTGAGCCGGTCATGGTGATGAGCTTCACATCCGGATGCGCGACCAGCGGAACTCCGACTTCCGGCCCATCACCCGTGACGATATTAACGACACCTTTGGGAATGCCCACTTCCTCAACCAGCTTTGCCAGATGAAGCGACGCAAGCGGCGTCAGTTCGTGAGGCTTCACAACGATCGTATTGCCCGCCGCAATGGCCGGCCCAATCTTGCGAGCGCAAAGAGCCAAGGGGAAATTCCAGGCCGTAATGGCTCCAATCACGCCAAGAGGCACACGATCGATCAGAATTTTCTCATCCGGGGTACTCCCGGGAATGATTTCCCCCTGAAGACGCAGCGTGTTTTCAGCCGAAAACCGCAGCAGCCCGATTGCGAAATCAATTTCGACTTCAGCTTCCTTCAGGGGCTTACCCATTTCGGACGTAATAATCTGGGCCAGAACCTTCTTGTCCCGCTTCACCAGATCTTTCAGCGCATGGACATAATCAGCGCGCTCCGTCGCTGTCTTTCGGCTCCAGGCTGGAAATGCCGCCTTGGCTGCGGCTACTGCCTTATCCAGATCGGCTTCACCACCCCGAGCCGCCTGGCCGACCGTTTCTTTCGTGGCAGGATTTTCGACAGCAATCCATTCTCCCGTCTGCGGGGAAACCCATTCACCGTTAATGAAGAGATCGTATTTCTGAGCCATGAGTGCTCCTGTCTTTCAGGAAGCGCATCCTGCGCCGCTTTATTCCAGACGCATGAGACCGCTGCCGGTTCAATCGATGCCCCGACACTGGCAAGAGATACGGTTTATTAAAAGTGATGATAAATCAGCGTTTCATTCACTATTTATGAGTCTTCAGAGCCTGAACCTAGGCTATCCATGAACAGCCGGGCCAACACGCTCACTCGCGGCTCCCGCCAGACCGAATAGATATCACTGCCCTGAAGATCTGTGGGGTACTGCACAGCAATGCCTGTCTTTCGGACAGCCCCCAGAGTTGAAAGAACACTCTGCGGAATACACGAAATGCCCAGTCCCGCCTCTACGCAGGCCATAATGACATCATAAGACTCAACGGTATGGATAAGACCGCCGCCAAAGCCTTTTTGCTCCAGCCAAGCCTCAAAATACCGGCGATACAAACAGTCTGTATTGAACAGAAAGACTGTCTGGCCTGACTGAAGTGTCTGCTGTCCTTCGGACAAAATAAGTGCCAGACGCTCGCGAAAGGCAAATGCACTGCCCATCATGGGATGCTCGATTGGCCCATCCGTCAGAGCAAGATCAATCTCGCCATCAACCAGCATGCGCTCAAGCGTATCTGTCGGCCGGATCAGGATCCTGATTTCCACACCCGGTGCCGCCGCCAGAAACTGCGGGACTCGACTGGGTAAATATTCCTTCAGTGCGACGTCCAAGGCCCCGACAGTCAGTATCCCGCGAGGCACGCCTTCAGAAAAGAGATCTGTCAGGTGCCGTGCCTCTTCCACGACGGTTTTGGCCTGTTGGTGAAACAATCGTCCTTCCGGCGTCAGAAAGAGACGGTTCTTTTCCCGCGTAAACAGCTCCCGCCCCAGAAGCTGCTCCAGTTCCCGCAAGCGCGCCGTCACGTTGGACGCCACACAGTTCAGCTTCCGTGATGCTGCCACCACCGTTCCTGTCTCGACGACAGCACAGAACATTTCCAGCTGTGCAAGACGCAACGGATTCATGGACGATTTTTCCTCAGCAGCGGACTCTTATCCCCAGATTCATGGAACATCTCCGGGGACGTCCCTGTGGATGTTTTATGAAGAAGTGGGGATCACTCTGGAAAGGGCAGCTTTCCTGCGGAGTCGCACGATGAGCGTATCGAGAGCGGAAAGAAACCGGCTTCGATCCGCTTTTCCAAAGGATGGATTGTACGTATTCACCACCCCGGTTTCGCGCAGATCATGCATCAGATCCCGCATGGCCGAGACCATTCCTACGGACCGATCATCGATTTCTTCACCGTTGGGACGCAAAACGGCCGCCCCCTTTTCCAGACACCGCACGGCCAATGGTACGTCGTTCGTGACAACGATGTCTGCTGTGACAGCCTGCTCTGCAATCCAGTCATCCGCAACGTCTGGCCCTTCCGGCACGACCACGCGCTCAATCAGTGGCGACTGGGGGATATTGATCCACCGATTGGCAACAATCAGCGTCTGGAGGCCGTAACGGCCTGCCACACGGTAAATCTCGTCCTTTACAGGGCAGGCATCTGCATCAACCAACAGCCGCATGGAGTTCCTTCTGGTTTTCTTCATCACGAAACTGCTGGATCAGCTTCTCCAGCACAACATCGGGGTGATCTTCACCACAGACATGAATGACCGGCTCGTCGTCACCCGGCTCTTCAAATGTGGAAAGCTGGCTCGGCAGCAGACTTGGCGGCATGAAATGACCTTTCCGATGGGTCATACGATCAGCCAGAGTGTCACGAGCAACACGGATATGAATAAATTCAACGGGGAGATCGCGGCGTAGCTGTTCGCGATAAATGCGCTTCAAGGCGGAGCAGGTCAGGACAGCACCGTGACCCGCTTTTACTTCCCTGTTCAGCCAGTCATGGCAGAGTTCCAGCCACGGCTTGCGGTCTTCGTCCGTCAGCGGCTGACCTGAGCTCATCTTGTCAACGTTACTTTGGGGATGGAGGGCATCCCCTTCCTGAAAATGCCACCCCAGGCGGGTGGCAAGGCCGGTGGCGATCGTTGTCTTGCCTGTCCCGGAAACACCCATCACGACCAGAAAACGCGGCCGGACACCTATGGCCTTACTGACGTGCGCAGTCTCTATGGTTCCCATCGCTCCACTCCCTGTTCTGTCGCAACCAGAACTTCAGACGCCATGTTCAGGAACATGCCGTGTTCCACCACGCCCACGATCGCGTCTATTTGGCGCGCCAGATCTTCCGGGTCCTCGATCGGGCCGAACGTGCAGTCCAGGATCATGTTGCCATTGTCACTGACGAACAGGTTCCCATCACGGTCGGTCCGGGGCTTAACGCCCTTGGCACCGCAGGCTGACAACCGTTCTGCCGTGCATTCCCAACCAAAAGGAATCACTTCCACGGGAACAGGAGCACGCTCCCCAAGGTGATCAACTGGCTTGCTGCCATCAACAATCACCACAAATATCTTCGAAGCCTGAGCCACGATCTTTTCACGCAGAAGCGCCCCGCCAAGGCCCTTGATGAGGTGCAACGGCCCCCGCTGAACCTCATCTGCGCCATCAATGGCAATATCGAGCTGGCGATGAGCGGAAAAATCCGTTAGCGGAATACCCGCTTTTTTAGCCTTGCGGGCACTGTCTTCGGATGTCGGAATCCCGACAATGTGAAGGCCTTCTACCACGCGCTCACCGAGCCGCTCGATCATATAGGTGGCGGTGCTTCCCGTGCCGAGTCCAACCACCATGCCACTCTTGACCATATCGGCAGCACGACGAGCGGCAGTGCGCTTGTGCGCCTCCATATCCGAGCTCATGCGGCGTCTCCCGTTGCAGCACGATCTGCCAGAATGACGATCCGACCTTCACTGGTCACATTTGCAGACGGCAGAGTTTTGTCGCCCTCACGAAGACGCTGGAGCATTTCAACCTTGGATGCCCCCGTCACCAGAAAGACGACCAGCGCGCTGGAATGAATGGCAGGATACGTCAGCGTAATACGTTCATAGGGTGCGGTCTTCGGCGCTGCCGTTCCCACCCATGCCGTCTTTTCCTGAAGCACAGGCTCGCCCGGAAACAGGGAGGCCGTATGTCCATCCGTTCCCAGGCCAAGCATCACGAGATCAAACAGCGGGCGAGCCGGGTCCAGCTCGGTCGCGCCGTATGCAGTCTCAAGAGTTTTCTGATAGGCGCGCGCATCCGCCTCGACCGTCCCACCCGTCGGGATCGGATGAACATTCTCGGCAGGAACCGGAACACGACTAATCAGAACAGATTGACCAACTGTATGGTTGCTATCCGCATGACCTTCGGGAACATGGCGCTCATCCCCGTAGAAAATCTCAATACGATCCCACGGGATACGCTTGGCCAGTTCTGGCTCAGCCAACAGTTCGAACAATCGCTTTGGCGTCGAACCGCCAGACAAAGCCACACGGAACTTGCCGTCCGTCTTGGCCAAAACACCATCTACCAGAAGATCCGCCATTCGAAGGGCTACTGCTTCAGAACTCGGCAGTGTTTCCAATGTGGCGGTACGGATATCGGTCGTCATGTGTTTTTGACCCTTGGCAGAATGTAGCGCTCGACGGCTTTGGCCCAGCCATCACGCTCATTGGTGTCAGTGAGAACCTGGGCAGCGGCTCTCACGTCGTCCTCAGCCTGTCCCATGGCAATGCCCAACCCCGCGACGGCAAACATCGGCAGGTCGTTATGGGCATCACCCAGACAGGCCACTTCATCCGGCGCCACACCGTGAGCGAGGGCCAGCTCACGCACAGCTTCGCCCTTGTTGGCGAGCGCAGGCGTAATATCGAGCAGCATCTCGGAAGAACGGCGCACACTGGCTTCACCACGAAGCATAACAGCCAGTTCCGTCTCGACACGCTGAAGCAGATCGTAATTGTTGCTCACACCCATGACCTTACCGATCCCGTCAAATTCCTGACGCAGATCCGGCACTGTATGAGGTGTCAGCTCGGTGATGCGGCGCTCATGCTCAACAAACGGCGTCGCGGCGTCGCGCACCATCCAGTAGGACTGACGCAGCAGCCAGGTCTCGATCCCATGGACATGCAGCATGTCATGCACCACGGAGAGCACATCACGCGAAAGGACACGGCTTACTGTCGGTGTTCCATCTGGTGAAAAGATGATACCGCCGTTAAACCCCGCGTTCTGACCGCTCAAGCCGAGTTGTGAGATGTATTTTGTCATCGCAGCCGGAGGCCGCGCGCTTGCCAGACAGAGCGGAATACCGCGCTTCTGAAGCTCCTTTGCCATCGCCATCGTAGAGGGAGCAATTGTCTTTTCCGGTGTCAGGAGCGTTCCATCCATGTCGGACACAACCATCCGGATCGTCTCCGGAAGCGCTGGAAGTTCCGCGTGAATGGTATCTAGGTCAATGGACATACAAGCCCCTGTCGGTCGGCCATATTGAATGGGGGAGTGAGCATACTGTGCCCACTCCCCCTTGCCCATCCGTCAGAGGGGCTTATTTCTGCTCGACGTGACCGCCAAAGCCGAAACGCTGCGCCGAGAGAATCTTCTCGGCGAAGTTATTGCCCGACCGCGAACGGAAACGGGTAAACAGAGCCGCCGTCATCACTGGCGCCGGCACATTTTCTTCAATGGCGGCTTCGATCGTCCAGCGACCTTCACCAGAGTCAGCAACTTCACCCGAGAACTCGGACAGTTCGCCCGACTTCGCGAGCGCTTCCGCCGTCAGATCCAGCAGCCAGGACGACACGACACTGCCGCGACGCCAGACTTCGGCAATATCCGCCATGTTCAGGTCGAAGCGTTCACCTTCGGCCAGAACGGGCGAGTTCTTGCTCTTCATGATGTCAAAGCCTTCAGCGAAGGCCTGCATCATGCCGTACTCGATGCCGTTATGGATCATCTTCACAAAGTGGCCCGAACCGGACGGACCACAGTGCAGATAGCCCTGCTCGGCACGCGGATCCAGATTGGTCGCATCCCGATTCGGCGTGACGGGAACATCGCCCTTTCCAGGAGCCAGAGCCGCCAGAATTGGATCGATATAATCCGCAGCCTCTTTCGGCCCGCCATACATCATGCAGTAGCCACGTTCGAGGCCCCACACACCGCCGGACGTGCCAACGTCAACGTAGGAAATCCCCTTCGCTGCCAGTTCTTCCGCACGACGAACGTCATCCTTGTAGTAGCTGTTGCCACCATCAATAATGACATCTCCCTTGCCGAGAAGCGTGCCGAGCTGCTTCACGCAGGCTTCGGTAATCGCACCAGCCGGAAGCATGACCCAGACGACACGATGCGTGTCACCTTCAAGACCCTTTACAAGCGCCTCGACGCTGTCCACGCCTGTGGCGCGACCCTTCTCGGATCGCTCCACAGTCGCTGCCGTCACGGCAGCCGTGCGGTCATGCACAACAACATCATGTCCATGCCGGGTCAGACGGACGGCAATATTGCCGCCCATACGACCCAGACCAATGATACCGATCCGCATGTTTATGCTCCTGCCACCGCTTTATGGATTGCCGTGGCAAGGGTCTTCAGGCCCTCTTCCAACGGTCCATCGATATGCACCCGGAGGGCACGACGCCCACGGGCCGAGAGAACTTCGAAGTCACCACGTGCCTGTGCCGCCTTGACGACACCGAAGCTGAAACCATGTCCCGGAACCGGGACGTCAGCAGCATCAGCAGCAGTTACCTGAAGGAAAACACCACTGTCGGGGCCACCTTTGTATGCCTGGCCTGTCGAGTGAAGGAACCGCGGGCCGAACTCGGCTGCCGTGGCAACCTTCAGCACGTCGCGCAATTCCATCCGAACGTCCTGCGCCCAGTCCCGTGTTTCACGGTTGCGCTCGATATAGGCCAGAAGACCAACATAATCGCCCGCACCAACACGGCTGAAATGCTTCTTGAGAACGGAAACAGCGTCTCCTCCCCCAAGAACACCCGCATTCTTTTCATCTGCGTAGAAAGACAGCTTTCCGTCGATTGCGAACGGCTCTTCTGCTGGCAATGAACCAGTTTCAGCATAGGCGTTCGTCAGCTTGCGGGTTTCAACCTTGCTGAACTCGACATCCGGCTGATCAAACGGGTCAATGCCCAGAACCGCACCTGCAACAGCAGTTGCAAATTCAAAGACAAAGAAGGCCTGCCCGATCTCGTTTTTGTCTGCCAGACGCACCGTAATCACTGGAGCTCCAGCTTCACGCAGCGCCCCAAGACGACTGTCCGGAACGTCGTCGCCCAGCAGGATGTCCACGAAAACGCGGTCCTTGCCGTAGACTTCAGGCGTGCCGAGCACTTCCTCGTCAATCGGGATCAGACCTGTGCCCTTCTTCCCCGTGCTTTCCGCAATAAGCTGCTCAAGCCAGGCCCCGAAGGACGCAATGCCCTTGGACGCCAGAATCGTCACCTTGTCACGACCGAAGCACTTGGCAGAATGACCAAGGATCAGACCTAGCGTCACACCCGGGTTAACGTGTGCCGGTGCGCTTGGACCACAGCTCTCGACCATTAGATTGGTAATGGTCAGGAACTTGCGAACATCCAGACCGCTGACTGCGGCTGGCACCAGTCCAAAGTTTGACAGGACAGAGAACCGTCCACCAATTTTTGGATCACCGTAAAAAATGCGCCAGAAGCCGTTCTCTTCGGCGACCTTCTGCATGTGGGAGTCAGGGTCCGTGATGGCGATGAAATTATCGCCCGGAGCCTTGCCCAGAGCCTGACCGGCAACCGTCCAGAAATGCGCGAACAGAATGTTCGGCTCCAGCGTGCCGCCAGACTTGCTGGCCACGATGAAGAGGGTCTTCTTGAGATCAACGGCCTTCTCATAAGCCCGAACCTGCTGCGGGTCGGTGCTGTCGAGAACATGCAGCTTCGGCCAACCTTCCTGCTGACCGAAGGTTTCGGCCAGAACCTCTGGGCCAAGGCTCGAACCGCCCATACCCAGAAGCAGGATGTCAGAGAAACCACGACTGCGGACATCACGAGCCAGAAGCTCCAGCTCTTCAATGTGCCACAGACGATCCTGAACGATGGTCAGCCAGTTCAGCCAACCGGCTTCAGCACCATTCGTCCAGACAGAGGCGTCCTTCGCCCAAATGCGACGGACCAGACCTTCCTTGCTCCACGCCGTCTCGGATTCAGCAACATCGTCGCGGATATCCGAGGGAAGGTCAGCTGTGACGTGGAGCAACCGTTTTCCCAGCACAGACTCCCGCTTTTCAGCGACCGCACCGAGAAGAGTGTCGAAGGACTCAGAGAAGGAGGCACAGCCATCCTTCACCAGCTTCGCCGTGACACCAGCCAGATCCAGACCAAGGCGCTCGGCCTCAGCAAGAACGTGACGGGCTTCTTCAATGTTTTCCGTCAGGCTCTCACGGAGCTTGCCGTGATCGCGGAACGCATCGAACGTTGCTGGCGGAATGGTGTTGACCGTCTCAGGACCAATCAGCTCTTCGACGTACAGGACGTCAGAGTAAGCCTTGTCCTTCGTGCCGGTGCTGGCCCAGAGCAGACGCTGCGGGTTTGCACCCTTGGCAGCAAGTGCCTGCCAGCGCGGGCTCTTCTTGACGTCAAGGTAATACTGATAGGCGGCCTTGGCGTTTGCGATGGCAACCTTGCCACGCAGAGCCTTGAGCGCTTCTGCGTCCTTGTCACCAGCAGCGACGCGGCGGTCGATTTCGCCATCAATCTTTGCGTCAATACGGCTGACGAAGAAGGAAGCAACGCTGGAGATGTGGGAAATGTCTTCCCCACGGGCTGCGCGGGCTTCAAGACCGGAAATGTAAGCTTCCAGAACGGCCTTGTACGCATCCAGAGAGAACAGCAGCGTCACGTTGATGTTGATGCCGTCTGCAATCGCTTCGCGGATCGCACCCGTGCCTTCTTCCGTACCCGGAATCTTGACCATCAGGTTCTTGCGACCAACAGCCTTCCACAGGCGACGGGCTTCCGTGATGGTACCGTGCGCGTCGAAGGCCAGATACGGAGAGACTTCGAGGCTGACGTACCCGTCCAGACCCTTTGTCTTTTCGAACACCGGATAAAGGACACCGCAGGCAGCGCGGATGTCATCAATCGCGAGGTGCTCGTAAAGGTCTCCAGCAGAGAGACCTTCCCCTTCGAGAAGCTTGCGGATCTGGGGATCGTATTCCGTCCCCTTACCGATGGCCTTCTCGAAAATGGCCGGGTTGGAGGTCACCCCGCGAAGCCCGTCTTCCTCGACAAGCTTCTTGAGGCTGCCATCTTCCGTAAAACTGCGCTGAATAAAGTCTAGCCAGGGGGACTGGCCGTGCTTTTCCAGATCCCGCAGGACACTGCCCACTTTGTCTAGGCCGGTGTTAGAGATTGTGTCCGCCACAGGTTCTCTCCTTACTTGCTACGGGCAGCCTGACGCTTCGCGGCGCCATAAACTGCTTCCGGCGTAAAACCGAACTTGGTCAGAAGTGCAGAGGCAGGAGCCGATGCACCAAACGAATTCATGGCAATGATCGAGCCGCCAAGACCGACATAACGGTCCCAACCGAAGGCCGCAGCCTGCTCGACAGCCACGCGGCCGATCACGTCAGGCGGCAGAACGGAATCGCGGTATTCCTGGCTCTGCTCTTCAAACAGATCGAAACTCGGGATCGACACCACGCGGGCCTTCACACCTTCTGCCGTAAGCTTTTCATAAGCTTCGACAACCAGCGATACTTCAGAACCCGAAGCCATCAGAATCACATCCGGCTTACCTTCACAGGAGGCCAGAACGTACGCGCCCTTGGCCAGACCGGAAGCCGCTGCATACTTCGTGCGGTCAATGGTTGGCAGATTCTGGCGGCTTAGAGCCAGAACAGCAGGCTTGTGCGTCATCGGGATCAGCGTGCGCCATGCCTCTGCCACTTCGTTGGCGTCGGATGGGCGGATCGTCATGATGCCTGGGGTCGCGCGAAGTTGAGCAAGTTGCTCGATCGGCTGATGGGTCGGGCCATCTTCACCGACGCCGATGGAGTCATGCGTAAAGATATACGTGACCGGCAGTTCCATGATGGCCGACAGACGGATCGGAGCCTTCATGTAATCGGAGAAGATCAGGAAGCCAGAGCCATAGGCGCGGATGCCGGACAGCGCGATACCATTACAGATCGAACCCATCGCGTGTTCACGCACACCGAAGTGCAGGTTGCGGCCACCATAGGTGCCACCCCACTGCGGCGGCTGGAACGATCCACCACCCTTGATGTCTGTCTTCGTAGACGGCGTCAGGTCAGCAGACCCACCGATCATCCAGGGCAGGTTCTTAGCAACGGCATTCAGCACCTGGCCAGAGCTTGCACGGGATGCAACGCCCTTGGCATCAGCCTCGTAAACCGGGATGTCCTTGTCCCAGCCTTCTGGCAGACGGTGCTCGAAGATTGCTTCAAGCTCGGCGGCTTCCTTCGGATGCGCTTCCTTGTAAGCCGAGAACAGTTCGCGCCACTGAGCACTGGCCGCTGCACCACGCTTGCCGAGACCTTCGGCGAAATGTTCCTGGACACCATCCGGAACATAGAAATCACCGGCATTTTCCGGCCAGCCATAAGCTGCCTTCGCGCCCTTGATTTCATCTTTGCCCAGCGGTTCACCATGAGCAGAAGCTGTGCCGGCCTTCTTCGGCGCACCGTAACCAATGACCGTCTTCAGAACGATCATGCTCGGACGGTCCGTGACCTTCTTGGCTTCCTGAAGGGCCTTCAGGATTGCCTGAACGTCGTTACCGTCCGTCAGCGTCTGAACGTGCCACTTATAGGCCTCGAAGCGCTTGCCAACGTCTTCGGTCAGGGCAAGATCGGTCGAGCCTTCAATGGAGATCTGATTGGAATCGTAAACCCAGGTCAGGTTGCCGAGGCCCAGATGACCAGCCGTTGAAGCCGCTTCCGAAGCCACACCTTCCATCATGTCGCCATCGCCACAGAAAACCGTGACGTGATAGTCGAACAGCTTGAAGCCCGGGCGGTTGTACGTTTCAGCCAGCCACTTTTCAGCAATGGCCATACCCACGGAGTTGCCACAGCCCTGGCCCAGCGGGCCGGTCGTTGTTTCAACGCCTGACGTGAAACGATATTCCGGGTGGCCCGGCGTCCGGGAGCTCAGCTGGCGGAACTGCTTCAGGTCCTCGACAGTGAGAGCTGGCTGGTCCACGACCTTTCCATCCTGGATGTCCCGAACGCCTGTCAGGAACAGCGTCGAGTACAGGAGCATGGAGGCGTGTCCGACGGACAGGACGAACCGGTCACGGGCTGGCCATAGCGGATCGGCAGGATCGTAGTTCAGATCATGCTGCCAAAGCGCATACATGGCCGGGGCGAGAGCCATTGCGGTTCCGGGATGCCCGGAATTCGCACGCTCGACGGCGTCCATGGAAAGGGTGCGGATGGTATTGATACCGAGTTCAGGAAGCGTACTCATCGGTATGGGGTCTCCGGCTTGTGACGAGCGGGGGAAAGGTCAATGATGCCCCCGCACCTTCTGCAGCCACGGCATGACGCGATATCACGTCTGACGCAATGCTTGATGGGTAAACCATATTGTGAAACACGGTCTTGTGCTTGACGACAACCCGCCTCACTTCGATGGAACACGTTATTTCAACCCACCTTCGTGGCGCCCGGATAACGCTGTTTCAGGACGAACCCCTGCCCAGCGCTTCCGCAATATCCTGAAGTGGCAGCTCAGCCTGCGTCCCCGCTGGCCTGATGCCCTGCCCCCTCAGAAACCCCACACCCTGACTGCTCCCGCGCCCGGTGAATGTCTCGCAACGTTCATCGGCCATGCCACCGTTCTTCTTCAGTTCGGCCGACAGGGACGTGAACCATTACGCATCATCACGGACCCGGTGTTTTCAGAACGCTGCTCCCCGTTCCGGAGTTTCGGTCCACGACGCGTCCGGCCACCCGGCATCTGTTTTGAAGACCTGCCGCCGATCGATCTCATTCTGGTTTCACATTGCCATTACGACCACATGGACCTCCCGACCCTGCGCATTCTGGCGCGCAAGGGGGATCCGCTGTGCATTACGCTCCCTGGGAACCGCAAACATCTGGAAAAGGCTGGCCTACCCCGCATTGTCGAACTTGACTGGTGGGACAGCACGCAGGCGGAAGGTGCGCGCATTTCAGCAACCCCCGCCCTGCATGGCAGCGCACGCACTCCATTCGACCAGAACAAGGCACTCTGGGGTGGCTTCGTGATCGAAGCCCAGGACAAAACCGTGTTCTTCGCCGGAGATACAGCCTGGGGCCGTCATTTCGATGCGATCCACCGTCATTGGAAAATGATCGACCTCGCAATCCTGCCGATTGGTGCCTACGAGCCACGCAATTTTATGCGGCGGGTTCACATGAACCCCGAAGAGGCGGTTCTAGCGTTCGATACGCTCAAACCGGCGCAGGCGATCGCAATTCATTTTGGAACATTCCAGCTGACCGATGAGGCCATTCTGGAGCCAGCCGCACGCCTCAACCTGGCCTTTCAGGACCGCCCCCGTCTCTTTAAAGCGCTGGAAAACGGGGAAACCGTGCCTCTTTCGCCCCCTCCCGCAAGCCGCTAACCTAACGGCACTATAGTCCCCCTTGTGGAAACCGTCATGAACGCACAGACCGTCAACTTCACGCCTGAACAGATCACTGCCCTGTTCATTGACGCCGCCCGTGAGGGTGACACGGACCTCCTGACCCAGTTTCTGGATGCAGGAATGGTCATCGATACACCTGACAGTCGCGGCTATACGGCCCTCATCGTCTCGACCTACAACGGACATCTGGACGCCGCGCGCCTGCTACTCGCACGCGGGGCCAATACGGAATCCGTTGATCTGAAGGGCGCCACCGCCCTGTCTGGCGTCGCCTTCAAGGGCATGACAGACATTGCACAGGTCCTGATCGACAATGGGGCTCAGGTGGATCATGCCAACTTCTCCGGACGGACGCCGCTGATGTTCGCCATTATGTTCGGTCGCACGGACATGGCACGGCTTCTGCTTTCCGCAGGCGCCAATCCGGATCATCGGGACGTTGATGGCGTTTCTGCCCGTGACCTCGCAGAGCGACAGGGTGTGACTGGCTTTTTCGATCAGGAAACAGGCGCATGAGCCGCTTCTGGAACAAACGCGTCCACGCTCTGGACCCTTACGTCCCCGGCGAACAACCTAAACTAACCAACCTGCTGAAACTTAACACGAACGAGTCTCCCTACGGTCCCAGCCCACGGGTACTAGAGGCTATCCGAGAGACTGCAACGGACGACCTTCGCCTTTACCCGGACCCAACTGCAACGATCCTGTGTGAAACCATCGCGAAGCGCTTTGGTGTCACAACAGACCGGGTTTTCGTTGGAAATGGCTCTGATGAAGTCTTGGCTCACGCCTTCCGTGCCCTCTTTCACGATGACGCACCGCTCTACTTCTCGGACGTCACTTACGGCTTCTATCCGGTCTATTGCAGCCTGTTTGAACAGCCCTTCAAGCAGTTCCCGCTCAACGACGACTATGAGATCGACATCAACGCTTATGATGGCCCCTGCGGTGGCGTTGTCGTCGCGAACCCCAACGCCAATACGGGTCTGGCCCTCTCGCTTGAACAAATCGAGACGCTCGCTCTTCGTCACCCGGACCGGACGGTCATCATCGACGAAGCGTACGTGGATTTCGGTGCCGACTCGGCCATCGAACTGACGAAGCGTCATGACAACCTCCTGGTCGTTCAGACACTGTCAAAATCCTATGCTCTGGCTGGGCTGCGCGTCGGTTTCGCCATTGGCTCACCGGAACTGATTGAAGGACTGATCCGCGTCAAGGACAGCTTCAACTCCTATCCGCTTTCACGCCCGGCGCAGGCAGGGGCCATCGCTGCTATCAAGGATACGGACTGGCTGGAAGAGATTACAGCCCGAGTGATCGCCAGCCGGAAAACACTTGTCCCTGAACTGGAAAATCTCGGCTTCCAAGTCCTTCCATCCTGTGCCAACTTCATTCTCATGCGCCACCCGGCGCATCCGGCCGGATCGGTTGCGAGCGCCCTGCGCGAGCGTTCGATCCTGGTGCGGCATCTTTCAACCCCGCGTATCCAGAACTGGCTACGCGTCACGATCGGAACTGACGAGGCCTGCACACGCCTGATTGACGCCCTGCGGGCCATCATTCTCACAAACCGATCCTGAACCACAGTTGGGCGGACTAATCCGCCCTCACGATCATGACCTTTCAGAGGCTGCCCGGTGTGCATTCGCGCACCGTTCCGCATTCAGTGATGATGCGGAGGCCTCTGGCGTTTCGTGCTGAAAGACCAAGACCATGCGCGCATTCCACGGACAGATGTCCGACAATCAGCCTATCCGCCGTAACCAGGCAGAGAAGGAAAAGCAGCTTCGGGACCTCAAGGAAACACTTGCTTCCATGAAGTCTCACACATCCCCTGCTCTGAAAGAGAGCGTCCAGCGCCGTATCAAGGAACTGGAAACCGAACTCCGTGCCGCAGCCCGTGACAAGGCTACCCGCGCCGCCAACCCGAGCGCCCAACCGCAGGACCAGCAGCGTCAGCGCCGCGCGCCGCGCCGGAACACCATTCGCTCCATGTAAAATTGCGAACCGGGCAGCCTTACAGGCTTGCCCGGTTCCACGCCTCTCCCATGCATTGCAGACGAACCGGATGCATGCCGTCCGTTTCTGTCAGAACATAGAATGCTGAGTACTTTCCGGTAGGTTTGCCGGGCCTGCTTTTCAGCCAGTTAAAAACACTTCGATCTGCCGTCATCCCGCCCTGATCCTGCGGAAGAGGCTGGTTCCAGAGATCCAGAACCTCCGGAACTCTCGTCCGATCAATCATCAGACAATTCGGGTCTACAAACCCTCCAAAGGACTCGCGGAAGAGCCCCCCGCCCGGGCCCACAGATTCCCACTGATCTTCGCAGACCGGCTTTAACGTTTTGGGATGTACAAACCATCGACCTGACCAGGCCCAGTCCTTTTCCTCAATCGCTTCAAGAAGCGATGACAGATGATCCGGTGCCCACCAGTTGTCATCGTCCAGATAAGCCACCCGAGGCGCATTGGAGAGCTGGCTCAGGACACTCCGCAGCACGCCTCCATCACGTGCGCGGCCAAACCCTCCATGCCGCACAGACGTGGAATATCCCGGCCATAGCACGTCCACTGACCAGCCCTCCGGACGCGCCTGACAGGCACTCTCCAGCATCTCCCGCGCTCCATCTGGTGGCGTAGTATCCGCACCGATCATGATCTGCACGCGCAGGTCACCACTCTGGGCGAAGATCGACCGCAAAGCGTGAAATAATGAGGGCCTCAGCAAGCTGGGCATGACAACAGCGACATCAAAAGGCTGCTGGTCCGGCTGACCATCGTCAGCAAAAATATGAAGTCCAGGACGCATTCTGCAAGACTACGGCGTGCAGCACTCTCCGTCCATGCTGGTCAACCCGGCACTTAATCTCGTCCCTGCACAAAGAACCGCACTAGAGCGAAGGTCCACCCACTTCAGGCGCCACCAGGCATGCTCTTGCGCTTCGGTCGTGCAGCCCCCACGATGAAAACAGAATTCCACTGCGAAAGAGCAAGATGTGTCCGCTACTTCCCAATTTTCGCACGAGCAGCTTCTTGACCGCCTCGGCGAAGTCGCAGTTCGCGTCGGACTGAACATCAAGCCGGGGCAGCAGCTCCTCATTACGGCACCGCTGGATGCCGTTCCGCTGGTCCGGCGCGTTACCGAACACGCCTATAAGGCTGGAGCATCACTCGTCACAACGCTGTACGCCGACGATGAGACGACACTCGCCCGTTACGTCCATGCCTCTGATGCCGCCTTCGATACAGCCCCGACCTGGCTGGCTGACGGTATTGCCCGCGCCTTCCGTGAAGGGGCAGCGCGCATGGCCATTACTGGTGCCAACCCAACTCTTCTTGCAGGCCAGGATCCAGAGCGGATTTCACGCGCAAACCGCGCAAACTCAGCAGCCAACCGCCCGGCGATGGAAATCATTACCCAGTTCGCAGTGAACTGGAACATCATCGCCTGCGCCACCCCGGCATGGGCCGCACAGGTCTTCCCCGATCTGGCTCCGGAAGACGCACTGACAGCGCTGTGGAACGGCATTTTCAAAGCTTCGCGCGTGGATGTCCTAGACCCGGTAGCAGACTGGAAGGCCCACAACGCCCGCCTGCATGCCCGTGCAAAATTCATGAACGACACACGCTTTGACGCCCTGCACTTCACCGGTCCGGGCACTGATCTTACGGTTGGCCTTGCAGATGGCCATGCCTGGGCTGGCGGATCAGAAGAGGCACTGAACGGCATTGTCTGCAATCCAAACATCCCGACCGAAGAAATCTTCACAACACCGCACCGCTCCCGTGTGAACGGCACCGTCTGCAGTACCAAGCCGCTATTCCATCAGGGTACACTGATCGACGACATTTCCGTCCGTTTTGAAGATGGCCGCATTGTCGAAGCACACGCGAGCAAGGGTGAAAACGTTCTCCATCGTATTCTAGACACCGATGAAGGCGCATGCCGGATTGGCGAGGTGGCCCTTGTGCCCCACTCGTCGCCAATTTCCGCAAGCGAAATCCTCTATCGGAACACCTTGTTCGATGAAAACGCATCCAGCCACATTGCGCTGGGCCAAGCCTACACCAAGTGCATGGTCGACATTGAAGGTCTGACGCCGGAACAGCTTCTGGAGCGTGGCGTTAATGACTCCCTGATCCATATCGACTGGATGATTGGCTCGGATAAAATCGATCTCGATGGGATCAAAAACGGCAGCCGCACGCCTCTGATGCGTTCCGGCGAATGGGTAAACGCATGACTTTGAACATCAAAACGCTCACAGCGCTCGCTCTCTTCGCCAGCGCGGCTCTTCCTTTTTCTGCGCACGCACAGGGCTACCCAAGCCAGACCCAGGTTGATGGGCAGCAAGCCCAGCAGCCTGCGCAGGTTCCCCCGCAGTTCAAGGCCGACACAGAGCGCGCCATGCGCTACGCCCTGCCCGCAGACTTCATGCCACGTGCCACGAGCGCGATTGGGGAGCTTCAGGCCCGCAATATCCAGCCACCCAACTCTCAGGGGCTCGGCTTGCAGGCGATGATTAGCCAGGCAGGTCAGGTTCCCGGTTTTGCCGCTGTGCTCTCATCCCATGGCTTTACGCCGGAAAGCTTCATCACGGGCATGACGACCTTTGGCATGACGCTTGCCGTAAGCAACGGACAGGTTCCAGCAGGCATGCCGTCTCCCAACCCGAACAACGTTGCGCTGTTCAAAGCCCATCCGGATCAGGTCAACGCCCTGATGCAGGCCATGGGCAACCCTCCCCACTAATTTTTACGGGCGTGCCCTAACTTTGTGCAGGGCGCGCCTTCTTTTCCCAATCTCGCACTGATAAAAAACCGATATGTCTGTCGTGCTTGATCCTTCCACACTCCCTGCCGTCAACATTTTGGGGCTTGCCCAGTCTGGAGCGATTCTCCGTGCTGAACGAGAAACACCGCCCGATGGTGTTCCTGCATTCATCACAAGAGAAGGATGGGACGAACTTGTTGCCGCCCACGCCGCAGAAAATGAGACGCCGCACACTGTCGTGCTTCCGGCTCTCGAAAAAGCCGTAACGCGACTCTTGGCCCATGCCGCTCAGGCAGCGTCGGAAGAAGGCGGGACTGCTCCCGTCATCAGCCTTGAAAGCGATCTTTTCCCAAGCGACCGGACTTTGATTCTCGCCTTCGTCCGTGATGAAACGCACCCTGTTGCCTGCACACTTATTGGAACGGCAAACCAACTCGCAGGCGTTCTACGTTCAGCAACGTCAGTATAAGGCCCTCTGACGCAGCGCCAGTTCATCCAGAGCTGCCTGCTCCTTACGAAGAGTGAGATAATTCGTCTCGACACGCTGCTTTTCTTTAAGTTTCTCAACCGCTTTCAGGGCGGCCTGAGCCATCAGCAGAGCTGACCGAATACAATCCCGATCAAGTGCTGCCTCCCGACAAAGCTTCTGCGCGTCAGCGATCGCACGCTGGCCAACGGGCAACCAGCGGCTGAATGCTTCTACTGCATCGTCATCAGCCTGCGGATCTGACGCCAGCCCCTGCTCCTGAACCAGTTGTAGATGCGCCTTGCTCAACACGGCTTCAGCAGCAGTCTCGCGCGCTACTGCTTCGCCAAACGCCTTCTCAACAGCTTCCAGTTCATGGCGCCTCAGGCGCTTGAGCGTATCCAATGGCATCTGCTTCATTTTACCTGCTCTCCTAGTGTTCAGGCTGCGGCATTCATGATGCCAGAAAGCTGTTCAAACGCTTCCGCACAGTTAGACCGTTCGCTCTTGCCTTGAGAAAGAAACTCTTCAAGCCTGGGCATAAGCCGCACAGCCTCATCGACGTCCGGCTCTGTTCCAACCTTGTACGCCCCCAGACGAATCATATCAGCCATCCGTTCATAGGTTGCCATGGTTGCCCGCGTCTGCTTCGTGAGCCTGTTTTCCTCAGCTGAATTACATCCCGGTACGGCACGTGACAGAGACCGAAGAACGTCAATCGCGGGGTAACGCCCCTGCTCACCGATCCGCCGATCCAACACAATATGTCCGTCGAGAATTCCACGAACGGCGTCTGCAACCGGCTCGTTATGATCGTCACCCTCCACAAGCACAGTGAACAGAGCGGTAATCATGCCTTCTCCCGGATAACCAGGCCCCGCGCGTTCCAGCAATCGCGGCAGTTCAGCAAAAACAGATGGAGGATAGCCACGCGTAGCAGGAGGTTCCCCAGCTGATAGACCGATCTCACGCAGGGCCATGCAATAGCGGGTCACACTATCCATCAGCAAAAGTACGGATTTACCCTGATCCCGAAAGTGTTCCGCAATCGCCACCCCTGCCACGGCAGCATCCCGACGCATCAACGGCGGGGCATCTGATGTGGCAATGACAACCACACTCCGCGCCAGCCCCTCAGCCCCCAGATCGTCTTCAATGAATTCACGAACTTCACGGCCGCGCTCACCGACCAGTGCAATGACCGCCACATCGCAGTTCGCACCGCGCGCCAGCATGGACAGCAAAGTGGATTTTCCGACACCAGACCCGGCAAACAATCCCAGCCTCTGACCACGCCGACAGGTTGTAAACGCATCAAGCGCCCGCACTCCCAAGTCTATGCGCTCTCCAAGCCGTGCCCGCGTTGCAGCGTTTGGAGGTGCCGCACTGACAGACTGTTGCTGGAATGCCGGCGCTAACGGCCCCTTCCCGTCGATCGGCATCCCGAGGGGGTCCACCACTCTTCCAAGCCAGCTTTCATTCACATCCAGACTGGCTGACTGACGCCCACTCAAAGAAATACGCGCTTCACACCCAGGCCCAATCCCTTCAAGGCTACCAAACGCCATGACCCTCGCGTGTGCATTATGAAATCCCACAACCTCAGACTGTATTGATGACCCAGAACGTGCCTTCACGTTAATTCTGTCACCAATAGAAACGAGTCCCTCCAGGCCGTGAATGGTCATGCACAACCCCGTCACATCCCGAACAACTCCAGTTGCACTATCAACGTGCACGGATGAAAGCTTTTCGAGAAGACTCTTCAATCCGCTTTTTTCGGCAACTTTCTGAGAGTTTTGGCGGTGTGACGTCATCAAACAACCATAAGGAGCGCGACCTTAACAAACCCTGAACAAGCGCTCCTCAATGACGTAATAATGAAATTTTTACGCTTTTTGATTTGTATCTATCGACAAACACAACCTTGGGTAGTAACCATTGCTTCACCAATCCGGGAGTTGAGAAACATGCGTATCCTTCTTGTCGATAGCGATCTTCAGGCCGCAGCCCATCTGTCTCAGACCCTTCGTACGGCTGCCTTCACCGTCGATCATACGTCCTCTGGCGAGGAAGCAATCGAGATGCTCCGGCATTACGATTATGATCTGATGGTGCTGGAACTGATGCTGAACGATATCGAAGGTTACGATGTGATCCGCCGCGTCCGCGCAGCCCGGATTACAACGCCTGTTCTCGTTCTCTCTGCCCTGCTCCGCCCCCAGGCCAAAATCCGTGCCTTCTCGATGGGTGCCGATGATTACATGACAAAGCCTTATGACTCAGGCGAGCTTGTTGCCCGCCTTCAGGCCGTCATGCGCCGCTCTCGCGGCTTTTCCGAACCTTGCCTGCGCATTGGCAATCTGGAACTGGATCTGAACGGGAAAAACGTCACTGTTGAGGGGAATGCCCTGCACCTGACGGGCAAGGAATATGCCATTCTGGAGCTTCTGGTTATTCGGAAAGGCTCTGTCCTGACCAAGGATGCTTTCCTGAATCATCTTTATGGCGGCATTGATGAGCCTGAGATGAAGATCATCGATGTCTTCATCTGCAAACTTCGCCGTAAGCTTCAGAAAGCAGGGGCCAGCAACCTCATCTCTACAGTCTGGGGACGTGGCTATATTCTGCGTGAAGAAACAGCGGCCGAGCCCCTGCCCGCCTCTGTCAGCCCAATGACCAGAGCCACATCTGAACTGACCGTCGCCTAAAACGTGCTCTTCAGGATTGGTACCAGTCTGGCCGGATCGTCACACCATGATTGACCGGCCCGTGACCAGTTCCATATCCCGGCGCATCTGAGAGCGCGAGCCGTAGATAGGCGTTAGCTCGACGTACCGCTGCTTCAAGATCCATACCCTGTGCAATGCCCGTCGCAATGGCACTGGCAAGCGTACAGCCTGTTCCATGAGTATGACGCGTATGAATCCGCGTTGCGCGGTGTACGTATTCATCACCATTGGGGAAGACGAGGAGATCCTCGAGATCCTCTCCCGTCATATGTCCCCCTTTGAGCAGAACGGCCGTAGCTCCCCGCTCTTGCAGGGTGTGGGCTGCCCGACGCATTCCTGCCAGATCATGAATGGCCTCACCCGTCATGACTTCTGCTTCGGGAATATTGGGAGTCACGACCAAGGCCCGCGGCAAAAGACGGCTCATCACAGCGTCTACGGCGTCATCAGCCAGAAGAGCTGATCCGCTGGTGGACACCATGACCGGGTCAAGCACCAACTGGAGATGCGTGTGGCTTTCCAGTTCGTCAGCAACGGCATGAACAATGTCCGCTGTCGCCAGCATTCCGGTTTTGCAGCAATCTGCACCCAGATCATCAAGAACGACCTGCATCTGCTGTCGAACAAACGCCGGGGAGACAGCCTCCACCCCAAAGACACCCAGCGTATTCTGTGCCGTCAGAGCTGTAAGGGCGCTCATTCCAAAGCCGCCTAGAGCGGTAATGGTCTTCAGGTCGGCCTGAATCCCGGCCCCGCCACCCGAATCACTTCCCGCAACTGTCAGAACCCGGCCACGCATACGTCAGGTCTCCGTAATTGCTCTGATCGCCTCACAAACATGATCCACGACCTGAAGAACCAAAGCATCGTCTTCTGCTTCCGCCATCACGCGAATCAGAGGCTCAGTGCCGCTGGCTCTCAGAACCAGACGACCGCGCCCGGCGAGACGTTCTTCCGCCCAGGCTTTGGCAGCAGCCAGTTCGGGACTGCTCAACGGATTAGCCCCTGAGTAGCGAACGTTTTTGAGAAGCTGCGGGAAAGGCTGGAAGACCTGACAGATCTCGCTGGCAGGCTTCTTGGTCTCTACCGAAACCGCCAGAACCTGAAGGGCGGCAATCAGTCCATCTCCGGTCGTAGCGTAATCGGACAGGACCATGTGCCCGGACTGCTCCCCGCCCAGGTTCCCACCATTCTCACGCATGCGCTCAACGACGTAGCGATCCCCGACTGCCGTCCGCTGAAGCTCCAGCCCATCTTCCGCAAGAGCCTTCTCCAGCCCCATATTGGACATGACTGTGGCCACAACCGTGTTGGTCCGCAGACGTCCATGCTGCTTCCAGAAGCGGGCGATCAACCCAAGAATCTGATCACCATCAACCAGATTGCCGTTCTCATCGGCGATCAGAACACGGTCGGCGTCTCCGTCCAGCGCAATGCCGAAGTCCGCGCCATGTTCCTTCACGGCAGCACAAAGCGTCTCTGGGTGGGTAGAGCCAACACCATCATTGATGTTCAGGCCATCCGGTGAGCAACCAATCTTGATAACTTCCGCACCCAGCTCCCAGAGAGCAGTTGGTGCCACGCGATATGCAGACCCATTTGCGCAATCGAGAACAATCTTCAAACCATCCAGACGCAGCCCCCGCGGGAAGGAAGCTTTGGCATTCTCAATGTATCGGCCAGCGGCATCGTTCAAACGAGAGGCACGCCCGATTTCTGCCGGTGAAGCCAAACGCTGAGACAGGTCTTGTCCCATCATGGCTTCAATCTCCCCTTCCACTTCATCGGAGAGCTTGAAACCGTCTGGGCCAAACAGCTTGATGCCATTGTCGGTGAAGGGATTGTGAGAGGCCGAGATCATGACACCGAGGTCTGCCCGCAAAGACCGCGTCAGCATGGCAATCGCTGGCGTCGGAAGCGGACCGACAAGGATCACATCCATACCGGCAGACAGAAAGCCAGCCACAAGCGCACATTCAATCATATACCCAGACAGGCGCGTGTCCTTGCCCAGCACAACAGTATGTCGACGGCTCTGACTGCGCATGAAATACAGGCCTGCGGCCTGTCCAAGCTTCTGGGAAACTTCCACCGTCATCGGAGCGGTGTTTGCGGTTCCCCTGATGCCGTCCGTCCCGAACAGAGCCCTCTTGCTGGCCATGGTTATGAAATCCTGCCTGTCTCGATAGATAAGAAAAAGGCGCGGCACCGGAGAGGAAATTCCCCTCCAATGACGCGCCTTGCGGTGCGGTTAACGGTTTGATTAGCCTGCCTGAGGAGCCGGATCAAACGCACCCGGACGCGTCGTCGGCACAGAGGCGCGGCGATTATCGGGCAGTTGCTCGTCATCGGACGGACGCTCGATCGCCTCTCCCCGCATGATCCGACCAACATCATCCCCAGTCAGCGTCTCGTACTCGAGCAGAGCCGCTGTCAGACGGTGCAGATCATCAATCCGCGTCAGAAGCAGATGATGCGCCTGCTGGTAAGCCGTATCAATCAGAGCCTTGATCTCTACGTCGATATCGCGCGCCGTCTGCTCAGACAGATTCTTGTTCTGTGTGACAGAGTGCCCCAGGAAGACTTCCTGTCCGTTATCGCCATAGGAAATCATGCCGAGCTTGTCGCTCATGCCCCATTCCGTGACCATTCGGCGAGCCAGATCGGTAGCGCTCTTGATATCACCAGACGCACCGGCACTGACTTCTTCCGGGCCAAAGATGATTTCTTCAGCAACACGGCCACCCATGGCAATCACCAGACGCGCCAGGCACCATTTCCGGCTGTAGGAAATGTTGTCTTTCTCAGGCAGCGTCATCACCAGACCCAGAGCGCGCCCACGCGGCACAATCGTGGCCTTGTGAATGGGGTCACTACCTGGCGTAAAGATCGCGCAGATGGCGTGACCGGCCTCATGATAAGCCGTCGAGCGCTTTTCGTCTTCGGTCATGACCATGGAGCGACGTTCTGCGCCCATCATGACCTTGTCCTTGGCCTCTTCGAACTGAGCCATTCCGACCGTGCGGCGTCCCTGACGGGCAGCCATCAGAGCAGCTTCGTTCACAAGGTTGGCCAGATCAGCACCAGAGAAGCCTGGCGTACCACGAGCAATCACTTTCGGGTCCACATCTGAAGACAGCGGTACTTTCTTCATGTGAACGCGCAGGATCTTTTCGCGACCAGCAACATCAGGGTTTGGCACAACGACCTGACGATCAAAACGCCCCGGACGCAGCAGAGCCGGATCCAGAACATCCGGACGGTTGGTTGCTGCAATCAGGATAACGCCCTCATTGCTCTCAAAACCATCCATCTCGACGAGCATCTGGTTGAGGGTCTGCTCGCGCTCATCATTGCCGCCACCAAGGCCGGCGCCACGATGGCGGCCAACGGCGTCAATTTCATCGATGAAGATGATGCACGGAGCAGCCTTCTTGCCCTGCTCGAACATGTCGCGCACACGGGATGCACCAACACCAACGAACATCTCCACGAAGTCCGAACCGGAAATCGTAAAGAACGGCACATTGGCTTCACCAGCAATCGCACGGGCCAGAAGCGTCTTACCCGTACCCGGAGGACCGACCAGCAGGGCACCCTTGGGGATCTTGCCGCCCAGACGCGTGAACTTCTGCGGGTCTTTCAGGAATTCGACGATTTCCTCGAGTTCAGCCTTGGCTTCATCGATACCTGCCACATCGTCAAATGTGACGCGGCCCGTCTTTTCCGTCAGCAGACGAGCCTTGGACTTGCCAAAACCCATCGCACGGCCACCACCGGCCTGCATCTGGCGAAACACCATGAAGCACAGGCCAACAAGCAGAAGAACGGGAAGATAATTTCCCACATACCGCAGGATGGAGTTCTCACCGCTATCCATTGGCTTGGCTGTCACTTCAACACCCGCGCCGGTCAGACGAGCCGGAAGGCCCGGATCCATCGGAGCATAGGTTTCGAAGGAGGTGCCGTTCGTCAGTGTTCCAGAAATATTCTGTTCCTGGATAACCACCGAGCGCACCTGGTGCTCGTCCACATCATGGACAAAATCGGAATAGGCGATCTGCTGGGCAGCATGCTGGCTTCCACCGGGCTGGAAGGCGGTCAGCACTGCCATTCCGACCATGATGATGACCACCCAGATCGCAACGTTACGGCCTAAATTGTTCATCTCGTTCTCTGTCGTCCTTCAGACTGTCCGTCAGATGCAGCGGGGCTTCATCATCTCAACAGGCCGACGTCATAGTCTGCGTTGACTTTATAACATAGGCGGTCCTGCCCATGATCCTACCCCATCAAGGGCAGGAAAACGCATTTCCACGCATTTTGGTACGCTTTTCACCCGTTTACGCCGTTTTCGCCGGTAACTGGAACCCCTCCAGCCCAGACGAATGGAACCGTTCCGGCCCTTTCCAGAAGATCTGGCAACCCTATAACACAGCCGTCGCGCCAGAGAGCGGGGAGCGCCTGTAACGCTTCGACAGGAATTCCCAATCGTCTGGCATCAAGACCCTGCGCCCCAGTTCCAAGAGCTCCAATAAGAGTTCCTTCAGGCACATCTGCTTGCAGGCACCGCCAGCGCCCATCCCAGAGAGGCTGCCCGACAGCACAGACTGAAGCCTCTACGGACCGCATTTCTCTGACAAAGATAACGCCGTCCCCAAACCGCCCTGCTATTCGCATGATCACACCCCCAAGTGAGCCCTGTCCCTGTTTTATGAGTGACAGGACTTTCTCACGCGATGGGCGATAACGACTGCCAGAAACCAATCGCACCAGAGCAGACACGCTGTCCTCGCAAATGCCGTCTTCTCTGAGGAAAACCCAGCCTGCGGAATGCCATACGGCCGCATGCGCCAGTAATTTGGCCAAAGCAACATCTCGCGCATCACGCGTCCGTGTAGCGTCCCTTTGCCAACTGCGTGCTTGCGTCCGCTCGCTCTCCGTCAGGTCCTGTCGCCATCGAACGCGTTCAAACTGGCGATTCTGATTAGAGGGATCTTCGACCCAATTTGCGCCAGCAGCCCGTAAAGTCGCTCTCAGCCGTTCCGGATGACAGGCCAACAGCGGCCGAACAATCCTGATCCGCCCGCGAATAGCGGTTTCGGCAATCCCAGCCAGCCCGGCTTCGCCGCTTCCCGCACCATACCGCATGGAGACGGTCTCATCCTGATCGTGCAGATGATGTGCAACCAGAAGGTCCAGACATCCGGCAGAGACACAGGCCCGTTCCAGAGCATCAAATCTCGCATCCCGGGCTCGCTCCTGAAGCCGCCCCTTCGGGAATGGCGCCAAGGTTAACACCCGCGCCTCCACTCCCATTCTCGCAAGCCTGTCAGCTGTAAGATGTGCCTCTGCCGCAGAATTCGGCCGCAAGGCGTGATCAACAACGAATGCGAGAATATGCGTTCGCCAGCGTCGTGCCAACCATGCGAGCGCCAGGGAATCTGCCCCTCCGGAAACCGCCAGCCCGACGGGGGCAGATGGCACATCAGGCAGCCAAGGCCCCACGCGATCCATCCAGACAGAGAATTCCTCCGCCTGAATGGGATTGTTCAGATCAATGACAGGCTGCACGCCCACGGAACGTTGCTGCTGCGGATTTCACGCGAGGCGTCGGCGTTGGGAACTCAGTCTTCAGCTTATCAAGCGCCTGACAGGCTGAATTCTTATCCCCCATAGCCAGGAGAGAAGCTGCAACGCCTAACAGGGAGTCCTGTGCCTTCGGCGTTTTCGGCGCTTTGTTGTAGGCGTCGTAATAGGCAACAGCAGACTCGCGATACTGCTTCTGACCGGCCAGAGACTGAGCCAGAAGGAATTGGGAATCCATCTTGCCGGAAGCGCTCTTGGCAGTCTTTATTGCAAAGCGCGCATTCGTCTCAGCATCTTCATACTTACCTGACTTCAAGGCCGCGTTCCCCAGCTTTAATGCATCAATAGCTGTCTTGGGAGCATCGTCAGAAGACGGAGACGCCGTTTCTGCTGCTTTCGGAGGTGTTGTCGAACTGCTGGCAGCAGCCGGGGCAGACGCGGCGGCGCCATTTCCACCATTCTGCGACGCAAACTGCATGTCTGAAATCTGCTTCGACAGATTAGCCTGCGTTTCCTTCTGTGCATTGCTTAGCTGATCCAGCTCCCCGCGCATCTGACGGTTCTGCTCTTCAAGGGCAGAAACACGCTCCAGAAGCTGTGCCGTCATGTTGCCATCGACTCCCGAGGTGGAAGAACCGCGCGACGACGAAGAGCTTGGAGGAGGCAGAGGCCCACTGTTCTGAATCTGGGAAAGCTGCTGACGGAGCGACGCAATTTCGTCCTGAAGAGCAATCGCCTCTCGGGAGGAAATACCCCCACCATCTGACGCGTCCTGAGCCATGACTGGCAGGACAGGACAAAGCACAGAAAGCGCCGTTCCGAGCATGACGGCACGGAGGGGACGGGACAGGGCCATGCAAGATCTCCTGAAACATTGTCAGCGCCCGGCCTGGGCGCCCTCTCGCAATGACCGGCGAGTTCGGTTGATGAACAGTCTTAAAACAGAAACGGCCGGGGGATAAACTCCCCCGGCCGTTCAAACTGTCAGTCCGTCAGACGGATGACCTGGGTTCAGCGAACCGAGGTGATCGCGTTACGGTTCTGAGCCCATGAGGCTTCATCGTCACCGTCAGCCGTCGGACGATCCTTGCCGTAGGAGATCGTCGTGATGCGGGAAGCGCTCACGCCCTTGGCAACAAGATAGTCACGAGCAGCATTCGCACGACGCTGGCCGAGAGCAATGTTGTATTCTTCGGTGCCGCGATCATCGCAGTTACCAGCGATCTGAACGCTGACCTGCGGATACTTCGCGAGCCATGCAACCTGCTTGTCCAGCGTTGCACGAGCTTCTTCAGAAAGCTGGGATACATTCAGCTCGTAGAAGATACGGTCGCCAACATTGGCAACCAGGTCAGCTTCGCTGCCCGGCGTCGGGCCGGCTTCCTGCGTGGCTGCGCCAGCGCCGGTGCTGTTGCCCGTATCGGTTTTGCCGTTGGAGCAGGCTGCGAGAACAAGCGCCAGACCAAGCGCACCAAACACCTTGAACTTCATGTGTCTCAACCCTGAGAACGGTTCCGTATCAGAAACCGAAATGCGGCATATTGCCGCGTTGTTCCGGACCACACACCCTTCCACTCAGGAACGCTCAAGAATCCTTAACGAACTCTCTGCGAACCACTGGAAAAGCACTGGCCACTAGCGCCCATACCCATGACTTAAATCCGGGGTCAAGCATCCTGTGAGGTGCTCCCCCCAAGCCAGAGAACGATTCTGTTTCGAAACCAGAAGATGCAACATAAATGTCACAGCAGTTAGACAGGAATGTGGCGGAATTCTGCCAATTGCTTTGCTGAATATTCTTTAATCGCTTTATCATCATGCAAGACTTGCGCATCAGCCAAGCGTAGCTTGCGTGGCACATTGTGCCCGACAACTGGGGCGCTAAAGTCAGTTTATAGAAGATGCGATGGAAAGCTGGACTCTGGCGTCGGAGGAAAACACCTCAAATCGACTCCACACGAAGCTCTTGCATGCCCATTCCAAAAGCAGAATTGGTCTTTAATGCCCTTACGGCCGAGCAATCGCTCCAGACCTTCTCGGGGGAATACTCCCCGCTGACCATCGCCAGCGAGGAGATAGAAACCTGCTCAGCCGTTCAGCGGAGACCAGGCCGGGTCAGACGCACCCGTTGCCGTACGGATCGGGCGCTCATTAAAGCCCGTGATGTCGATTGTACCGATGCCAGACGCAAATCCGGCACCACCGGCGCCCGAAGCGCTCTGACGGCAGAACGCAAGGACCCGGCCATTCGGGCAGAACGTCGGAGATTCAACTGTGAATCCCTGCGTCAGAATACGTTCACCTGTACCATCCGGGTTCATAACGCCAAGAGAGAAGCCGCCATGCCCAATGCGGGTAAAGGCAATCAGATCGCCACGAGGTGACCAGACCGGAGATCCATACTGGCCAGAGCCATAGGAAATCCGGCGTGCACCACCGCCCGATGCGCCCATGATGTAAAGCTGCGGGCTACCGCCACGATCGGAGTTGAACACGATCTGGCTGCCATCGGGGCTGAAGCACGGGCTGGTATCAATCGCACCACCAGAGCTGGTGATCTGATGCTTGCTGCGAGAAGCCAGATCCACAACAAAGATGTCAGATCCACCACCACGCGTTGCAGACAGAACAACGCGGCTTCCATCCGGAGAAAAGCGCGGCGCGAAGGAGATGCCGTCAAACTCACCCAGCATCTGCTGGCGGCCAGAGCCCAGATCAAACAGATACACGCGCGGACGGTTGTTCGCATACGACATGAACGCAACCTGATCGCGCGCCGGGTTGAAGCGTGGCGTCAGGGTCAGCCACTGGCCGCCTGTCAGCATGCGGGAATTGAACCCGTCCTGATCCATCAGCGCCAAACGGGTGATCTGATGACGGCGCGGCCCCGTACGGGCAATATAAGCGATACGGGTATCGAAGTACCCCTTTTCGCCCAGCATCCGCTCATAGATCACATCAGCAATAATATGAGCAATCCGACGCCAGTTGGATTGCGAGGCCGTGTAGGCCGTGCCCTGAAGCTGCTCGCCGGCTACAACGTTCCACAGACGCATCTCAACACGAACACTGCCCGAACCAACTGCACGTCCGGCAACAGCAGCGCGCGCGCCCTGAGCCTTGAGCGCACTGAAATCCGGCGTGCCACTGGGCGACACATCGCCTGTCATCACTTTGAACAGGCCAGTCCCAGCCAGATCGGAAGAAATGACACTGGAGATCTGTTCACCCATTCCGGCACCAAAGCTCGGAATGACAATGGGAATAGGCGCCTGGCGGGCCTGATCTACGGTAATTTCAGCTTCCCCAGCCCCACCGGCCGCAGTTCCTTGCGCAAAAGCGGAAAGCGGGGTTGCAAGAAAACCACCAGCCGCGGCTGTGGCACCGAGGATGGAACGGCGCGACAGCAGCGCGCTCAGAGCATCAGCTTCGGAATCGGAAATGAAGGTCATGATGATTCCTCTAGGGTTTACGGCCTGAAGACAAAACGCAGCTGATGCGTCTGGCCTAGCAGGTTGGAAGGAATGGGGAGATGGGCACAGGTCGGGCTCAGAACCGCATCCCGCGCACGCTCCGCCAGCACACGATAGGATGGGTCTGACGCCATCTTCGCTGCCGTATCCGGAGCATACTTCACAAGACGCGCCTCACCCGTTGCATCCACCGTCACAATCAGATGCGCGACAAAGCTCGCATAGTTCCGCGCTTCCGTGTCTTCGGTGTAGCAACGCCGCACGGAGCCACCGATCGCCTTCTGATCCGCCATGGACAGAGACTTGGTGATATCGCCATTCGGCACACCGCCGCCGTCCGGGGCTCCACCCTGTGGTGGATTGGCCTTCGCCTTGGGTGCATGCGTCTGCTTCTGGTCAGACCGGAAACTATCCAGTGTGGCCAGCAGGGAGTGACTGTCCGCCTGCGTATTCTTGGACGCATTCGGCTGGGTCAGATGCGAGAACTTAGGTGTATCCGGCAGTTTGTCAGCCTTCTGTGTCTGCGGGCTCGGGGGAGCCACCATTGCAGACTTAGACGGCGGAGACGGCTTCGGCGGAGACGCAGGAACAGGCTCAGGCGACGGCTCCGTAATTTTTGGCGGAAGCTTCGTCGGCGGCAGAGGCTGAGGCTTGGTCTCAGGCGTAGGCGGAACAGGCTGCGGCGGCGGTGGTGGCGGAGGCGGTTCTTCCGTCGGCGCCTTCAAAGGAGGCGTCGGAGACGGAGGAGCCTCGTTCTTCACGGGCGCAGGCGCAGGAGCCGGCTTGGGAGCCGGATGATCAGCCTTGATGGGATGGGTGGGAGGCCCTGCCTCCTCAAATTCCATCTGCACCGCCGGAGGCTCCGGCGGTTCAGGTGGTTTCTCGAACGGGATCCGCACAACCAGGTACAGGATCAGTGCCGCATGGACACCGACTGAACCCAGAAGCGCGTTGCGAAAGCGACGCCTGTCCGAACGACGTGGACGCACCACTGCGGTGTCCTCTTACTGGCCGCTCTGAGGCTGCTGAGCCAGCAGTGCCACATGCGTAAAGCCGCCAGACGTAATCTGTCCCATGACCTGCATCACGCGACCATAGTCGATATGTGCATCAGCCCGGACAAAGATCCGATGGTTCGGATCGTTCTGGGACTGGACCTTGAGCTGGTCCACAAGCTGCTCGGGTGTGATCGGGTCTTCCCCCAGGTACAGCGAACCATCGTTGCGCAGGGAAACCGTGATCGGCTTGGTGTCAGCATTGACCGGGCTGGCATCCGTCTTGGGCAGATCGACATTGACGCCACTGGTCATCATCGGCGCCGTCACCATGAAAATGATGAGCAGCACCAGCATGACGTCCACAAGCGGCGTAACGTTAATCTCAGACGCGGGGCGCCGACGACGGCCACCCATACGCCCACCTCCTCCAGCGGACATCCCCATGGATCAGGCCTTCCCGCTGGACGTCTCGTCCGCACGTTCTTCCGACTGACGGGAGAGAATGGCGGCAAATTCGGTCCCGAACGCATCCATGCGGTCCGCGAACTTGTCCAGCGAGTTGCTGATGACGTTATAGGCCACATAGGCTGGGATAGCGGTCACAAGACCGATCGCCGTTGCGAACAGAGCTTCGGAAATACCCGGAGCCACAACGGAGAGATTGGTGTTGTGCATGGCAGCGATTGAGCCGAACGCATGCATGATACCCCAGACCGTTCCGAACAGTCCGACGAACGGCGCAACCGGGCCAATCGTAGCAAGAAAAATCACGCGGCGACCCAGACGGTCGTTTTCGCGCGAAACGGTGATGTTGATGGCACGGTCGATACGGTCCCGCACGCCACCGCGCGCCAGATCAATTCCGACAATACGTGCCGAGCGACGCCATTCGCCCATGGCAGCGCCGAACACGGCAGCCATCGGGTGAGTCGGGCGTGCGCCATCAGATTCGTAAAGGTCGTCCAGCGAACCACCGGACCAGAAACGGTCTTCAAATTCCGTTGCTTCGCGATTGACACGACGCATCAGAAGGATTTTTTCCGCAATGATCGCCCACACGCCTGCACTGCACAGGACGAGCCCGACCATGACCAGCTTAACGACGATGGACGCGTGCAGGAACAGGTCCAGAGGCGAAAGACCGGCCGCACCGACCGCCCCAAGCGCACTCGAACTTACCTCATGATCCACTGTTCTCTCCTGTCCAGATCCTGTCCCTTACGGGTCAGGACTCTCCATTGCACTTCGTGAGGAAACAGGAAAGTGGGTCAGACCTCTCCAGCCTCGAGTTTTCGAACAGCATCACACCACCGAGGCGGAATTTTGGCAGGTTTCATGGCTTCGGCAGAAAGACACGCCAGCTCTACGTCAATGACGACGGCGGTTTCGTTGCCATTCGTGCTGTTTCGAACAGTTTGTTCAAGTTTCAACCGCGTTGGCGTCATTGCAACCAGCGCTGTCTCGATTTCCATTTCATCATCGAGTCGCAACGGCGCGCGATAACGCACCCCAACCTGCCGCACGACAAACGCCAGACCAAAATCGCGCAGAAGCTCCGTCACCGAAGCCCCTGCATCGCGCATGGCTTCACTGCGCGCACGTTCTGCAAAGCCGAGATAGCGGGCATGATAGACGATGCCACCTGCATCCGTGTCTTCGTAATAAACCCGGAAACGGATCTTATGCGTTGCCATCAGTTTCTCCGCTCATTGGCAGTAGCTCTTCAGCCTGCCGTGTCGTCGTCGAGCCCGGACAGAAGATCAACCTGGCTCGCTGGCGGGTTCAGGCCCAGATGTCTCCACCCAGCCTCACCCAACATGCGCCCCCGCGCTGTCCGCAGGATGAGCCCTTCCTGAATCAGATAAGGCTCGATGACGTCTTCCAGTGTGTCACGCGCCTCTGCCAGACCGGCAGCCAGCGTCTCAACACCCACAGGGCCACCATGGTGATGCTCTGCGATACGCTGAAGATAGCGGCGGTCCATCGCATCCAGACCGCGCTCATCAACTTCAAGACGGGAAAGTGCGGCATCAGCCGTCGCGCGATCAATGATCGGCTTCTTCGCGACAAGCGCAAAATCCCGAACACGACGCAGAAGACGGCCCGCAATACGGGGCGTGCCGCGAGAACGACGGGCAATTTCCTCTGCTCCGTCATCATTCAGATGAACCCCGAGCTTCGTGGCGCCGCGTGATACGATCGCCCGCAGCTCTTCCGGCGTGTAAAACACCAGTCGCAGAGGAATACCAAAACGATCCCGAAGAGGCGTTGCCAACAGACCTGCACGGGTTGTGGCGGCAACAAGCGTGAATGGCGCCAGATCAATCCGCACCGAACGTGCTGCCGGCCCTTCCCCGATAATCAGGTCGAGCTGGAAATCTTCCATCGCTGGATAGAGAATTTCCTCGATCGCCGGCTGAAGACGATGAATTTCATCGATGAACAGCACATCACGAGGCTGAAGATTCGTCAGGATTGCCGCAAGGTCTCCAGCGCGCTGAATCACTGGCCCAGACGTCGCCCGAAATCCAACGCCCAGTTCACGCGCTACAATCTGCGCCAGCGTGGTCTTGCCCAGACCTGGCGGTCCATGCAGCAACACATGATCCAGAGCATCTCCACGGGCCTTTGTTGCCTCGATGAAGATAGCCAGATTTTCACGGCTTGCTTTTTGCCCTGTAAAATCCGCGAGCGTTTCAGGCCGCAAGCCACCTTCGGCAATATCATCCGGCAGGCGTGCGGCGTCCGTTTCACGAAATTCGCTCATCGGGCGAGATCCTTCAGGCAAAGGCGGATTGCCAGATCAAGCGAGGCATTTTCGTTTTCGGCCAGAACACGACTGAGAACAGGCCAGGCCTCTGCCCGCCGAAAGCCGAGACCAGCCAGAGCCAGAAGCGCATCATTCTCGACGCTTGGCCCGGTCACCACGCCTGGCATCGGGGCGGAGGCGCCACCACCGGGCATCTTGGCGACTTTGTTGCGAAGTTCGCTCAGAATTCGATCGGCAAGACGAGGGCCGACACCTGCCGCCCGCGTCAGAGAGCCACGATCGCCGGCATTGATTGCCAAGAGAAGCTCACCGGGAGAGTTAGCCGAAAGGATGGCCAGCGCGACTTTGGCACCCACACCTTGCACGGTCGTCAACAGGCGGAACCACTCGCGTTCGTCCGTTGTCACGAACCCATACAGAAGGATCGCGTCTTCCCGAACGACGGTTTCAATCAGAAGACGCACAACTTCTGGAGGCTGCGGAACAGATGAGAGTGTGCGTGTTGACGCTGACACCACATAACCAACGCCATTGACGTCAACGATGCAGCGCTCTCCTTCGATCTGCCCGACAAGCCCTGTAAGCTGTCCAATCACGCCATCCGCCTTCCAGCCGTTACATAGGCCGCACTTGCACGATAATGGGCATGGCAGATCGCTACAGCCAGCGCGTCCGAAGCGTCGGCCTTGTAGATGGCGACGCCAGGCAGCAGCCGCTTCACCATCATCGTAACCTGTTCCTTCGTGGCAGACCCAGTTCCCACAACAGATTTCTTGACTGTCATAGCGCCATATTCCGCTACCGGGAGGCCTTCGTAAGCGGGCGTCAGAAGCGCCACACCGCGGGCATAACCGAGCTTGAGCGTGGAGGAGCCATTGCGGTTCACGTAAGTTTCCTCAACCGCTGCTTCGGCGGGAGCATACTCACGGATCAGGTTCTGGAGTTTCCCGTGCAGCTCACAGAGCCGCAGGGGAACCGATTCATGACCATCTGTCGCAATCACACCAGAGGCCACATGCTTCAGGCGGTTGCCATCCACATCAATAATTCCCCAGCCCATGAAACGCAGGCCGGGGTCTATTCCCATCAGACGGATCAAGCGGCGAGCGCCTGCGCCACATCGTCTGGAAGATCAAAGTTGGCGTAAACAGCCTGAATATCGTCGTTATCTTCCAGAACGTCGATCAGCTTCAGAACTGTCCGGGCCTTCTCTTCATCCAGAGAAATGCTGTTTTCCGGACGCCAGTCGAGCTTGGCGGACTGTGGCTCGCCGAAACGACTTTCAAGAGCGTCACGCACTGCGAAGAAGTTCTCCATCTCGCAGGTGATCTCGTGCCCTTCCTCGGTCAGCACGGCATTATCCGCACCAGCTTCGATGGCGGCTTCCAGCATCTCGTCTTCAGAGGCGGCATCGACCGGATACGTCACAACACCCAGACGCTGGAACATGAAGGACACGGAGTTCGATTCACCCAGCGAGCCGCCATGCTTGGAGAACGCTGCACGAACTTCACCGGCCGTCCGGTTCCGATTGTCGGTCAGACCTTCGACGATGATCGCCACGCCAGCCGGGCCGTAGCCTTCGTAGCGCACTTCCACATAGTCTTCGCCACCAGCAGCGCCAGATGCCTTCTTGATGGCACGCTCGACGTTGTCTTTCGGCATATTCGCTTCACGCGCTGCGGTAACAGCAGCACGCAGACGCGGGTTGGATGCCGGGTCAGGCAGACCGGACCGCGCTGCAACCGTGATTTCACGCAGGATCTTGGCGAACTGCTTGGCGCGCTTGGCATCCTGCGCACCTTTACGGTGCATGATGTTCTTAAACTGTGAATGACCGGCCATCGGTCGCTCCTTCCTCTACGGGTGTCAGAGGCTCAGACGAGCCTGCCATGACAGTGTTTGAACTTCTGGCCCGAGCCACACGGGCAAAGCGCATTGCGCGGCGTTTCTTCATACCACTGCTGAAGCGTCGCTGCATCCGGCTCGTTAACTGAACCCGCGGCCGCAGACTGTGCCTGCGGCGCGGCAAAGCTCACAACAGGCTCTGGTTGCGTCAATGCGGGCGCTGCTGGCGGCGCTTCGAAGCTTTCGTGGTGTGCAGAGCTATCGACCACCGGATACGGCGGCGGTTCACTCACAGCCTGGATACGGCACATCGTCTGCGTCACACGCAGGCGCATGTCATCCAGCATCGCCGTGAACATCTGGAAGGCTTCCTGCTTGTATTCGTTCAGCGGATCCCGCTGACCATATGCACGCAGGCCGATACCCTGGCGAAGCTGATCCAGCCCATGCAAATGCTCTTTCCAGACGGCATCGAACGTGGTGAGAACAACCTGCTTCTCGATCATGCGCATGAGATCCGGGCCCATATTGGCCGTCCGGGCAGCCTGAGCCTTCTGGGCTTCAGCTTCCACGCGCTCGATCACGCTGTCAGCGTCCATGCCGTCTTCCTTCGCCCAGTCAGCGATCGGAAGCTCAAGATTCAGGACGCGGGAAATTTCAGCCGTAAGCCCGGCCGTATCCCAAGCCTCGGCAAAGGATTTCTCAGGAATGTGGGCGTGAACCAGATCTTCAATGGTGTGCAGGCGCAGTTCCGCAATCACACCCGACAGATCTTCGGACGACATATATTCCTTGCGCTGGGAATACACTTCCTTGCGCTGGTCATTCATAACGTCGTCGTATTTCAGCGTGTTCTTGCGCATGTCGAAGTTACGGGCTTCAACACGCTTCTGAGCCTTCTCGACGGCCTTGTTCAGCCAGGGGTGAACAATCGCCTCCCCTTCCTTCAGGCCCATCTTCTGCATCATCGCGCCCATACGGTCGCCAGAGAAAATGCGGATCAGATCGTCTTCGAGGGACAGGAAGAAGCGGGAATTCCCCGGATCGCCCTGACGTCCCGAACGGCCACGCAACTGGTTATCAACACGACGGCTCTCATGACGCTCCGTCCCAATGACGTATAGGCCGCCGGATTCATGAACCGCGCCATGATTGGCTTCAACGGCTGCACGGATTTCTTCGGTGATGCGCGCACGCTCTGCGTCATCCTCGATCCCATCCGTGTAAGCATGGGTCAGCATCTCGATGTTGCCGCCCAGTTTGATATCCGTTCCACGACCCGCCATGTTCGTGGCAATCGTAATGGCACCCGGCGCACCAGCCTGTGCGATGATGCTAGCTTCTTTCTCATGATGACGCGCATTGAGCACGCTATGCTTGATGCCGCGCTGATCCAGAATGCTGGAAAGGTACTCGCTTCTTTCGATGGACGTCGTACCCACCAGAATTGGCTGCCCCTTGGCGCTCACTTCCTGGATCAGATCTGCAACGGCGTTATATTTTTCGCCCGCAGTCAGATAGACTTCATCGTCCGTATCAATCCGCTTGACGGCACGGTTCGTCGGAATTTCAACAACCGTCAGGTTATAGATTTCGGCGAACTCATCCGCTTCCGTCATAGCCGTACCCGTCATGCCGGAGAGCTTCGGATACAGGCGGAAGTAGTTCTGGAATGTGATGGATGCGAGCGTCTGGTTTTCCTGCTGGATCTCGACGTGCTCTTTCGCTTCCAGCGCCTGATGCAGGCCATCGGAATAACGACGGCCATCCATCATACGTCCGGTGAATTCATCAATGATGATCACCTTGCCGTCACGGACGATGTAATCAACGTCCCGCGTGAAGAGCGTATAAGCGCGAAGCGACTGCTGGACGTGGTGAACGACAGCCACGTTATGAATATCGTACAGGCCACCTTCCTGCAGAACACCGTCCTGGTTCAGGAGCTCTTCGATACGGTGTGAGCCAGCTTCCGTCAGCGTAACACTGCGCAGCTTTTCATCCTTATCGTAAGCTTCCGGCTCCAGCACCAGCTTGGCCACAACAGCATCCACCGTCCGATAAAGGTCGGAGCTGTCATCTGCCGGGCCAGAAATGATCAGGGGCGTCCTGGCTTCGTCGATCAGGATGCTATCCACCTCATCCACGATTGCGTGGTTGAACGGACGCTGCACCATATCGCCGAGCGAATATTTCATATTGTCGCGCAGATAATCGAACCCGAACTCGTTATTCGTTCCGTAAGTAATATCTGCTGCGTAAGCTTCACGACGTTCCTCATCCCCCAGATTCGGGATGATCACGCCGGTTGTCAGACCAAGGAAGCTGTAAAGAACAGACATTTCCTCGGCATCACGACGGGCCAGATAATCGTTCACCGTCACAACATGCACGCCCTTGCCGGACAGCGCGTTCAGGTAAACAGCCAGCGTTGCAACAAGGGTCTTGCCCTCACCGGTCCGCATTTCCGCAATGCGACCGTCATGCAGAACCATCGCACCGATCAGCTGCACGTCAAAATGACGCTTGCCCAGAACACGGCGAGAGGCCTCACGGCAGACGGCAAAAGCTTCAGGCAGCAGTTTATCAAGGGTTTCGCCATGGGCGACACGCTCCTTGAACTCTATAGTCTTGTGCTGAAGCTGCTCGTCACTGAGCCCCTGAACCGTGGGCTCCAGAGCGTTGATCTCCGGCACACGGCGCTGATACGCCTTGAGCGAACGATCATTGGCGGAGCCGAAAAGGGCGCGTGCGAGGCGTGCGAACATGCTGAACCTTGAGATGCCGAGCACCCGGCCGGAAAAGCTCTTTCCACCATCGGAAAGACCTCCCAAACCGGGCAATGACGATTTTCACGTCAGGTGGAGATAGGACCCGTGTGCCCATGGGTCAATGGAGAGGGACCAGAGAAGGCCCTCAAAATACCCATTTCCGCTACGTGACGGAATGGTAAGGGTGCGCGCACTTGCAGGGTTGAGCGGCCTTTGTCATGGTGCATTCCATTCGGTTTTTCTTATTCTTTATGGTCCGAGGTATTTTCATGCGGCTTTCCCGCTCCACTCTCGCCTGTGCAGCTCTTCTGGCTGGCACGTCGGTTTCGGCTCCCCTCGCATTTGCTGCTCCGGCCGCACCTGCTGCAACCGCTCCGGCCCCGGCTGCTGCACCTGCTCCGAACCCGGATATGGTGATTGCAACCGTTAACGGCGAAAAAATTACCTTGGGTGACGTTCAGCAGGCTGCTGGTAACCTGCCGCCGCAGGCTCGTCAGCTTCAGCCGTCCATGCTGATCCCGCTGCTGGTCAACCAGCTCGTCGATCAGAAGGCAATCCAGATTGCCGCTGGCAAGGAAGGCCTGACCAACAAGCCTGAAGTCAAGGAAGCCATGCAGAACGCCGCCAACAGCGCGCTGCAGAATGCTTATCTTGAAACCAAGGTTGGCCCGCAGATCACGGACGCTGCCCTGCACGACTACTACCAGACACATTACGCCAACCAGAAGCCAGAGCAGGAAGTCCACGCTCGCCACATCCTCGTGGAGACGGAAGCTCAGGCCAAGGACATCATCGCCCAGCTTAATAAGGGTGCTGATTTCGCCAAGCTTGCTGGCCAGCTCTCCAAGGACAAGGGCTCCGCTGGTGCCAATGGTGGCGATCTGGGCTGGTTCAAGAAGGGCGACATGCTGCCGGCTTTCTCTGAAGCCGCTTTCTCCATGAAGCCGAACACAATCTCCCAGACGCCGGTTCACACGCAGTACGGTTACCACGTGATCCAGGTTCTGGGCTCCCGCACAGCTCCGATCCCGAGCTTTGACCAGATCCATGACCAGGTCCGTCAGGAACTGATCCGCGAGAAGGTTCGCCAGATCGTTCAGCAGGCTGAATCCCAGGTGAAGGTTGTTCACTTCGACGCACAGGGCAAGCCGGTCACGGCCGCTCCGGCACCGGCTCCAGTCAAGAAGTAAGACTAAGACCATGGCAAAGCCGATCCCTGTCTCTCCGCTGGCCCGTCCTCTTCCGGACCTTTCAACGGTTGCTGGTGTTCGGCTTTCCGCCGTCGCCGCGGGCGTCCGCTATCAGGGACGAACAGACCTGATGCTCGCGGAATTTGTCCCCGGCACGATTGTCGCAGGCGTTTACACCAAGAACGCCTGCCCTGGCGCACCCATCCTGTGGTGCCGTCAGGCTCAGACAACTCCCTATGCGCGCGCTCTTCTGGTCAATGCCGGAAACGCCAACGTCTTCACAGGACGGGCCGGCATTCAGGCCTGCGAGGACTGTGCAGACGCTGTGAGCAAACTGCTCGACTGCCCCCCGCAGGACGTTTTTCTCTCATCGACAGGCGTCATTGGAGAAAAACTTCCACAGGACAGAATTATTGCTGCCCTGCCCGCTGCCCAGGCTGGTCTCTCGGAAGATAACTGGGCACAGGCTGCCCGCGCCATCATGACGACGGATACCTTCCCCAAGGCCGCGCGTCGCGACGTGACGATTGGTGGCAAGCCGGTTCGCCTACAGGGTATTGCCAAGGGTTCTGGAATGGTCGCCCCTGACATGGCCACGATGCTGGCTTATGTCGCGACGGACGCGAAGCTTCCCCAGAATGTTCTCCAGTCCCTTCTGGCCTCCGGCTGCGCGCAGAGTTTCAACTCCATCACAGTCGATTCGGACACCTCCACGTCAGACACCCTGATGCTGTTCGCAACCGGCCTGGCCGATAATCCGGCCATTGATGACGTCAACGATCCCGCTCTCGCCGAATTTACCCTCGCCCTGAATGACCTGCTTCTGGAGCTTGCCCTGCTGGTTGTCCGGGACGGTGAAGGGGCGACGAAGCAGATCCGCGTTGAAGTCACCGGTGCAGATTCCAATCTTTCCGCACATCGCATTGCGCTCTCGATTGCCAACTCGCCACTGGTCAAAACGGCCATCGCTGGTGAGGACGCAAACTGGGGCCGCGTCGTGATGGCTGTAGGCAAGAGTGGTGAACCCGCAGACCGTGACCTTCTGTCCGTCGCCATCGGCGGAACCTGGATCGCGCGCGATGGCGGCGTTGTCGAGAACTACGATGAAGCCCCGGTCGTCGCACACATGAAGGGCCAGGACATCGAAATTACAGTCGATATGGGGCTTGATGATGGACAGGCCCGCGTGTGGACGTGTGACCTGACCCATGGCTACATCGACATCAATGGTTCTTACCGCAGCTAGAGCGATCAACACGAGAGCGGGAGCGGGGGTTGTGCAGCCCTCCGCCTCCCGTTAGCACAGGTATCGCTCCAATTGGCGGGCGCTTGGTATGAGGAAACTGTCCATGTCTGCTGCAACTCGTGTCGTTGTTCTCGGTGGCGGTGTCGGAGGTCTTGAGGCTGCTACGGCCCTTGGTCGCCGAAACAACATAGCCGTGACACTCGTTGACCGCAGTCCGGTCCATTACTGGAAGCCTTCCCTGCATGAATTTGCAGCAGGCACGATGCAGCACGACGGCAACTGTATTCCTTTCGCGGAAACGGCTGGAAAATTCGGTTTCAGCTTTGTCCAGAGCCTACCTACCGCTGTTAACCGTACCGCCCAGACGGTCACGCTCGAAAACGGCAGCACCCTCCCCTACGATTATCTGGTTGTCGCTCTGGGTTCCCGCGCCAATGACTTCGGCATTCCGGGTATCGTCGATCACTGTCGCTTCATTGATAACCTCAATGATGCCGACACGCTGTACTCCGAATTTCGCAAGGCCCTTCAGGCAGCCCGCGCAACTGGTCAGAAGCTGAGCCTCGGCATTGTTGGTGGTGGTGCCACAGGTGTTCAGCTCGCCGCCGAGCTTTGCAAAGCCATTGATGAAGCGCCCGGCCTTGGCCCATCAGTCCGCAAGACAGGCCTTGATGCTGTTCTGATCGAAACCGGGCCGCGCATTCTGCCAGCATTCCCGGAAGCCGTTTCCACAGCGGCAGCCAGCCAGCTCGAAAAGCTCGGCATCTCTGTTCGCACCGGCGCCATGGTTGTCGGCGCGGACGAGCATGGTTTCAATCTCAAGTCCGGCGAACAGATTCCTGCGACGCTCCGAATCTGGGCTGCTGGTGTCCGTGCCTCTGATGCCACCAGCCTGTTCGATGGCCTAGAACGTGGCCGCGCAGGCCAGCTTGGCGTGACGCAGACGCTTCAGACAACTGAAGACGCCAAGATCTTCGCGATTGGCGACTGCGCCCGCATCGACGCCGCGCCAGTGGCCCCCACTGCTCAGGCTGCCCGCCAGCAGGGCCAGTATGTTGGGCGTGTCCTGCCGCAGATCATTGCCGGCCAGACACCTGCACCATTCGTTTACAATGATCGCGGCGCTGTTGTGGCATTGGGTGATTATAACGGCTGGGGCATGCTGGATGCCAACCGCAGCTTTGGTGGGGGGCTGCTGTCTGGCCTGTTTGCACGCCTCATTCACGAAGGGCTGTACCGCCAGCATCAGGCTGGTATCGTGGGTCTGGTAAAGACGGCTTGCACGACGGCGAAAGAGCATCTTTCTCCCGTGAAGCCAGACCTCGGCGCCTGAAATCGCCCGACAGATGTGACCGTCGGGCCTTGTCATCACCAAGTGAGCAGACATGACCGACGCACTTCTGCCTTCCACGTTCGATCAGACCATGCAACGGGTCGAAACGATCCTGTCTGACAAGGGCTTCAAGTTCCTTCAGGCGGACACCATGCGTCCGCTTCTGGAGCATGAAGGCCTGACAGACTGGGACACTTTTGCCGCCAGTTGGAACAACCTCGGTCTTGATCTCTATATGGCCGATGGAGGCCGCTATCGGCGGCGGCGCTATGCGACGTTTGCGGTCAGTTCCTCAAACATCACGCGCAAACCGAATCAGCCCCATTATCAAAGCCGGGATCACAACCTGCTTAATGGTGGCATCGAACGCTGGTTCGGGCCCATTGAAGACACGATCGCCACTCATCCGGCCATGCTGGCAGCCATTCGGACAATTGGTCGATTCGCAGATGCCCTGACACCCTCCGAATCACGGCCCGAAACGTGGCATGCAGAGGTTCACCAGTTCCGCATTGAAGCGAACCCCAACAGTGAGGGGCGCCCTACCCCGGAAGGCATGCATCGCGATGGCGTAGACTGGGTGCTCGTTTTGATGATCGGCCGTCACAACGTCGAGCAGGGGGTAACGACAATCCACGATGACCAGAAAGATCTTCTGGGCTCATTCACCCTGACCAAGCCATTTGATGCTGCAATTGTGGACGATCATCGCGTTTATCATGGCGTGACAGCCGTCACACCACAGGCTGCAGACAAGCCTGCCTATCGTGATGTGCTGGTTATTACCCTTCGCCACGAATAAACCTGAAATCTCCAATGGATCGACAGGCTTAATTCCGTGTTAAGAATAACATCATGACGATCCAGCAGATTCTTTCCCGTATCCGGCTTCGCCATCTGGCGCTGCTTACAGTCTCAGCCCTCTCGGTCGCCGCAACGGTGAGCGCTGCGACAACGCATCACCGGACGCATCATACGCGTCGGGCTAACGCCGTGGGCACAGGGGCCGCACCGGTTATCCTGTCTGCCCATCCGGGCACGCAGCTTGATATTGATGCGCGCAAACTGAACACGGACGATCTGGAAGATGCCGCCAAGCATCACGATCACCCGGTCGTGCTCGTAGGCTCTGCCCCACTATCCGCAGGCAAGAATGATGAAGCCCTGTTCGTTCAGCTTCAGTCTGCCCGCCTCTGTGGGTCTGCTGGCTGCACCACATCCGTGTATCTGCGCCATAACGACAGCTGGAAGACGGTTCTGGATTCTGTGAACGGTGATATTTCCGTTCTCCCTACACGCCACAAAGGCATGCACGACCTTCTGGTCGGCAAGAATGACAAGTGGATCTGGGACGGCAACGAGTATCAAGACACCTTGAGCGCGCCACCAATGCCCAAGATGAACGGGCCGAACTGACAATTTTCAGGAAAGTCTGGAGCGGGTGAAGGGAATCGAACCCTCGTATGCAGCTTGGGAAGCTGCCGTTCTACCATTGAACTACACCCGCGACGTCGCTACTTATACCCCCCCCTTCGCGCCTCTGCAATCCATGCCGAAGGGGTGTTGACGCAAAACCACTCCTCGGCCCATAGTCCGCTCGTGAAATGGCCATAAAGACCGTTTCATCCTCGTGATTTGAGCGGCCGGCTTGCGGCGAGGATAAATAATTGCGCTAAAGAGGCCCTGCGGTTTTCCATCCAAGATTTCCCAGGACTTCCACGGCCCGCCACATGCTTTCCGCCTGTCTGGGTGGAAACCTTATGGAGGGACTGATTTATGTCTTCAGAAAACTGGCGTACTGCCACCCGTCTCCTGCACGACGCACCGAACCGCACTGAATTCGGTGAAACGTCCGAAGCCATTTTCCTGACATCCGGCTTTGTCTACGATAGCGCTGAACAGGCTGCGGCGACGTTTACGGGTGACGTTGAGCACTTCCAGTACTCCCGCTTCGGCAACCCCACTGTTGACACGCTTCAGGAGCGCCTAGCTCTGCTCGAAGGTGCGGAAGCCTGCATCGCGACTTCTACAGGCATGGGTGCCGTTTCTTCGGCTCTTCTGGCCCATGTAAAGACTGGGGAGCGCGTTGTCGCATCCCGCGCCATCTTTGGGTCCTGTTACTGGATCGTCACCAGTCTGCTGCCGCGCTACGGCATTGAGACGGAACTGGTCGATGGTGATGACTATGAGGCATGGGAGCGCGCGCTTTCCCGCCCGACAGCCGCGGTTCTGATTGAAAGCCCGTCCAACCCAATGCTGGACGTTCTCGATATCCAGCGCATTGCAGACCTTGCTCACAAGGCAGGCGCGCTGCTGCTGGTGGACAACGTGTTTGCTTCCCCCATTGGACAATCTCCCCTCAAGCTTGGTGCTGACGTCGTGCTGTATTCCTGCACGAAGCACATTGATGGTCAGGGCCGTGTTCTGGGTGGCGCTGTTCTGGGCAGCGACAAATGGATCAAGGAGACCCTCCAGCCCTTCACCCGCAACACGGGTAACGCGCTGTCTCCGTTCAATGCATGGGTGCTGCTGAAGGGGCTGGAAACTCTCAAGCTTCGGACCGAAGCCATGGCGCGCAATGCTGCAGATGTCGCAGATGCACTTGCTGGCCTGCCGGGCGTCGTGAATGTCCGCTATCCCGGCCGTAGCGATCATCCGCAGCATGAACTTGCTCAGAAGCAAATGAGCAACGGTGGATCTCTCGTCGCTTTCGAAGTCGAAAACGGTAAGGCCGGCGCTTTCGCATGCCTCAACGCCTTCGGCCTCATCGCAATTTCCAACAATTTGGGTGACGCCCGCAGCCTGGCCACGCATCCGGCAACCACGACGCATATGCGTGTTGGCGAAGATGAACGCGCACGTCTGGGCATCACCGACGGCGTGATTCGTCTTTCCGTTGGTCTGGAAGATGCAGCCGATCTGATTGCAGACGTCACCGCCGGTGCCGCTGCTGCTCACGCCGCAAAATAAGTTTTCCTGACAAAGGCGCGGGATGACATTAGAATGGCGTTATGCCTGACAAGTCATCCCAACCCCATCTCCTGGCTGATCCGGAAGCGGCAATGGCCGAAGCCATGGAAAACGCCCCCCGTTTTAGCCAGACTACGGACGACGTAACTGTTACCGTCCGCACGTTCTGGCTGGACGACCAGTCCCAGCCGGAAGACCACCGGTTTGCGTGGGCCTATCATATCTGCATCGAAAATGGCCGGGAGGACACCTTCCAACTGATTTCCCGCAGTTGGGAAATCGTGGATGGCCTCGGAAGAACCGAGCATGTCCACGGAGATGGCGTTGTCGGCGAACAGCCCATCATCGGTTCGAAAGATCAGTATGATTATACGTCGGGCGCCATGCTCACCACGCCAAGCGGTTTCATGCGCGGCACGTACCACATGCTCGAGCCCGTTTCAGGCCAGCGCTTTGACGTGCATATCCCCACGTTCAGCCTCGACAGCCCTCACGAAGCCGGGCTGCTGCACTAACTCCTGACGCCTACCCTTGACGTTGCGCGCCCGGCAGCCCATTCCTGCGCGCATGCGTATTGCTGCCCTTCTTCTCGCCGCCGGTCGTGGCCGGCGCTTTGCAACTGGCTCGCCCGAAGGTGAAAGCTCCAGCAAGCAATTCCGGATGCTCCGGGGGAAACCCGTCATCCGCCGTGCCGCCGAAGCTCTGCTTCCACACGTGGATATCCTGCTTCCCGTAGGAGATGATCCGCTGCTGGCTGACAGTCTGGCTGACCTGAATGTTCTGCCACCCGTATCAGGCGGTGCAGAGCGTCATGACAGTGTACGCAACGGACTGGAAACGCTCGCCAATCTGGCAGAGCCTCCGGATCTCGTGCTTGTCCATGACGGAGCACGCCCCTGCGTGCCGCCCGAGGTGGTTCAGAACGTCATTGAAGCACTGAAGGCCCATGCCGGTGTTATCCCTGCCGTTGCGGTCAGCGATACGATCAAGAAGGTGGAAAACGGTATCATTGTCGATACCGTCTCCCGTGAAGGCCTGTGGCGCGCACAGACCCCGCAGGGCTTTCACTTCCCGACCCTGCTCGAACTTCACCGAACCCAACGTGATGCCCGCACCGATGATGCCGCATTGCTAGAACATGCAGGCCATCCGGTCGCCATCGTTCAGGGCTCGGACAACAATATCAAACTGACAGTTGCGGAGGATCTGATGCGTCTTGAAGGTGTAATCGACGGTAACCTGCTGCCCCGCGTTGGGCTTGGCTATGACGTCCACGCATTCGAGGAAGGCCGCAAGCTGATCCTCTGCGGCATTGAAATTCCCCATACAAAGGGACTGGCCGGTCATTCAGACGCCGATGTCGGCATCCATACGCTCTGTGACGCCATTTATGGCGCGCTGGCTGAGGGCGACATTGGCCGTCATTTCCCGCCGACTGACAACGAGTGGAAGGATATGGATTCCGCCCGCTTCCTCATCCACGCTGGCGAACGTATCCGTGCCCGTGGCGGCTTCCTTGTCAACGCGGACATCACTCTGATCTGCGAACGCCCGAAAATCGGCCCTCATGCCAAGGCGATGCAGGACCGTCTGGCAGAGCTGCTACAGGTGAATGTCAGCCGTATCTCCGTGAAGGCCACCACGTCCGAGCGTCTCGGCTTCACAGGCCGCGAAGAAGGGATTGCAGCGACTGCTGCCGTCAGCATTATGGTGCCGGATAACGGAGACGCCTGAACGTCCAGGTTTACTTTTCAGGAAAATTCCAGAGCCCATTCCTCATAGCGGAGAGTGGGCTTTTTTTCTTGTCGCACTAACAAAAGCGACAGGCCTGACAGGTTCTCAGGCCCAATCAGCCGCGTCTCAACCGTGAATAGCGCAGACCACGACAATAATCGGCGTTGCAGCTAGCAGAAGCCATGCCCCCATGGAGCATTTTGCTACAAGACGTGTACCCATGTGACGCATGGGACGACTGACGGATACCGACATATCTTCCTCGACTCTGACATTGCAGGACAGAGCGGAAACTGCGCCATAACTCCCCTTGGAAGCCAGTCACTAATCATCTCGTTCTGTCACAGCGCCAGATGCGCCCCGATTATGGCAAGATCATGCCCTAAACCGGGAAATCAGGTGTTTCGGGACAACTTTAGAAACTGAACGGTTTCCGCCGTATCTTTTTCCCGAATTGCCATGATGCGAATTAGCTCATCGTCCTGTCCCCAGACCAGAAGCTGCTGCCGTTCATCAGCATTTGCGACAAAGGTCGCCTCTTCCATGCTGATGGCGCCATAAACCAGCGCCAGAGACAGCAGAAGACTTCCAAAACCCTGTGTCAGCACACCCAATGCCGCAAGTTCCGCTTCCCCTTGCTGAGACAGCAGACGCTCCAGCCCCGTCACGTAATCGCCAGACTGCGTTACAGGCATAAGTCCGTCTGTTACTTCCGGACGAATGCCCTGCGTCGCCAGCCAGGCAAAGACACGCTCAGCTGTCGAATCGGCTGGTCCTTTGCGATAGCAGAGCCCGTCATCCAGACCCAATCGCAAAAGCACTTCCCGCGCCTCAATCAGATCCGGGCGAATCCGCTCGATCATGGTTCCGGCAACGCGGGTCATGGAGAGCTGTTCAGGCGTAAAGGAGGCATCCTTTGGAATAGCCTCCCATTCTGCCGCAATCGCCTGCGCCAGAGACTGCGAGGCAACAGCCAGTACAGTTCCCTGAGGAAGCCGGATGGGCCGCCCGTCCAACTCAGGAGAGAATAACCCGTCGCGCTCCCCGACTGAAACGCTCTGCCAGAATCGTTTGCGGCTGCTCAATGGAGAACTCCCAGCGCGCGCAGAATGTCACCCGCTTTGTTATGATGATGAGACTGCTCGGACGGCGGCGGTCCAGCCTGCCCTTCGCGGGCAGCCGCAAGCGCGGCTGTGCATGGGTCAGCCGGGGCTTCGCCACCAATCGAAAGCTGGAATCGGCCACCGGCATCCCTGTCCTGCTTCGCCTGTGGCGCAGACAAGGTGCCCGTTACGATAACAGGGGTGGAAGCACCGGCACCTTCGAAGTCGATACTGGGCACGAGATGCAACTGGAGTTCCTGTGATCCCAGACGGACCTCACCATGCCCAGCCGTAGAGAACCGGCCGGACTGGAGGCCAATCGTGTCCAGCGTGGCTGTATCGTTAGCAAGCGCCATGTGCAGACCAATACAACGCAGCGGCCGCACTCCGCTTCCCAGAAGGGAATCCGCGCCTGACCCAGCAATGCGGCCTAGGATCTGGCTGTCGACTTTTCCGTCTACCATGGAGACGCCCAGATGCCCGTTCAAAGACTGCCGCAGATCCTCAGCCGTCTGGCCCTGACCTGACACTTCCCCCACAAGCTGGACTGGCCCCTGAAGCAGCAATGGCAGCCCCAGGCCCTCTTCCAGAAGACCGATCGGTAGTACCAAAGGCTGGAACGTCAAATGAGTTGTGACCGGCAGATGGGATGCATCCAGATCTGCCTGTCCCGATAGGGTCAGTCCCTGCCCTTGTCCGGAAATCGGCTCAAGGCGCAGATGACCGTCTGACAGGGTCAGGTGTGTGGCCAGGTTTGTGTAGTCATGTCCATAGAACACAACCCGGTCGAGCGTCAGATGAAGGTCAAGGTCCTGGGCTCGCAGACGCTTGACCCATGAAGGCACAGCCGCGTTTTCCACAACACCTGCGTCAGACACGGCGGGAACAGAAGACTGATCCTGCATCTGAACAGGCTGTGTCGCCGCTTTTTCTACGGTCCCCGTCGCTCCCGGAATGGTCGCAGGCGGAGCTTTCGCAGGCTGCTGAGCAGCTTTCGCATCCTTCAGCCAGACATCTCTCAGCGCATCGAGATCAAGCTGGGTTGCGTGCAGATGCCCGTTGAGGAGCGGCGTAGAGTTTTCATCAGTCAGAAGATGAAGGGCGCCATCAAAGTCTGCCTCGCGGCTCTTGAAAGCCATATCATCCAGCGTGGCTTCACTCAGCCCTTTGCTGCTGACCGTGCCCTGAAGCGAAACGTCATGCAAAAGAACGCGCGGCAGGTGAAGCGCTTTAGCCCCGCCCTGCACCACAAGATGACTCTTCTCGGCTCCTACAGTGCCGGACACCGTTACTCTGGCATCATCCTGAGCATTAATGGGCGGCGTCGCGCCTTCAACATTCAAGGCGGTGGACAGAGACAGCGGCATGGACCGCAGTTCAGCCTCGACAGGCACTTCCGTATGGAAATGATCACGTCTTGCGAGATCAACCTGTTCGAGGGTCCCGGCTTTACCAAGAATTCTCCAGCCCGTATCGCGCCACAGCACATCTGCCGCCACGGAAAGCGGCGCAGATGCTGCATCAGCATCAAGGTGGAGATTACTCACCGCTGTTCCACGAACCGTCAGACCCGCAACATGCAGATGAATGCGGCTGGGTGCCAGACTCGCCAGTAAGGCCCGCGCCTTCTCGGTCCAGGTCGCATTTGCCACCTGCCCGGCATCACCCTGCACCGTGATGTCTCCGCCAAGCCCACGCATGTCAGGCAAGCTGGCATGAGGAAACAGGCGATGAGCATCCTGCAGATTAGGCCATTCTCCCTGCGCAGTCAGAACGAGGCCGCGCAGATTCGATGCATCATGAATCTGACCGTCCACATTCAGCCAGTCACGCTTGGCATCCGTTCCAAGCGTCGAACCCAGGCTGAAAGTCCATGGCTTTGCGCCAGAGCGCAGAAGCGCCAGATCACCCACATGCCCCTGCACCGTGAAGGGGGTTCCGCCGTGGCTCCCCTGCAAATTGATCCAGGGGCTTTGGCTTCGCAGACCAGCCAGATCCATCGTGCCAATCTGGAAGCTACCGCTCATTTTCTGAGCCTGATCGCGCCAGTTCACTGTGCTGTTCGTCAGATGCAATGCATCCAGAGAAAGATCCCAGTGAGCCTGCACACGCTCACCAACATGCTGTCGAACCGGCAACGGGGCCTCTGCGCCACCTGCGTCTGAACGCGACGGCTGACTGAACGTCCAGTTGGCATTCCCGTCCGCATCGCGCTCCAGCGAGAGCGTGGCGCCATCCACTACGAAGTCCTGAAAGCGAACCTCGCGGTGAAGAAGCGCAAGAACAGAAAGACCCGCATGCACGGTCCTGGCCTGAAACACCGGAGCCTGGCCTGGGCGCTGCAACACCAGATTGCGCGCCTCAAAAGATGGCCATGGCAGGATCTGGATGGTGGAGCTTTTCACCACCATCGAAAGACCCGTCTCTTTTTTCAGAGCCTCGGCCACACGCTGGCGCAGCGCATCCTGATCAATCAGCTCATGTGCAGCAATGCTGACGCCCACGAAGGCAACGATGACCCCGATGAGCGCGCCAGTGAGTTTCCTCATTTTGCAGGCCCTCTGCTTCCCTTGATGCGCTTCGGCGCAGGTGTATCGCCCGGCACGAACCCAAGTGAACGGAACGTTTCACGCATATGCGGCGGCAGTGGTGCCGTCACGATCAGACGACCACCCGCCGGATGGGGAATATCCAGCTGACGGGCATGCAGATGCAGCTTGTCGATAAAGCCTTCCGGATGAGCCGTTTTCCCACCGTAGCGCGGATCACCCACAATCGGCGTGCCCAGAGACTCACAATGCACACGAAGCTGATGCGTCCGTCCCGTCAGCGGAGACAGGCCGAGCCAGGAGAACTTCTTTCCCGCAGCGTCGATCGTCTCGTATTCGCTCTTGGCAGAAACCGCATCTTCTTCACCGCGGGAAGCCGCCACGACAAGCGCAGCACCACCCGCACCGATTTTGGCCAGAGGCTGGTCAATAATGCCAGACGCCTGCGCCGGACGACCGACAACAATCGCCCAGTAGGTCTTGCCAACATCACGCCCACGGAATGCTGCTGCCAGCTTGGCAGCCACACCGGGCGTACGCGCGATCAGGAGAATACCGGACGTATCCCGGTCAATCCGGTGCACAAGGCGCGGACGGTCTTCGTCTTCCTTGCGCAGGCCGTCCAGCATCATGTCCACATGCTTGGTGATACCCGGGCCACCTTGCGTAGCCAGACCAGATGGCTTGTCCAGCACTAGAAGATGATCATCCTGATAGATCACCATCTTCTCGATTTCGCGCACCAGCATCGGATCTGGCGGCGGCAGCGGGGCCTGACGGGTCATGTCCGGCAGCGGCGGAATACGCACGCTCTGCCCAGGAGCAAGACGTGCGTTGCTCTGGACCCGGCCACCATCAACGCGGATCTGGCCTTTACGGCACAGCTTCTGGAGCGCGCCCTGAGTGAGATTAGGGTAGTGACGTCTGAACCAGCGGTCGAGGCGCAGATCGGCTTCGTCTTCGGTTACAATGCGGTTGGAAACTTTCATGGATCGCGGGATGCCCTTTTGGCGGCCCGTATGTCCAGAAGTTTTCTGATACGGCCCTCGTAACCCCGGTCTGTCGGCTGATAGAGCGAGACCCGCTCCATGCCCTCCGGGAAATAATTTTGTCCCGAAAATGCGTCTTCGGAATCATGGTCGTACTCGTAGCCCTTCCCGTAGCCAATGTCTTTCATCAACGTCGTCGGGGCATTGAGAATATGAGACGGCGGCATGCGGCTTCCGGTCTCACGGGCCAGCTTCCGTGCGGCCTTGTAAGCCATATATACGGCATTCGACTTGGGCGCCGTCGCCAGATGAACCACGACCTGCGCCAGCGCCAGTTCACCTTCCGGCGACCCCAGCCGCTCATAGGTCTGCCAGGCGGCTACGGCCATCGGTAGAGCGTTTGGGTCCGCCTGCCCGACGTCTTCCGCTGCAAACCGGGTCAGGCGACGGGCGATATACCGCGGATCTTCGCCACCTTCGAGCATCCGGGCGAACCAATACAGTCCTGCATCCGGATCGCTCCCCCGCAGGGATTTGTGCAGTGCAGAAATGAGATTGTAATGCTCTTCCCGGTCACGGTCATACAGAATGGCCCGTCGGGACAGGAGAGCCGCAAGATCTTTCGGGGTCAGTTCCCTGTCAGGGTCCAGAACAACCAGCTGCTCCACCATGTTCAACAGGTAGCGTCCGTCACCATCCGCCATTGCCCGAAGGCTGGCACGCGCTTCCCGATCCAGCGTCAGGCGATGGCCTACGTCTTTTTCCGCATGCGTCAGCAACGCTTCCAGACTGGCATCGTCCAACCGGTTCAGCACCAGAACCTGACACCGGGATAAAAGCGCGGCGTTCAGCGCAAAAGATGGATTCTCTGTCGTCGCCCCAACCAGCACAACCGTCCCGCGCTCGACATACGGCAGGAATCCATCCTGCTGCGCCCGGTTGAACCGATGGATTTCGTCCACGAAAAGCAACGTGCCACGACCTGTTACGTCCTGACGCCGATCTGCCTCTTCAAAGGCTTTGCGCAGTTCAGCAACACCAGAAAAAACAGCCGAAATCTGTGCATAATGAAGATTGGCTTTGCCTGCCAGCAGGCGCGCAATGGTCGTTTTGCCGCAGCCGGGACCGCCCCACAGGATGAGGCTGGACAACGTGCCCCGCGCAAGCATTCGCGTCAGAGTACCTTCTGGCCCCAGCAGATGATCCTGGCCGCGCACCTCTTCCAGTGTTTTCGGGCGCAGACGATCTGCAAGGGGCTGCGTCCGTGAAGGCGAACGAGCGGGTATTTTTGGCGCCTCAATAGGGCGGGGCGGTGAAGGCTGCCGAGCAGACTGCGTGTTCCCACGGGACGGCGGCTCGCGCCCCGCAGGTCCGGGATTTGTCCCGAACAGATCTGTCATGTCCGCCATGGCTGCCTCCTGATACGGGAACGATCATAGAACTCCCGTACATATTTCGGAACAGCTGTGACTTTAAGGAAGAGCGACTACTGGAGAATTTTCCGCAAAGCTCCAGGAAGAAGCATGGAAAGCGGATTGACGGTCAACTCAGGCTGACCAACAACACCCGTCACATCAAATGTCGCGGCCAATACACCGCCGCCCTTCTCTGGCGCCAGAATATGCCCGATCCCCGGCAGCTTCCCCGGCAGCGCGTTCAGGCCAAAGAGTGGCACAATAGTGCCATGCAGAGCCAACGCTGACGTATCCAGATCCACCGGCCCTTCTACAGTGGCGCCAAGAGCCTGATTACCAATTGTTCCATCGCGCAGGACGAGCTTTCGCCCTTCCAGAGCAATCTTTGTGGACACGTGGCTTACGCTAAAACGATCCGTGCGGCTTTGCGACCAGTGCAGCGGGGAAAGATCAGAAACGGCTGTCAGGGTAAAGGGCGGCTGAAGGAACTGGAACGGCCCGATTTCCAGTTGCCCCCGGAAAGGCGGAAGTCCCAGCCCAAGGCCCGACGTGCCAGCTTTCTCGCGCAGGAAATTCCCATCCAGATGTGCCGCGCCACCGCCGATCCGATCATATAAGCCCAGCCCTTTCAGCAGTGCTCCCAGATTGTCCACATCCAGAACGAAGGGCTGCCTCCGGCCTGTATCCGCCAGAACGGCTCTCACACGCGACGGGGCATCCAGTGCAAATCGTCCGGATGTCAGGCTGCCATTTCGCAGCTCGATATGCGACACGACGCCCCCAACCAGCCCTTTAGGACCAAAATAGACCCGCGGGGCGTGCAGATCGATGGACCACGCATCTCCGGCACTAGCGGTCTTGTCAGACGAGCTTCCAGCTTCACGCGTAGCAATCGCAGCCGCATCGCGAGATGCCTTGCGGGATTCCGGGTCAAAAAGCGGCGCAAGATCCAGCGGATCAGCATTCAGAATGATCTGAATGGGAGAAGATGGTTCCTTGGGCAAGGTGATCTGCGCATCACCCTCACTCCGGCCCAGACGAAAGCCTTCAATGATAATATCGTTGAGCCGCCCTCCCTGCGTCACACCACGGCCAGCGACAGAAAGTGTCTGGCCATGCGCCTGCAACCCATCCAGCGCCACCATGTCATGGCCCCGGAAGCCAATATGGGCAGACGCGACAGCTGCCTCACCTTCAGGCTTGGTCCAGACCGGAACAGTAATTCCGGCCTTCTCCATGTTCAGGGAAAGAGCAAGATCCGCAAGCGTATCGGCATGCTCTATGTAATGCGCTGAAAGCGTGGCATGGCCGGTAAACAAACCCGCTGGCACAAGATGCGACTTCACTGCAGACAGGGGATCCAGAAGCGCCGTTGCACGAATATCCTGCAACACACGTCCCGGCGCTCCCTGCTGGAAATTTTCATCCAGCGCGACATGGACAGGAATGCCCGACAACCGCCCATCCCCTGTCAGGTTCAGGCCGTTTTCCGTCGCTCCGAGTGTGCCGGACGCTCCATCAACAGGCCGCCCCATCAAGACATTGCCAAGATGCACGTTGGCAAACGAGGCTTTGGCCTGAACATGAATGTCACTGTTTTTGAGACGCGCCGTCAGCGGCAGCGTTAGCCGAGCCTGAGCATCAATAGTCCCGGAAGGCTCCGTGAACGGAAGCGGATGCCGTGACAGAAGATGCAGCCTGGGATGAGAGAGAATATCCCGAAAAGCCGCGACCGATCCCTGAAGATGGGTCTTGATATCCCCTGTCGTCGGGCCTTTCTCATACAGATTACCAATGCGCACCTGACCGTCAGGGATGCTGATGATTCCATCTGGCGTGGCCTGCTGACCATGCTCCAGATCAAGAACCAGCGTATCAAATCCATCAAACCCGAGACGTGCATCGATACCCGTCGCGGGCGGCACAGGCCGCAGCCAGTGCACGGTCAGGTCATGGCCCAGCAACTGGCCATCCATGCTGGTGGGGAGGATGTGCGACAGCCCATCGCTCGTATGAAGATGGGTTCGAACCATCAGGTCCCGGCCCTGCCCGCTGGTGATGTTAGCAGCGATCCATTTCCGCCCGCCCCTGATGATACCAGCAGGCCAAACGCTCCCGAGCGTCGCAAAATCAAACCCATCAAGACTGGCCGTCGCATCTCCATCCAGCACGTGAATATGCTGGAGATCATTGACGGTCAGATCAGCGGTCGCATGAAGGTGCGTCAGGGCATTATTGGTATCAGCAATCGTCAGCGAACAGTCAGGAACGGAAAGCCTTGCGGCCCCCTCTGTGCCAGGTTTTGCCATAACCAGATGAAGGGACGCCTTGCCGTCACGCAGATCAACGGGCAGCGCTTCTTTCTGCGCAACATGCCCGGCTCCAAGGGCAACCTGCATCTCAATGCTGGCTGGAAGCTCTCCCATGCCATGAGGCACGACATGAATATCCGCGCCAACGGTCAGCGGGACGTCCCATGCCGCCAGAGTTGGAGCGAACATATTCAACCCGGACGGTCTGAACGTCGTGGACGTCAGATGCCACTGGCCAGTGGTAGCGGAGGTCTGTCCGCCTTTTGCCGTCAGAAGCGTCTGGAATGATCCAACGCGCACGGAACTGCGCCACCAACCATTCCATAGGTAATCATGAGACGCAGCAGCGACTTTCAGCCGCTGCCCGTGTGCTTCAATCGGCCCCAATAGCAGTCGTTGTCCATTGGGAAGCCCCAGCAGCGTAATGCTGACGTTCTTAAGGTCCAGGGCCGCCAGTCTGTCCATCTGTGTCGGAACACCGCGGCCGCCGTGTTTCTGGGAGGGCAGATCCAGATCGACATCGCCATTCGGCTGACGACGCAGAACCAGCGTGACATCCTGCAGGCGCAATCTGCGCGGGGCGATGATGCCCTGCAGAAGCGGCGCAAGTGCCAGAACCGTATCGGCCTCACCGGCCTGTTCGGCAGGTGTACCATCCAGCCGGGCGACCGTCAGCCCGCGCGCTTCAAGCATCAGCCCCGCAGAAATACCGCCGGAGCTTGGTTGCCATTGAACACGCAGCCGGGACCACGAAAGGCGCCCGGCGGGATGCCCCGGCTTTTTGCCTGCGACGACAGACACCGGTTCAATGAGACGTGAAACTGCTGTGATATCGACTGGCCCATGTGCCAGCTTCCACAACAGGACAGCCGACAGCGCGCCGGCCACGGCGACGGGAGCGACAAAGGCAATGCAGGCCCACCGTGCAACATGCAGATGACGGGGCAAATGAAACGGGCCAGGTGTGTAAGGATCAGGCAGGGCCATGACTGGTTTGCCGGGAAGCCTCCGGCGTTCTCCCTGTCTGTGAAAGAGATGGCTGGAGAGGCTCTCAGGCCCCTGAGGTCAGGCTCCGGAACGCTTCTGCCACAAGGGCAGAGTGCTCAGCAGGCTTAACTTTGCGCCAGATGTGACGGATTACGCCGCTCCCATCCACCAGAAAGGAACTGCGCTCCATGCCCATGTAGGTGCGGCCATACATGGATTTCTCAACCCACGTACCATAGGCCTCAGCCACCACATGGTCTTCATCCGACGCCAACGGGAACGTCAGTGAGTACTTTGCAGCAAAGCGCTGGATTTTTGAGACGGCATCCGGGCTGACACCGATAATGGTGAGGCCTTCACTGTCAAAAGACGGCAGGTTCTCCTGAATGGAGCAGGCCTGCGTCGTACAGCCGGGCGTGTCAGCTTTCGGATAGAAATAAAGCAGATATGGCTTACCCTTCAGCGCATCGCTGCTGACGGTACCGCCGCCCGAGACGGGAAGCGAAAACGCAGGGGCCTGGTCGCCCACCTGAAGAGCATGATCTGTCATAGGCACCATGATTGCCTGACACCCTTCGCCCGATCAAGGCGGACGAAGGGTAAAAAGGGCTCAGTATTGCGGATAAACCACAACTGGCGGCGGCGGAGCATAAACGACCGGCGGCGGTGGCGCATAAACCACACGTGGCGGCGGGACATACACGACCGGCGGCGGTGGCGGACCATAAGAGTTGCTCAGCATGGCGCCACCAACGGCACCGATCGCCAGACCGCCTAGAATGCCACCAACGACGGCACCGGTATTTCCACGATGACCGCCACGATGCCAGCCCGGTCCCGGGCCATAATATCCACGCCCAGGGCCACCGTATCCGGGACCGCCATATCCGCCATGCCAATGAGCTTCAGCGGCGGGAACTACGGCATTCGGGGCAACTACTGCCGTGCCGATCAGCAGGGGCGCAGCCAGAAGGGCTGCACGGGTGATGCGACGCATGGCAAATCTCCTCATTACGTCAGACGGGGGATCAGAAGAGATCCTGCCCGCCCTGTGAGAAGAAATCTGCCACACGAAAATGGCAGGAAAAGGCAACAATCATGGCAAGATTTTCTCAAATTATGACTATTGCCCGCCGCTCTCAGTGCTTCGGGTCAATCCGGTGATAACCGGCTGGTGGATCAAAGAGTTCTGCTGACTGAGACACTCGATTTACCGAGGCAGCCTGTACCACAAGCCGCCCGCTCTGGGTCGCGCCGAGCAGCAGACCATCCGCCGTGTAACAGAAGTCTGTGGGCTTGTTGTCGGTGTCCGCAGCTTCCCAGATGACGCACGGCTCACCAGCAATTGTGGCCGGACCGACCTGTTTCCACGCCCCTGGCGCAGGTGTTCCCGGAGCGGAAAACGATTCGCCCGGGGCCTCGGTGACCGTGGCAGTTTTCAGAGCCGTATCCAGAACCATCAGACGATGAAGCCGGTAATCCGTCAGCATGACCGTTGAAGCCCCTTCCGGATCAACGCGCTGACGCCACATCTGCGAGTTCCAGCGCATCCGCTGGTGCAGATGCTGCCCTCCCGGCCCCACCATAACGTAATCGATATCCGCATCGTGCATCGGTGTGACAAAAGGGGCCGTCATGGTGTCAGCAGCGTTCGCTGCGCCGGCTACGAGAACAGCCAACGTAAAGGCGGCGGCCAGAGAAATACGCTTCATTCTTTCATGCCACCGTTTACTGGTCCGCTTGGCGGCTGATCAGGCGATGAGACCGTTCCGTCACCAGCCGAATCATTAGGAACAGATGGCTGGGTTGTATCCTGCGACGGCGCAATCTGCCCCGGAAAAAGCGCTGGCCCTGCGGGGCCTGACGTTTCCGCAGGGGTCCCTTCAGCCGCAATATGGCCCGGCGTCTGCACACTGGAATCGCCCGCAGCGCCACCTTCCGGCACAGGAGACGGCGTCTGAGTATTCGCCTGATTACTGACTCCCCCCTGACGGTGAGACGCTGTTCGGGGCGTGATTTCCTGGAAACCAGCCGGGGGCTGGAACGTCGCGGTAGGGAGATCCCCATAGGACAGGCTTACAGCGCGGATAGAGCCCGAGGCACCATCGGCATCCACACCATCCTCGGCGAGAATGACACCATCATCCGTCACGCAGGCCGAAGCTTTGCCATGGGCTGTCTGGATATCCCAATGATCACAGACGGCCCCGGCAATCGTCTCTTTACCGCCCTTGGTGTACTTCATGCCCAGATCCAGCATGAACGGATTATGCAGTCCGTGCTGGGGACGAATATGTGCGTACAGTTTGCGCGGCACCATCACGAGCGTCACGACCTGCCCCGGCCGGTCCAGAATCGTGATGCCTTGCCCATCTGCTGAGTCGATCCGCAGCAGATCACCCGACCCTGAGAAATAGACCTTCACATCGCCGCCCTGAGAGGCCGGAGCAGACAGGTGATATGTCACGGTCGCATCACGCGCGGGCGCCAGTCTCGGATGGTCATCAGCGAGAGCCGATCCGCCACTGCCTGCGAGAAGCAGGCCAATGAGAAGAGCAGACTGATGCCGCCGGAGGAATGAAATCATCAGGATTCTCCTGGATGTGGGCGCAGAGACGCGATGTCCTCGCGCAGGGCGTGCAGACTGAAATCATCCGGCCAGATGGTACGGACAGTCAAAGCCTGGTTCAGCAGCGCCAGATAATCTGCCGCCGGGATACCGATGCCCCCAAGCGTTGTCAGATGGGGAGTGGTATATTGCGTATCCAGAAGGCGATACCCTCCCTTTCGCAATCCTGCAACGAGATGGACCAATGCAATCTTGGAAACATCGCGCTGGCGGGAAAACATGCTCTCCCCGAAAAATGCTCCGCCGAGGGCAACGCCATACAGCCCCCCTACCAAGGCGCCTTCGTCCCAGACTTCGATCGAATGTGCAAAACCACGCTGATGCAGAGCGCCATAGAGGTCACAGATTTTCGGGCTGATCCACGTCTCCTCCCGGCCCGGCGCAGGGTCTGCACATGCGAGCATGACGTCCCCAAAAGCCCGATCTGACGTAACCTGAACCTTGCCAGACCGGATTGTGCGCATCAGCTTCCGGGGAACAATCATTGCGTCGAGCGGAAGTACTCCCCGCTCTTCCGGAAAATACCAGCTGAGCTCGTCACTGTCCCGATCAGGGGCCATCGGGAAAATCCCCGAGGCGTAAGCATCCAGCAGGATTTCAGGCGTAATGTCAGACATCCGGTTCCTGCTTCTCATCGCGCATAGGGGAATATTCACCTTTCTGTACCCGGATGTGGTACATGGTACTTCAATCTCAATGGAGTACCGCATTGCCTATAGCGTTTGTTTATCTGATTTGTCTGATTCCGCTGGGGCTTGCACGTTTCCTGCTCCCTGAAGCTGACGGCCTGCTGATGGCACTCGTCAAAATCTGTTTTGCAGGAATTGTGTTCTGGGGCCTGCTGGACTTCTGGCGCCTTCGCCCCAAGCGAAGCTGATCGTCAGATCAGTCCGCCCAGAACCAGAAACAGCCCGATCATCGACACACCCCAGATCAAACTGCGGATGCTCCCCAGACCCAGGGCATAAGCTGGAATATAAGCCAGTCGCCCTAGGAAGTAGAGGCCTGCTCCCCAGGTCACCAGACTTCCGTCCCGACCGGCCACATGGGCCACAAGGACTGCCCCGATAAAGATCGGGAGCGTCTCCTGAAAATTTGCCTGTGCCCGCCGCATTCTGGCGGCAACGCCTGTGTATCGCGGGGCTTCGCCATCCCGGTTACTCGTAGCCCACTGCACACCATCCTGCCTGCGGCAGGCCGCTGACGTCAGAAACAGCTGCACGACAGCCAGAACCAGTGTGAAACTCAGCCAGACAAGACTGCTCGGCATCATATTTCCAGCTTTCGTTCAACGTCCTGAAAAATCAGGAAAAGGTTTCCGATGCGGCACCTGAGCGGATGTCCATGGCAGCTTCGTGAACAGCGCGACCATGAGTACGCTCCAGACGACGGATCGTGAAATGCGCCCGCGCAAGTGCGCGATAATGGGCGAGGAAGGCAGCGTTAAGCGAGGCACCACACAGCGCACCCGCAACAGGAACCATCTGCAACGCGAACTTCCGCGACAGGCCAATTCCATAATGAGAGGCCACTTCGGAAATCAGCATCACAACCGGACGTCCACGCAGCAAGGCGCGCGCAGAGAAGAATCCGAGCTCCCCATCTTCCTCTTCCTGACGGGCAGGGAAAGTTTTGAGTGCAAACACTTCAAGGCACGCGCGACGTGTTCCCTCATCACGCAGGTCTTCACCCTCTTCACGGGCAATCCGCGCGATTTCCCGCATGATCGTCAGGGTTGTGAACCCGACGTCAGGGGCCAGTCCGAAAATTCCACCAAAGCCACCGACGGCGCCCGACACGGCAACAGCAGCCTGTCCGGCATTCTCACGCCACGGTTCACGAACGAGCGGGACGTCATTCTTGATGCCGACAATCGCGATATTGAAGGCACGTTCAATCGCGATTTCAGCCGTCTTCTGAATTTTCTGCTGCACTGTGGGCGCAAGGCCGAGGCCTTTCATCCCGAGTCGCGCTGCCTGCCCGACGGCTCCTCCCATCAGATCCGCCAGACGGACAAGGACACCGCGCCCCTGTTCGACGCGTTCCAGAACGGACTGAAGCTGGGCCAACGAGTCCCCGTCCAGCGCCAGTGATGCAAATTCGCTACTCGGAAGCTGCGAGCCATTCTCTACGGTCATGACGATCAAAACTCCTGTTCGTAAGACCTGAAACCGTTTACCCGATAGCAGGTTTCATATCGCATCACGAAAGCCCCCTGCTTGACGGGTGCCCCGGCCGGGTGTGGAGAAGGACATATTATGAAAACATTTTCCCGCTGGATCCTGTCTGCCCCGCTGGTAGCCAGCCTCCTTGTGACAGCAGCCGCACCGGCCCTGTCCGCTCCACATCATGCCCATCGTAGCCATAGTACGGCCGATCTGCCACAGATCCCGCCCTCAACAGCGCATCAGCTGAACAACCCGCCAGAGAAAAACCTGACGCCCGCCCAGCAGGTTGCACTGCCAGACGGTGGAGCTCCTCCGCCGCCGCACGGCTATGTTGCCGTGGAAGACTCCGAGGAAAGACTCGCAAATTTCAGCGGCGAAGTGCGAACGCATCTTCCTGTCGGAATGCCGGGCACCAATGCTGAGCAGAAAACCAATGGCACAAACAACCTGCCATCCCACTTCAGCATTTTCGGTATGCCAGTGAAGTTCAACGCCCCTGTTACGGCGCCCTATCACAGCGAAGATCTTCCCCTCACCTACGCTGGGCACCCGTCCAACGGGCAGACCAATGTTCTCGTCAACGGGGATGCGTCAGACATTCACTGACCGGGAGCGGGTCCGTCAGGCGCGGACCCACCCGCCGATTTTCGTCAAATGCCGGAACTCCTGTTCCGTCACCGGGGCGACAGAAAGACGGGACTGCCTGAGAAGAGCCATCTCTTCCAGAGCCGGATCTGCCTTGATCTGAGCCAGGGTTACCGGAGTCGTGAAAGCACCAATCGCCTTCACATCCACGCAAACCCAGCGCGGATCGTCCGCAGTCGGGTCCGGATAAGCTTCTTTCACGACCCTGACGACGCCAACGATCTGCTTTTCACTCACCGAATGATAGAAAAACGCCAGGTCATCCGTCTTCATGGCCGCAAGATTGTTCCGCGCCTGATAGTTGCGAACGCCGGTCCATGGTTCGATGTCATTACGAACCTGTTCATTCCACGAAAAGGCTTCAGGTTCGGATTTTATCAGCCAGTACGCCACGTCTTTCTCCTGCGGAAAGTTCCCATTTCGCGCTCATTTCCGTGAAACGTGATAACAGTCATAGGAACAATGGGACAATGCGCCCCTTCCGAATGCGTGGGGTTCGGACTATTTCAAGTAGAAATATTTCTCCGAGTTGAGAGTTCCCGTGCGCCCTACGCCCAACCTGCTCCATCGTTATGCCAATCCGGGGCAATTCCTGCGTCTGGCCCGTGCGCTTCAGCCGTGGCTATCCACAGGTGCGATCATCTTCCTGACCGTCGGCATTGTCTGGGGTCTCTTTTTCGCCCCCGCTGACTGGCAACAGGGCGAGACGGTCCGGATCATGTATGTGCATGTCCCAATGGCCTGGCTTGCCTCCTCCTGCTACCTCGGTCTCGCAGTCTGCGGGCTTCTCTCCCTCGTGTGGCGGCATCCGCTGGCGGATCTCGCCGCCATCGAAATTGGCCCGGTCGGGGCCTGCGCAGCCGCTCTTTGCCTCATTACAGGCTCCCTCTGGGGACAGCCGATGTGGGGCACCTGGTGGGTATGGGACGCGCGCCTGACCTCCGTTCTGGTGCTGTTTTTCCTGTACCTGGGGCACATCGCCCTGATCCGGGCCTTTGATGAACCCGCCCGGGGACAACGCGCTGCTGCCATTCTGGCACTGGCCGGCGCCATCGATCTGCCGATCATCAAGTTCAGCGTCCAATGGTGGAATACGCTGCATCAGCCGGACAGCATCACGCTGACTGGTGCACCGACCATGTCCATGACGATGCTCTGGCCGCTCCTCATCACGACCATCGGCTTCACTCTTGGTGTCGCCGCTGTCATTTTCGCCCGGCTGAGTGCCGCAATCCACGAGAGCCGCGCGCGTCAGCTGATGGCACGCTCCAGGCTCAACCGTCCGGACAGGTCCGCAGCATGATGCACCTTCCCAATCACTGGCCCTATATCGCCGCAGCTTATGGTCTCACCATCGGCTGCTCGCTGGTTCTCGGTATCGGCGCGGCTTTGCGTCTGCGCCGTGCCAAAGCCCGGCTGGCGGCTGTCGAAAGCCAGCTCCGCCACCGTGAAAGCTCTGCATCATGACCCGCAAGACACGTCGCCTGTGGATTGTCATCGCCTGCCTCGCCTGCATCAGTTCCGCGGCAGCCCTTACGCTGAGGGCCTTCTCGTCCAACATCGTGTTCTTTATGGCCCCGTCTCAGGTCAAGGCGCACCCCCCGGCGCCCGATCGCACGATCCGCTTGGGCGGAATGGTCGTTGCGGGCTCACTGCACCGCATCACGGAAAACGATGCCCCGGTAAACTCCTTCAACGTGACGGATGGTCAGGCTTCAGTCGAAGTTCACTATACCGGCATCCTTCCTGACCTTTTCCGCGAAGGCCAGAGCGTGGTGGCACTCGGTACGGTGCAGAAAGATGGTGGTTTCACGGCCAGTGAAGTGCTTGCCAAGCATGACGAAACTTACATGCCCAAGGAAGTGGCCGAAGAACTGAAGCGTACCGGCAAGTGGGATCCACGCTTTGGTAAAGCCCCTGACGCGGCAAGCTGGGACACCATGACAGCCAAGAAAACCGGAGGCTGAACGCCATAATGTTTGGACCAGAACAGGGCCATTTTGCCCTGGCCCTCGCCTGCGTTCTCGCACTCATTCAGTTTGTCGTTCCCCTCTGGGGGGCTCACAAGCGCAATGCCCGCCTTGTCGCCATGGCGCCATTTCTCGCGGTTTCACAGCTTTTCGCTCTGGCCATCTCTTTCTTCAGCCTGATCATGTGCGCCGTTCGGGATGATTTCTCTGTCCAGAATGTTGCGGCAAACTCCGCTGCCTCCAAACCGCTGCTGTATAAAATCACGGGTGTGTGGGGAAACCATGAAGGGTCGGTTCTGCTCTGGACCCTGATCCTCGGCGTCTGCGGCGCAGCCGTATCGACATTTGGACGCAATCTCCCGGACATTCTCCGTGGCCGCGTTCTGGCCATTCTTGGCGGTGTTTCAGCCGGGTTCCAGCTGTTCTGCCTCCTGACCTCCGACCCATTCGACCGTGTTTTTCCGGCTCCCATGGATGGTCAGGGCATGAACCCGCTACTTCAGGACCCCGGCCTCGCCTTCCATCCGCCCATTCTCTACACGGGCTATGTTGGCTTTGCCGTCCCATTTGCGTTTGCCGTTGCCGCTTTGCTTGAAGGCCGAGTGGATGCCGCCTGGGGCCGCTGGGTTCGCCCTTGGGCCGTAGCGGCCTGGTGCTTCCTGACCTGCGGCATCGCACTCGGGTCCTGGTGGTCTTATTATGTGCTGGGTTGGGGCGGCTACTGGTTCTGGGACCCGGTTGAGAACGCTTCGCTCATTCCGTGGCTGACCGGAACCGCGCTCGTTCATTCCGCCATCGTCGTAGAAAAGCGCGAGGGCCTGAAAATCTGGACGGTTCTGCTGGCTATTGCGACATTCTCATTCTCCTTGTCCGGCACATTCCTTGTCCGCTCAGGTATTCTGAATTCAGTCCATGCCTTCGCGAATGATCCGGCCCGTGGCGTGTTCATTCTGGCACTTCTGGCTTTGGTCATTGGCGGTTCGCTCGCTCTCTTTGCATGGCGCGCGCCGTCTTTGACATCTGGCGGCCTGTTCTCGCCCGTCTCGCGAGAAGGCTCGCTCGTTCTGAACAATATCCTGCTGTGCTCGATCTGTGCGGTCGTTGTGACAGGCACGATGTATCCGCCATTCATGCAGCTTCTGGCGGGGCGCACCATTTCAGTGGGCAAGCCATTCTTCGATGCGGCAACCATCCCACTCACAATTCCCCTCCTTTTGGCCATGGGCGTCGGAACAGCGCTGCCATGGAAGCGGGCGCAACTGGCACGGACATTCTCCCACCTATTTGTCGCGGCCATTTTCGCGGCCATCGGCCTGGTCCTGTGTTTCTGGAAGTTTTCTGGAGCATTGCCTATCGCCTGTGGCGCTCTGGCGATCTGGGTCATGGTGGCCTCCGTTACGGATGTTCTGCGCCGCATTGGCCTTGGTCATTCCAGCCGCAGTGACATGCTGGCGCGCGCCAAGAGCCTTCCCCGCTCAAGCTGGGGAGCAGCGCTGGCACATATCGGTGCTGGCATTACCGTGCTGGGTCTGTGTGGAATGTCTGGTGCCCAGCATGCGATCGTAGAGATCCACGTTGGCGAGACCCGCAGCCTTGCCGGTGACGACTGGACCCTTGTCAACGTTCATGACTATGCCGGGCCGAATTACCGCGCGATGCAGGCAGATATTGCCGTACGCCACAACGGCAAACTGATCACGATGCTGCATCCGGAAAAACGGGACTTCACCACACAGAACCAGACCACAACGGAAGTCGCGATCCATACGAACTTCATCACGGATCTTTATGGCGTCGTGGGAGACCGGCACGGAACGGGCGTCGATGCGACCTATGTGCTACGTCTGCACAAGAACCCGCTTGCCCCGTGGATGTGGCTGGGCGGGCTTGTTATGGCCATCGGCGGAGCGTTCTCGCTCTCGGATCGTCGTCTGCGCGTTGGCGCACCGAAGCGGTCTGCCGCACGGACCATGGCCAAAGCCTGAGGAGAGACACGCATGAATGCAACACGACGCGGCCTCCTGACGGCCCTTCCGATTGTTGGCGCTGGCGTTCTGGGCGTCGGGTTCTGGAAAATGCTGCAAGGAATGGAAAGCGGCGGCTTTGACCCGCGGGCCATCAAAAACCCGAATGTCGGCCGCCCTATTCCTGAATTCGCCATGCCAGGTCTGCCCGGGCTGGGTGACGGATTTACGGATAAGGAGCTGAAGGCTGAAACACGCCCGGTTCTGGTAAATTTCTTTGCGTCCTGGTGCATTCCCTGCGTTCAGGAAATGCCTGGCCTACGATCCATTTCCCGCAATATGCCCATCTGGGGCATCGCGTATGAAGACAAGCCGGAAAATGCGAGCGCCTTTGTTCAACGTGATGGCACGCCTTATGCCCGCGTGGCTTCTGACAGACATGGCCGCGTCGCGATCGACTGGGGTGTAACAGGCGTTCCCGAGAGCTTTCTTGTCGCCCCCGGCGGCCGGATTCTCTGGCATGGCAGTGCCGCTCTCGATCCGCAAATCTACGACGCGGAAATCCGGCCAAGGCTTGCAGGACTATGATGAAACGTCTGTCTGCCCTGCTGCTCGCTGTGACACTGGCTGGAGGCGGCATCGCTCTCGCTGTTGATGACCCGTCAGAAATGCTCCCCAACCCAGCGCAGGAAAAGCGTGCGGAAGCCATCGGTGCTCACCTCCGCTGCCTCGTCTGTCAGAATGAGAGCATCGAAGACAGCAGTGCACCGCTGGCCCGCGATTTACGCAAAGTTGTTCGCGAGCAGGTCGCGGCGGGGAAGTCTGACCAACAGATCATGGACTGGATGGGAGATCGCTATGGCGAATTCATCCGTCTGGCTCCCCAGTTTTCATGGTCCACAGCCCTGCTCTGGCTGATGCCTGCTCTGGCTCTGGTGGCCGGTCTTGTTATTGCGTGGCGTGCGACGAGGCGTCGCATCGTTACACCTGTGCCGCTCTCGGATGATGAGCGTGCACGCCTGGATGCCCTGTCGGGCCGGGAGTAAAGTCTTGTTCTGGTTGGGAATCCTGAGTGTTGCAGCTATCACGCTGCTACCGGCCCTTTATGGCCTCCGCCGCCTCCGCCGCCGCGTGGACGCGCGGGACTCTGCTTTGACGCTCTATCGCGGCCAGCTCGCTGAACTCGACCGGGACCGGGATCTGGGCCTCGTCAACGGAGACGAATACGGGGCAGCCCGCATCGAGATCCAGCGGAGGCTTCTGGCTGCCGACGAATCTTCCGTCACACCAGACCTGAAAGACGCAACGGCCCGTTCGAAACGCTTTCTCCCCGTTCTCGCCGTTGGTCTTGGCATCCCGGTTGCAGCATTTGCGCTGTATATCGTGAACGGGCACCCGTCCCTGCCGCCACAGCCTCTAAGCGCCCGTCAGGTCAAACCCGACGCCAAAGCCATGGTCATGATCCAGAAGCTTCAGGCGCAGGTCGCCACGATTCCAAAGGAAAATCCGACCTACGAGACAGGTCATGTCCTGCTGGGTCAGATCGAGGCGCGCGCTGGCCTGACCTCAGAAGCCATCGCTGACTGGAAGTCTGCTCTGGACATTCATTTCACTCCAGAGCTTGCAATCCAGCTCGCAGAACTCCAGACCCAGAAGGACGGGCACATTTCCGCGAGCAGTCTTGATCTGTATCGCCGTGCCCTGGCGGCCGCCCCGGCTGATGCGCAATGGCGCCTGGCTGTGGAAGCGCGGATCGCCGTCGGTGAACATGAGGAGAATCACGGCCAATGATGGAACCCCTTTCCACAGCCGTCACAATCTGTCCGGTCTGCCGGCAAAAAATCCGGTCGACCGCAGAGCACTGTCCGAACTGCGGTGCTGAACGTCATTTCGGGCCCCGGATGATCGAATCCGCCATCTGTGCCTTTGCAGGAATGGTTCTGCTTTCAGCCGTTTCGACCATGCTCCTCCCGATCTCCCTGTGGACGATCGTCTTTGCCGCCGCAGGTCTTTGCGCAGGTTTTCTGTTCTCCCACAATCGCTTCGGTGGGGATCGCTGGCTCGGCCGTTAAAGGCCGACATCTCAGTCAGCAGTTGTCTGTGCTTCAAGCGAAAGCGCCATCTGCTGATTGTCTGCGTCGACAATGCTGGGGAACGTTTTTCACGCGCCCAGCCTCATCTGCGTCCCTTCCCCTGTTTTCCCCCTGATCCTTCTGGGATAGTTTCCGCGCAGGCATGAACTCCGTCCTGCAGGAAAGCTCCAGACCGCATGAGCCGTATTGAAACCGATGGCATGGGCCAGATCGAAGTTGCTGATGATGTTCTGTGGGGCGCTCAGACACAGCGCTCCCTGAAATATTTCAGCATCGGCCGCGAACTGATGCCGCAGGAAATGATCGAGGCTTATGCGATCATGAAGCGTGCCTGCGCCTCGGCCAATGCAGCCAGTGGCCGCCTGTCCCAGGATCGCGCCGATCTGATTCATACCATCTGCGATGAGATCATGACCGGGCAGCATAACCGGATGTTCCCGCTCCATGTCTGGATGACGGGCTCTGGCACGCAGTTCAACATGAACGTCAATGAAGTCATCGCAAACCGGGCCAGCCAACTCACGGGTCAGCCGCTAGGTAGCAAAACACCGTTACACCCGAACGATCACGTCAACATGGCGCAGTCCACCAACTGCAACTTCCCCACGGCCATGCACATTGCGGCTGTTCTGGGTGTACATCGCCGCCTTATCCCTGCCCTCACCAGACTGCGGGATGCCATCGCTGCCAAGGCGGAAGAATGGAAGGATCTGGTCAAGGTCGGCCGCACGCATCTTCAGGATGCTGTCCCCATTACGCTTGGTCAGGAATGGCATGGCTACGCCGGGATGCTGACAGACAACATCGCACGCCTTGAAGCGGCCCGTGATGGCCTCCTCCCGTTGGCTCTCGGCGGAACGGCGCTCGGAACTGGTGTGAATACAGATCCCGGATTTGACACCCGTGCCTGTGGAGAAATCGCGCATCTGACGCAACTGGGCTTCACGGCTGGCGAAAACAAATTCGCCCTTCAGGGCGCACACGATGCGCTAGTTCACCTGTCGGGTTGCCTGCGGACTGCGGCGGGAAGCCTGTTCAAAATCGCCAATGACATCCGCCTGCTGGCCTGCGGCCCTCGTGCTGGTTTCGGCGAACTGCTGCTGCCAGAAAACGAGCCGGGCTCTTCCATCATGCCTGGCAAAATCAACCCGACACAGGCTGAAGCCCTGTCCATGCTCGCCCTTCAGGTCATGAGCAATGATGTGGCGGTTGGCTTGGGTGGCGCGTCCGGCATGATCGACATGAACGTGTACAAGCCGCTCATGATCCACAACATCATGCAGGGCATCACGCTTCTTCATGACGGGTCAGAGAACTTCCGTCAGCATCTTGTCGAAGGCATTCGCGCTAACGAAGACAAACTGAAGCAGGATCTGGACCGCTCTCTCGTGCTCGTTACGGCGCTTTCTCCCGCCATTGGATACGACAAGGCCGCACAGGTCGCCCATCATGCGATGGAAAAGAACCTGAGCCCGAAGGAAGCTGCTCTGGAACTGGGCTTCATGACAGCCCGTGACTATGATCGCGTTGCCGATCCGCGGCTGATGCTGTCTCCCAACATCAAGGCGCCTCAGGGCCAGTAACAAGACAATACCGGCCCCGCATGACGAAAACTTCATGCGGGGCAGGTGGCAGACGAGCATCCGTGCTGGTAGGGCAGAAACAACCCTGCAATTCTCATCGGAGATGACAGACAGATGATGTCCCGCCGCGCGCTGCTGCTTGCCCTGTCCCTTCTTTCACCCGTCTCTGCCTTTCCTGCCCTGGCGGCAGATGCCCCGAAGGACACGCCCAAAGCTGACGCAGCCAAGGCCTCAGACAGCTTTACCGGTGAAGCCGCTCTGCTTCCCACTGACTCGGTTACGAAGCATCATCTGAATGGCATCGCCTACACCGCGCATGCCGGCACCCTGACCCTCCGTGGCCCCGATGGGAAGCCGACGGCGCGCATGTTCTACGTGTCCTACACGAAGGACGGCGCAGCGGACGCCAAGCGTCCTGTCTCGTATTTCTTCAACGGTGGCCCCGGTGCCGCAACAGCCTATCTGAACCTTGGTGCCGCAGGCCCGGTCGCACTGACCATGCCTCCCAAGGACGCAACCGACGGCACTCACGCGAAGCTCGGTGACAATCCGGATAGCTGGCTTCCGTTCACGGACATGGTCTTCTTCGATGCCGTGGGCACGGGCTATTCCCGCCCGCTCGACACCGCCAAGGCTGGAGACCAGTTTTACGGTGTCAAGCAGGATGCCAGCACGTTTGCCAAGGCCATCCAGCTCTGGACAGCCAAGAACAGTCGCCAGTCCTCCCCGCATTATCTGGTGGGTGAAAGCTATGGTGGCATCCGCTCCATTCAGGTGGCAAATGCGCTTCAGATGGAACAGGGAATTCTGTTGAACGGCGTCGTGATGCTGTCGCCTGCCATCGAAATGCCGCTTCTGGACACGGACGAGAACCCTCTGTCTGCTGCCCTCATGATCCCCAGCCTGATTTCGGCTCATGAAAGCCCGAACGTCACCCAGGAATCGGCTGATGCAGCGTATGAATGGGCGATGGGCACTTATCTTCCCAAGGTTGCGGGCAAAATCCCCAGTGGCGAAGATGGAAGGACATTCTACGCCGAAGTCGCTCACCGTACGGGCCTTCCGGAAGATGTCGTAACGCGCCAGCATGGTGTTCCGGCGATCGGGTCGCATGACGTCATGTCCCAGAACGGTCGCCTTCACGGCCTGTATGACTTTACGCAGACGATTGCCGACCCTGCGGCAGATGGTCTGGACGAAAGCCCTGACCCAACGCTGTTCGGCTTTGGCCGGGCTTATGGCAACGCGTTCTCTGGTTACGCCGCCAACGACCTCGGTTTCCAGACTCCGCTGACCTATGACCTGCTTTCCTTCAAGGTCAATTCAAGCTGGAAATGGAGCGAAAACGGCCCCGCCCCTATCCATCAGATTCCGGTTCTGAACCGTCTTCTGGCGCTTGATCCCGGTCTGCGTGTGTTCGTTGCAAACGGGTACTACGATCTTGCCTGCCCGTTCGGCACAGCCCGCTGGATGAAGGACCATCTGACGGTCGGAGCAGACCGCGTTTCCCTGCATCTCTATCAGGGTGGCCACATGCTCTATACGCGCCCGGCCAGCCGTCATGCTCTATCTCTAGACGTCGCATCCTGGATGCAACAGGACGCAATCCAGCAGTAAGCCAAATTGACAACAGGGGGCCGAAAACCTTAAGGTTCACGATATATTCCTGTTGAATTGTCGTATTTTCACAGGGGTTTGCTTTTCGAGCAGCCCCTGCCTAGATGACAAGACCAAACACTTTCTGCATTTCCGCCAAGAGGGATTTTCAGACCTTGACCTTATCGTCGAAGATCTCTCTCCAGTCGGGGCAGCCCCTTTCAGATGCGCTGCTCACATCCTGTGATCGTGAGCAGATCCATCGCCCGGATGCGATCCAGCCCTACGGGCTTCTCCTGATTGCCAAGGCCGATACTCTTCAGATTATTGCCGGTGCAGGCGATCTGGAAGCGCGCCTCAATCCGAACTGGCTGGGCCAGAGCCTACCTGATCTTCTGAACATTCCAGCGGATGGACTGAAACAGTCAGGCGGCAAGGCCCTGAACAATACCCGGGTCTCCGGCCTGCAGGACGAGACATTCAATGCCCAGTTCCACGTCTCTGGCGAGCACCTTCTGGTAGAACTAGAGCCTCTGGACAGTCGTAATTTCCTGACGTGGGAAATCTTCAGCCAGATTGATGCCACGGCTGATCGTTTCGAGCGTTGCCCGGACATTGCTGCCGTGTGCCATCACGGCGCACAGGTCTTCGCGAAGCTGACCGAATTTGATCGCGTGCTTGTCTACCGCTTTCAGGAAGACGGCTCTGGCTGCGTGATGGGGGAAAAGCGCAATGAGGCTTTCCCATCCCTCATGAACCACCACTTTCCGGCCAGCGATATTCCCCGGCAGGCGCGTGCGCTTTATCTGCGCAACCGTATCTGTGTCATTCCAGACATTCATTACGAAGCTGCCCCTATTCGCCCTGTTGAGGCTGGCACCACAGGTATCGACCTGAGCGATGTGCAGCTTCGCAGCATCTCACCCGTCCATTTGCAGTATATGTCGAACATGGGGGTGGCGGCCTCAGCCTCGATCTCCCTGGTCGTGGACGGCATTTTGTGGGGCATGATCACCTGCCACAATGCGACACCGCGCATCCTTTCTGAGGACATCAGAGCCGCATGCCGGACGCTCGCTGGCGTCATGTCACGTCAGCTTCGAAACAAGGAAGAACTCATCACGTATCAGGAGCGTCTGCGCCTGAGAAATGCCATTGAGTTCGCGACATCCCATTTCGACCCTGCCGCGTCCGTAAAGGACAACCTGCAGCGATCCGTTACGGAGTTACGCAGTCTGTTTCCCTGCGATGGCTTTGCAGTCATTGATCAGAAGGAAATCAAAACGTCTGGCAAGGTTCCTGAACATTCGGATCTCCTGGCCATTCGTGACTGGCTCCGTCTGGGCAGCAACGGCGGGATTTTCTGTAGCTCGTGTCTGGGCAAAGACTACCCTCCCGCAGAAATGTGGCCCGAGGCTTCTGCCGGAATTCTGGCCATCACACTGCCTTTCCGAACCTCCCTGACGCTTGTCTGGAGCCGGGTCGAGATCGTTCAGGTCATCGAGTGGGCTGGCAATCCTCACAAGGGAGCGCCTGACCACGACGGGATTCTGCATCCTCGCAAATCTTTCGAGTCTTGGGAGCAGACCGTTCTGGGCCATTCCCATCGATGGACGACAGAACAGAAGCAGGCCGCCCGTCGTCTCCGCCGCAGCCTGATTGCCGATTATCAGACCCAGCAACTCCGCGAGTTGAATGCGACCCTGACGGCAACAGTTCAGGAACGTGAAAGCCTGATTCAACAGAAAGACTTCCTGATCCGTGAGGTAAACCATCGTGTGCAGAACTCACTGCAAATGGTGGCATCTTTCCTGAAGCTTCAGGCCCGGACGTCCACGAACGAAGAAACCACCGAAGCCCTGTCTGAAGCCCAGCACCGGATTGCGGCCATCGGGCTGGTTCATCGGCGTCTGTATCGTGGCGATCAGATGGGCATGGTTGATCTGAGCCGCTACCTTGAAGAGTTGATGGAAGAGCTCTGCTCTTCACTCGGCGAAGAATGGCAGGCGCAACTTCGCATGGTTCTGTCACCCGTCTCCATTTCGGCAGACCGCGCCATTAATGTCGGGCTGGTGCTGACGGAGCTGGTCATCAATGCCAGCAAATATGCCTACGGCGGCCAGGCCGGTCCGCTTTACCTCTCGCTTTCCGTCACTGGCGACCGTCTGACGCTGACTGTTTCCGATCAGGGCCGTCATGACATCAATCTGAACGGAAGCGGTTTCGGGACACGCATGATGAAGGCTGTCGTCGGCAGTCTTGGTGGCACCCTCACCTATACGCCGCTTTCCCCTGGCCTTGAGGCCATCATGGCTGTGCCGCTCGACATCAACGGACCTGCCTCAGCGCATGAAGACATTCCTGACGGTCTGTATTCCTGAAAGCATCTGTCTGAGCACAAAAAAAGCGCCTGCTCTCTCATGAGAGCAGGCGCTTTTTTTATGGTCGCAATAGAGCGAATATCACTCAGGAAACCAGATTGCCTTCTTTGTCCACGAGCGTGATCGGATAATCACCCGTGAAGCAGGCATCACAATAGCGACCGGCCCCATCTGCACGGCTTTCATGACCGAGCGCCCGATACAAGCCGTCAAAGCTGATGAACGCCAGACTATCGACCCCAATAACGGAAGCCATTTCTTCCATCGTATGCGTTGCTGCCATCAGCTTGCTCTCTTCGGGCGTATCAATGCCATAGAAGCAAGGGTGGCGCGTTGGCGGGGACGTAATGCGCATATGCACTTCCGTCGCACCGGCCGCGCGCACCATATCCACAATCTTGCGAGACGTCGTTCCACGTACAATCGAGTCATCAACCAGAACGACCCGACGTCCAGCTAGAACCGGACGATTGGCGGAGTGCTTCATCTTCACGCCAAGATTTCGGATCTGATCCGTTGGCTCAATGAATGTCCGGCCGACGTAATGATTGCGGATGATACCCAGCTCAAACGGGATACCGCTCTCAGCCGCATATCCGATAGCAGACGGAACGCCGGAGTCCGGCACTGGCACGACAACGTCTGCTTCGACTGCCGTCTCACGCGCCAGCTCCGCACCAATGCGCTTGCGGGCTTCGTAGACAGGCTGGCCTTCGAGCACTGAATCAGGCCGTGCAAAGTAGATGTATTCAAAAACGCAGAAGCGCCCACCCTGATCGCCAAACGGACGAAGGGATCGCAGCCCCTCAGAGTTTATCACCACGATTTCGCCGGGCTCGATATCCCGAACATATTCCGCTCCAATGATGTCGAGCGCACAGGTCTCACTGGAAAGAACCCAGCCACCATTCGAATCTTCGTAACCCGGCATCCGACCCAGAACCAGCGGACGAACGCCCAATGGATCACGCATGCCGATCAGGCCGTCATCGGGCGTCAGGGTAATGAGGGAATAAGCCCCCTTCACCTGCTTGACAGCATCAATGAACCGATCGAGCACTGTGGTGTACAGAGAGATGGCAATGAGGTGAATGAAGACTTCCGTATCCGTGGAAGAATGGAAGATACATCCGCGCTTTACCAACGCCTGCTTCAGGGTCGCGGAGTTGGTGAGGTTCCCGTTATGGGCGACTGCCAACCCACCGAACTCATAATCCGCATACAGCGGCTGCACATTCCGGACATGCGTTCCGCCTGTAGTGGCGTATCGGTTATGACCGATGGCGACACTTCCAGGCAGCGTTGCCATGACACGGCTGTCTCCGAAGACATCACCGACCAGCCCCAGACCTTTGTGCTGATGGAACCGTTCGTTATCGAAACTGACGATTCCGGCAGCTTCCTGACCACGATGCTGAAGTGCATGGAGTCCAAGAGCGGTCAGGGCAGACGCATCAGGCACGCCCCAGACGCCGAAAACGCCACATTCCTCGTAAGGACGGTTAAGAGTATCGGAGGCAGTCATGCAGTTCGGCCTTTCCGGACTGGGTTCACAACGACGCGTCATGACCGCTTGTGGGCGGCGATGCAAGATGTGGTTGCAATGAATGTGGCAGATAACCGGCAAGTCGGGATGCTCCGGCCTCAATATATGGCCCGGTGAAGCTTCCCTGCATCAGGTAGGAGGTCCAGGACCCGAAAAAAGACCCTGCCAGCAGATAAAGTGCGATCAGCATCACATATCCGCGCAGAATGCCGAAAATAGCGCCCAGTATGCGGTCTACGCCCCCAAAAAGAGTGCCCCTCACCGCTGCTCCTACACGCCCGGCGATCGTCGTCAGAGTTAGCAGAATGACGATGAACAGGACTGCCGCGCTTACGCTCTCCGCCAACCAGCTTTCATGCAGATACGGAGAAATCCACGGAACAAGGGCAGCGTGAAACCGATAGGTGAGAATGACGGCAGACGCCCAGGCAACAAGCCCAGATAGCTCGGTCGTAAAACCGCGCGTGAGTCCCCACAGAGCAGACAGACCAATAACGATCAGCACGCCGATATCCAGCCGGCTCAGATCATCCGGCGAAATATGAGACAGATCTGGAAGAGAGGGCATGGCTCAGGGCAGTTTGGTGGAACGGTAATGACCGCCTTTACGGGGACGGATGCCATTAGCACGAAGTTCTTCCGCCAGGCGGATTCTTTCGTTCAGTTCTACCCAGACCTGGTCAGCATCAACACCCCGCGCCTTCCACACCTTCTCAAGAAGGCCGACAAAAGCCGCACTTTCCCGAACCAGGCCCGCACGATCATTGACCATGACATGCAGCACGCAGCTTGAAGCCGAATTGCCCAGTCGGGTCGCCAGTTTCGTGACTTTGCGGGTTTTTCGGAATGGGCGAAGGTCTTCCTTAAGCGGCATCACTCTATGATGAGGGTGATGACCTATGGACGCAAGGCCATCACCCTCAATCATTCCGCGAAGGGCGTTATTCCGCGATCGTTTCTACTTCGTTTTCTGGAACGTAGAGTTTTGCCCCATGTTCCTGAAAGACCTCACTCATCTGCGCCATACCATCCTGACGTTCTGCCTCCCGGCGAATGTCATGGCTGATTTTCATGGAGCAGAACTTCGGACCACACATTGAGCAGAAATGAGCTGTCTTGTGCGCCTCTTTCGGAAGCGTTTCATCGTGGAAGCTGCGTGCCGTATCCGGATCCAGCGCCAGATTGAACTGATCTTCCCACCGGAACTCGAACCGTGCACGGGACAGCGCATCGTCTCGTAGCTGAGCCGCCGGATGTCCCTTCGCCAGATCTGCCGCATGGGCAGCAATCCGGTAGGTTATGACACCCGTTTTCACGTCTGAGCGGTCCGGCAGACCCAGATGTTCCTTCGGCGTCACGTAGCAGAGCATCGCCGTCCCGAACCAGCCAATCATGGCCGCCCCGATACCGGACGTAATGTGGTCATAACCCGGCGCAATGTCCGTCGTTAGCGGACCAAGCGTGTAGAACGGCGCTTCCCCACATTCCTTGAGCTGCTTGGTCATGTTGACCTTGATCTTGTGCATCGGCACATGACCCGGCCCTTCAATCATGACCTGACAGCCCTTTGCCCAGGCCACCTTCGTCAGTTCACCCAACGTCGTCAGTTCAGCAAACTGTGCCGCGTCATTCGCATCGGCAATCGACCCCGGACGCAGGCCATCCCCCAAGGAGAAGGTGATGTCATACCGGCGCATGATGTCGCAGATCTCTTCGAAGTGCTCGTAGAGGAAACTCTCGCGGTGATGCGCCAGACACCAGGACGCCATGATGGAGCCACCACGGGAGACAATGCCCGTCGTGCGCTTTGCAGTCAGCGGAATATGCTGAAGGCGGACACCAGCATGAATCGTGAAATAATCCACACCCTGCTCGGCCTGCTCGATCAGCGTGTCGCGGAAAATTTCCCACGTCAGCTTCTCAGGAACACCATTCACTTTTTCCAGCGCCTGATACAGCGGCACCGTGCCGATCGGCACTGGAGAGTTCCGCATAATCCAGTCACGGATGTTGTGGATATTCCGACCGGTGGAAAGATCCATCACCGTGTCCGCACCCCAGCGGATGGACCAGACCAGCTTCTCGACTTCTTCTGCGGCAGACGACGTCACCGCCGAATTGCCGATATTGGCGTTCACCTTCACAAGGAAGTTTCGGCCAATAATAACCGGCTCAAGTTCCGGATGGTTGATATTGGCGGGGATAACAGCCCGGCCCCGCGCAACTTCTTCCCGCACGAATTCAGGCGTAATGAAAGCTGGAATAGAGGCACCAAAATCCTCGCCATCGGCAAGGCGTTCTTCTGCTCCTTCAGCCATCTCAGCACGGCAGACGTTTTCGCGATGAGCAATATAGATCATCTCTTCCGTGATGATCCCTGCCCGCGCAAATTCATACTGGGTGACGAATTTCGCGCCCTCGCCGGAATAGACCTCATGCGCCGCAGGACAGGCCGGAACAGCCTGAGCTTCGCTGGCAAATCCATTGTCTTCCGGTTTGACCGCACGAGCGGGAACCTGCTGGAAGCCCCGCTTTGCAAGCCATTCCGCCCGCGGAGCAGACAAGCCCTTCTTCACGTCAATCGTGACAGACGTGTCTGTGTACGGACCAGACGTGTCATAAACTCTGACAGGCGCCTCATTGGCTGACGGATGCAGCGCAATTTCGCGATAGGGAACCAGGATATCCGGACGCCCCGGTGCTTCGGACCATTTCTTGCAGGACCCTTGGATCGGGCCTGTCGTCACGTGATCTACCGCTGGTTTCTGGTTCAGGTTTTGTGGAATATCACCCATGTTCGCCCCCTCTGAGGCAGAGGGAGTAACAACACGGAACACCGGCTATGCCAGTTTCGTTGTGTCTCAACACCATTCCCTCCGCCGGTTCTAACCGGATCAGGTTTCCCGGATGCAGAATGCACCCGGCAGGGTCGTCACACCGCAGACCTTGCAGTCTTTCAGTGACCTCTCAGCTTCTTCGGGCGAAGCTCCCCCTGGTAGGGGCCACACTCATCGCATCCGCTTCGCCCTGTCAATGCGTTTCACCGTGAAGTGAGGCCGATAAACAGCTATGACCCGCTTTATTTTACTCAGGAGGGCACGCCCTTGAACCTGTATGTTTTCTATCTCGGCGGGGCAGCGCCCGGCGCCAATATCGAAGTTCATGATGTTCAGTTTGCGATCGCGAACAAGCCGGAAGATGCCTATCCCTCTCTTGCGGAGCGCTGGTTTGGAGTACGAAACTCCCTGCACGTTGACGCCTATGGTGTCATTGCATGGGCTGATGGACATGCTGTTACACTCAGTCCTGAAAAGCCTGTAGGCGGCAAAACGCTCTATTTCATCAATATGGGTGGGTATGCGCCTGGCGAACTCAAGGAAGAGCACGCCTTCACGTTTCTTGTTGCTGCATCGCCAGAAGAGGCCAAGGCAAAAGCCAAAAAGACCTTATTACCGGGCTATGACCACCGCCACCGCGATAACTTCATGGAAGTAGATGATTGCCTGCCTCTGGAACAGATTGATGGGCTTTACATCCATCTGACCCCACAGAAAGACGGGCAACCTGTGACAGCGCTTTGGCAGGGCTACCGAAAGATCTGACGTCCTCCCACTTCATCTCACGGCAAGGGAGCCACTCATGCCAGACCCAATGTCGGTTTATCTGTTTTCTTACGGAACGCTCCAGCACCCCGAGGTTCAGCTCTCCTCATTTAGTCGCCTGCTACATGGCGAAGATGATGCGATAACGGGCTATCAGACGTCGATGATGGAAATCACGGACGCTGCTGTTATCAAGGCCAGCGGCAAACGCTTTCATCCTGTTATTCGCCCTAGTGACAATCCACAGGACGAAATCACGGGGCAAGTCTTCCGCATCACTGAAGCTGAGCTTCTCGCTGCGGACGCTTACGAAGTGTCCAGCTACAAAAGGGTGCAAGTTACACTGCGCTCAGGCAAGAATGCATGGGTCCACGTGCTCGCCTGACCAGTGCAGAATCAAAAAAGGCAGCCAGTGACCCGGCTGCCTTTTTCAGAATTCAGAGCGCTGTCCTACCTGACTTCAGGCCGCTTCAGAGCGCTTGAGCTGACGTTCACGCCAAAGCGTGGAGAGTGCTTCAACCAGTTCATCGATTGCTTCGTTCGTATGAAGCGGCGTCGGCGTCAGGCGCAGACGCTCCGTTCCGCGCGGGACGGTCGGGAAGTTGATTGGCTGGATGTAATGCCCGAAGCGGTTCAGCAATTCGTCGGACAGATCCCGGCAAAGTTCTGCCTCACCCACCATGACGGGGACGATATGGCTCGGATTGCCGACATGCGGAATGCCTGCCTTGTCCAGAGCGGCACGCAGATAGGCAACCGCACGCTGCTGCCCCTCACGCTCGACGCTGCTGCGCTTGAGATAACGGACGCTGGCCAGAGCACCCGCAGCAATCATCGGCGGCAGAGCCGTGGAGAAAATGAAACCTGAACCGAAAGAGCGCACGAAATCGCAAAGCGGTGCAGAGGCAGCAATGTAGCCCCCCACAACGCCGTATCCCTTGCCAAGCGTCCCTTCGATCACCGTCAGACGATGAGACAGGCCCAGCTTTTCAGCTACGCCTGCACCGTGATCGCCGTACATGCCCACGGCATGAACTTCATCAAGGTAAGTCATCGCGCCGTATTTGTCGGCCAGATCGCAGAAGGCTTCGATCGGCGCGATGTCGCCATCCATGGAATAGACGGACTCAAACGCAATGATCTTGGGAACGTCTGCTGGAAGTTCTTTCAGGCGACGCTCCAGATCTTCCACATCATTGTGACGGAAAATCTGCTTCTCAGCGCGGGAATGACGGATACCTTCAATCATGGACGCATGATTGAGTTCGTCAGACAGAACCACGCAATTGCGCAGACGGCCTGCAATCGTTCCCAGCGTCACCCAGTTGGACAGGTAACCTGAGTTGAAGAGCAGTGCACTTTCTTTGCCATGCAGGGACGCCAGTTCTTTTTCCAGTTCCACATGATAGTGGTTGGTGCCGGAAATGTTGCGTGTTCCGCCTGCACCAGCGCCCGTCTCATCAAGGGCGTTGTGCATCGCCTTGAGAACTTCCGGGTGCTGCCCCATGCCGAGATAATCGTTGGAACACCACACTGTGACGTCACGACCGAGCCCATGATGATAGGCTTTCGGGAAATTGCCGGACCGGCGCTCAAGTTCCGCAAAGTAACGGTAGCTGCCATCGGCGCGCAGACCGTCCAGGGCGGACTGGAACATCGCATCATAATTCATCGCGTTTTCTCCTGCGCGGCACTGTAATCCTGTGAAATCTTTCCGCCAAGTGCCTGCTCCAGATAGGCCAGCAGAACACGCAGCCGCGCAGGCATCTGCATCCGGGTGGCACCACACCCCACGACCATGAACCAGACCGACAGAACACTCCCCCGCCACTTCGGCAGAACCTCGACCACTCGCCCTGCATCCAGGTCCCTCCGCAGCATGAAATCTGGCAGAAGCGCTAGGCCTGAGCCATTTCGGAGCGCTGGCAAAAGCATGTCTCCACTATTGACCATCATCCGGTTTCGAAGTCGGACAGATGCCTGCTGGCCATTCTCATGTGTAAGGCGAAGAAGGTCCGGCAGATCGGAATTCGCGTAGAGCAACCCTGCATTGCCTGAAAGATCTTCCGGTTTTTCGATCGTCCCGAGTCTCTCCTTCATTTGTGGCGAACAGACCAGCCGCATCACGGACCGGCAAAGAAGATGAGCCCCTCCGTTGGTTACGGGAGCGAGATCTCCCGGCGTAATGCGGACGGCTGCTTCGAACCGGCCACTCAGTAGATCGACGGTCCGGTCATCCAGATCAATTTCCATGGAAATATCCGGATACCTGTCCATAAATTCCGGCAGAACAGGTCCAAGAATATCCAGCCCGAACCCCATGGGAGCCGCCAGGCGAATCGTTCCCCTTGGGCTGACCGAGCCTTCCCGCAGCTCTGCTTCCAATCCTTCACCATCGGCCAGCATCCGGCGTGCGCGTTCCAGACATGCCACTCCGGCGGATGTCAGGGAGAGGTGACGGGCACTTCGCTGGAAAAGGGTTGTTTTCAAGCGATGCTCCAGACGCGCAATCACCTTGGACACTGTAGGCGGAGACAGCCCAAGAGTTCGTGCTGCAGAGGCGAACGAGCCGCTTTCGGCGACACGGGCAAAAACAGCCCAGCCTTCCAGATCGGGGAGCATACAGCCTCTCTAAGATGCGCTTTATGGAAACTTTATATTTCCATCAATTCCGTTTTCTTTACGCCACATTGCGCCCATCTTGAAGGCTATAACCTTTACTGAGGAGCGACCAATGCTCGATATCAGACCCTTCTCCTCGCTTGGCCACGCCAACCATGGATGGCTGGACGCCCGGCATCATTTCTCTTTCGCTGGCTACACAGATCGGCACCGCATGCACTGGGGCCGTCTGCGCGTCTGGAACGATGATAAAATCGAAGGTGGGACAGGCTTCGGCGCTCATCCGCACAAGGACATGGAAATCATCACCTATGTTCGCACCGGAGCCATTTCTCACGAAGACAGCCTTGGCAACAAAGGCCGTACGGAAGCTGGCGATGTTCAGGTCATGTCTGCTGGCAGCGGTATCGTCCATGCCGAGTTCAACAAGGAGACGGAAGACACAACCCTGTTCCAGATCTGGATCATTCCCAATGAACCAGGCGGCACGCCAAGCTGGGGCACACGTCCATTCCCAAAAGATGCCCGCAATGGACGGTTCGTAACCCTTGCCTCCGGCTTTCCGGAAGATGATGCCCTGCCGATCCGGGCCAAGGGCCGCGTTCTGGGAGCAACCCTGAAAGCTGGCGAAACCCTGACCTTCGAAACCAGCCGGGAAAACTTCTCCTATCTCGTGCCGGCGACAGGAAGCCTGGAAATCGATGGGCGAACCGTTGCAACGCGGGACGGTGCAGCTCTGACCGATGTGGACAGTATCGTCATAACTGCGCTGGAAGATGCAGAAATCGTTCTGGTGGAAAGCGGCCCCCTCGACTGACTGGCCAAGGCGGGAACATCACGCAAAGGTGTTTCCGCCTCATGCTACACACGCTCGATTCAAACGTTGTTACTGTAGGGCCAAGTCCCCCCGGATGCGGCCAGTCTCTCTCTTGATGAGGAGTACGGGTCATGACAACCACGACCGAGACCAAAGGCCAAAAATCCACCTCCCTATTCGTCCGTTTTGGTGACTGGCTTAGCAATGCCAGCATGGACAGATCAGGGCTGACAGAAGTGACCATCCGACTGATGCGTGACGACTGTCATCTTGCGACCCGTGTGAGCGAAATTCACAATACGGAAAGCAACCCTCTCACCCCCAAGGAAGTCGAAACTCTCATGGGTGAGAAACACCTCAAATATATTGCGGATCAAACGGGGCAGTCCCTTGAGGCCATAGAGGATGCGCTGACAGGCGTTCTGCCCATGCTTGCCAATTTGCTTCGCGTAGATCCAGAACGCCTGTTCCAGTACCAGTGTAAGATATGAGAACCTGAACGGCAGCTATTGTCACCTATCGAAGATAGCTGCCGTTTTCTCATTAGAGGCCTTCAGCCGTACGGGTCATGCGCCGCCTCTTTGAACGACCCTCCACACTTGCAAAGCGCTCATTGATCTGAGCGGTCGTTTCAGCTCCAGCTAAAATGAGCCCGGACGCCTCGGAGCAACCGGTTTTCTGCACAAATTCCAGCTGCTTTGGCGTATCTACTCCTGTAGCACGAATGCACAAACCAAGCGCTTTGACGGCCTCAAGAGCGGCCCGATAGAACACAACTGCACCTTCATCGAGCTCTGGAACATCGCCCTGCGGATTCCAGGTTAAGCTGGACGCCGACAGAACAGCCAGATCAAACTGAACACCGTCTAATAGACCGCTAATGGCGCGCTCCCTCAGCAAAGTCAGGCTGGAGACTGAAGACCCAAAGCCGTTCGTGAAGATCTGAACGCCTCGATCACGAAGAGACGCCAGAGTGTAACAGACTTCGCGCTCCTCCTGAGCGATCCCGCTTTCCTGAAAAACCAGATCCAGACGCGAAATGGGAAACCCGCTCTGAGCCAGAACACAGTTCAAACGACTGTTGAACGCTGCATCCGGTGCCTGATCGTCTTCGAGTGAGACCATCAGACGCATACCATCCGGCCAGCCTGCCGCCTGCGTACAGGCAACCTGCAGAAGCTCCAGATCAAATTCTCTCCGCTGCTGCTCAAGCGGCTTGCGGCGACTTCGCCGGACGGTGCGGCGGGGGATAGCCAGCCAGAGCTGGCTCATGTCCACCTGCGCGCCAATCAGCTTTTCCATTCCCGCCCGGCTAGCCGCCATGCGAGGCAGCCATCGCAAAGGCGGCAGAGCACTTTTCTGGCGCGCTCGACGACTGCGCAGGGTCGTGGCAAACATCGTGGCGTTTGTCGGAGAAATGTTCGTGTCGGACCTCACAGGATCATCTCTTCGGTCTCTGGTCACAGTGCCAGTCACTTCGGGGCCAAAAGAGGCTGCATCCGCAAAACTGACATCCTGTCCTGCATCATCCAATTTCGAACATCTCCTGTTCCATCTGCGCGACAGAATGACGGGAGAAGGCTAATTTTCCCTTAACAACAGCCGTTTTTCGCTCACGTTCCCGTGGGGTTTCAACAAAATCGCCGAGGAACCAAGAGTCAAATTCTTCGTTCGCTCAATCAGGACAATTCTGCTACCGATTTTGCTCCAGCGGATTTTCCGTGCCACTTCCTTCAAGCGCGCAGGTTCAATCTGCCTGTCAGGACATTGTTGATGACGGATGCTCTCTCTCGCTCCGCCCCGAACACGTCTTCCCGCAACTCTCTCAAGGCTTTGCTACCTTTCTGGCAGGTGACGTTTGCGTCTTTCCTGGGATGGTTTCTGGACGCTTTTGACCAGACATCCCTGATGTTCACACTGCCGGACATCGCTCATGATTTCAGCTGCACCATCGGCACACTGGGGATGGTTCTGACAGCCCAATCCCTTGGACGCGCCATAGGCAATACAAGCTGGGGCTGGCTCGCGGACCGTTATGGCCGTCGTCTGGCCTTTATGCTCGGCGTAGTCTGGTTCGGTGTCTTTTCTGCCATGACGGGCCTGTCCCACAGTCTTCTGATGCTGGGCATTGTCCAGTTCCTGTTCGGCATCGGTTTTGGTGGCGAATGGACGGCCTCTGCAGCCCTGCTGATGGAAAGCGTTCCCGCCTGGACACGCCCGATGGCGTCTGCACTCATGATGTCAGGTTATGAAGTCGGATATTTTGCAGCAGCCGGAGCGCAGGCTCTGATCCTGCCGCATTATGGCTGGCGTGTGCTGTTCTTTATCGGACTGGCGCCTGCTCTCCTTGCGATTTTCATTCGCCTCGGGGTCAAGGAAAGCCCGGTCTGGCTGCGGAACCGGGCAGACCGCGCGGCCGGTCAGGCCAAAACGCCGACACAGCCTCTTCCCAAGGTAAAATTCCGCCTGAACGGAGCGGCCATACAGGCAATTGCCTTCATGGCGTTTCTGGAATTTCAGAAAGCGGCCATTTACACATTTTACCCCACGATCCTGCGTGGCAGCCATCACCTGACACCGCAGGATATCTTCATTCCCATTACCCTCTACTGCATCGGATCCTTCGCTGGAAAAATCCTGTGTGGCTGGCTGGCAGAACGATGGGGTGACCTGAAGGTCATGCTCGGGGCGATTGCGATTGTCGTTCTGACAATCTGGCCGTTCCTAAGCGCTCCGTCCTGGAGCATGCTGCTGACGGCAGCCTTCGTTATGGGTGCTGCTGCGTCTGGTATCTTCGCCCTCGTGCCGCATTATCTGGCGAAATGCTTTCCTTCCGAGACACGTAGCTTCGGAATGGGGCTGGGTTATGCTCTAGGGTCTATCGGGCAGGGTATTGCCGGATGGCTGATTCCGGGAATTGGCCGGACACCGATCACGCTCCCGCTCACTGCGGAAGCCTTCGTGGTCGGGTCCAGTGCTGTCACAGCCGGTATCGCCCTGCTTCAGCCGAAGCACCTTCCGGGCGAAACCATGGAAGGCGACGAAGAAGCAGCCTCTTAAAGAGAGGCTGCCAGCCACTCGGCGGTACGGATTCCATCTATGCCGGCGGACAGGATACCGCCGGCGTATCCTGCCCCTTCTCCCGCAGGGAAAAGCCCACGCAATGTTGGGCTCTGGCCATCACGGTCTCGCTGAAGCCGGATCGGGGAAGATGTACGCGTTTCCACTCCGGTCATGACAGCATCATCCATCGAGAAGCCCTTCAGCTTGCGTTCAAAACGCGGCAAGGCCTCACGAATGGCGTCCGAAACAAAATCCGGCAGACAGAGTGTCAGATCAGTTGGTGTCACACCCGGCTGGTAGGACGGCACGACGTCACCCAGCGTTGTGGAAGGGCGACCGGCCAGAAAATCCCCGACGCGCTGGGCAGGAGCACGGTAATCACCACCACCGGCCACAAATGCTGCCTTTTCCCATTTCCGCTGAAGTTCGACACCCGCCAGAACATCGTTCGGAAAGTCCTTTTCCGGCGTCACTTCAACGACAATTCCACTATTCGCATTCCGTTCGGCACGGGAATACTGGCTCATGCCATTGGTCACGACCTGCCCGATTTCAGACGTCGCCGCTACGACCTGTCCGCCCGGGCACATGCAGAACGAATACACAGCCCGGCCATTCGACGCGTGATGAACCAGCTTGTAATCAGCGGCCCCCAGCAGATCGTTCCCAGCGTATGAGCCGAAACGGGCTGTATCAATGACAGACTGGGGATGTTCGATCCGTACACCGATAGAGAACGGCTTGGCATCCATGGCGACATTCGCATCGCGGAGCATTTCGAACGTGTCGCGTGCAGAATGCCCAACGGCCAGGATAACGCGCTCGGCAGGCAGGGTCTCTCCCGTTGAGAGGCGCAGGCCTCGCAGACGGCGTTCTGTTCCCTCACCTTCCATGTCAAAGCCATCGACGCGCGTCTCAAACCGGTACTCGCCGCCGAGACGTTCGATTTCCTCACGGATGAACATCACCATCGTGACCAGTCGGAAGGTCCCGATATGAGGCTTGGAGACGTACAGGATCTCTTCCGGCGCACCGGCCCGAACAAACTCTTCAATGACACGTCGGCCCAGATTGCGGGGGTCGGACACGCCAGAGTAGAGCTTGCCGTCAGAGAACGTCCCGGCTCCGCCTTCGCCAAACTGGACATTGCTCTCGGGCGTCAGGACGGATTTCCGCCAAAGGGCAAACGTATCAACCGTTCGGGCGCGAACCTCTTTGCCACGCTCGATGATGATAGGCTTGAGACCGGCCTGCGCGAGCGTCAGCGCCGCCATGATCCCGCAAGGGCCTGCCCCGATAACCACGGGGCGCGGCATCCCTTCGGGCAAGGTGGCTTTGGGAATATGATAGGTTGTGTCAGGCGCAGAGCGAACATGCTGGTCCGCTTCGTGAGCCGCAAGGACAGACGCCTCGTCCGTCACGTCACAGTCGATGCTGTACACCAGAACGATGTGGCCGCGCTTTCGGGCATCGTATCCGCGTCGGGCGATCTTGAAACTTTTCAGGGCCTCAGACGGGATATTGAGGCGCGTCAGCACCGCCTCCCGGAGCGCCTCTTCAGAGTGCTCCAGCGGCAGGCGCAGTTCTGTCAGGCGAATCATGCGTCGTGCTTTTCTTTGTGCTGGGCGGCGTCAGGCTGCGGATCGGCGTGATGCGTATCCGGAGAACCTTCCATGATGCGATCCATGACGGCCATCAGAACACCGGACACAACGAAGGCCAGATGAATCCCGACGCTCCATTCCAGAGCGCGCGTGGAGGTGTCATCCACACGAATGAAATCAGCCAGAACATGGATGGCAGACATGGCGACGATGGACGCCATGAGCTTGATCTTGATATCCCCGAACGTCACGTGACCAATCCATGACGGATAGTCCTCGTGCTGACGGATATCGAGACGGGAAACAAAGTTCTCGTAGCCCGAGAACATGACGATCAGCAGCAGGTTCGCCAGCAGGACCAGATCGATCAGATCCAGCACACCAACGAAAACGTCATCGAAATCCAGGCCTGTTGCCTTGAGAACAAGACCCAGAAGCTGCTGGAAGAACTTGAAGGCCACCAGCAGCAGCCCGATGGTCAGGCCGAAATAAAGCGGTGCGGCAATCCAGCGGGTTGCGAAAAAGGCACGTTCCATGACGTGTTCTGCGCGTCGCGAGGACAAGGGATTGCTGCCAGGTTTCTGGCCCTGTGGGGAAGAAGGAGTCGTCATGGTCCTTCTGTACGATTTTGCGAGCCTTTCCGCCAATGCCTCTTTGCTGCGCCGTATCGATTATCCAACCCGACGCAAGGCAACAGTCTGACCAACGGCGGAACTGGAACCTGACGGCACGCGTCGTTCCCGGTCCAGATAGCGAAGGCAACTGACACGCAGAAACGACGCCATATTTGGCAGTTCACCACGCAGTTCGAGGATTTCGTCCGAAAGCTTGGTGATAAGTTGATTGACGGTCATGCCATCTGCCGCCGCGATTTCCGTCAGGATGTCCCAGAACATGTTTTCCAGCCGGATCGTCGTTACGACCCCATGAATCCGCAGCGACCGCGTGCGGCTTTCATAGAAGATCGGATCGGCACGGACATAGAGTTCACACATATGGGTTCTCCCGACGGAACAAAGGCTCAGGCTTCGATTTTGGTTCCCAGAACCTTCAAGAACTGACCAATCCATGCCGGATGTGCTGGCCAGGCCGGCGCTGTTACGAGCTTGCCGTCTGTCACAGCACCATCAATTGCAATGGTCTGATAGTCAGCCCCTGCAAGGATCATTTCAGCACGACAGGCCGGATAAGCGGAGACCTTGCGGCCTGAAATGACATTCGCTGCGGCAAGAAGCTGCGGGCCATGGCAGACAGCGGCAATCGGTTTGTCAGCCGTGACAAAAGCGCGGATCAGGTCCAGCACGCTCTCATCGGTGCTGAGCTGCTCCGGGGCACGGCCGCCGGGAATGACCAGTGCGTCATAGTCTTCCGCTTTTGCACCTGCATAAGTAGCGTTCAGCGTAAAGTTATGACCGCGCTTTTCAGTGTAAGTCTGATAGCCTTCGAAGTCGTGGATGGCCGTCGCCACCTGCTCTCCAGCCTTCTTGCCCGGTGACACCACATCAACCTTGTGTCCCACCATCAGCAGCATCTGAAATGGCACCATGATTTCGTAATCTTCAACGAAATCACCTGCGAGCATGAGAATACGTTTACTGGCCATTGGATCATCCTGACGATCAAGGTTCACAACACTGCTCCCTTCTTACCGTATCCGGGAAGCGCGTGGGTAATAGGTGGTGACGACATTCCGCTCTGTCACCATGGCCTCCCACTTGCCTGAATAGGAGAGCTCACGCAGAACTATTATTCCGTTCCGTCATGGCACCCTGGTGCCGTCAGAAGGCCCTGTTCCGTCATGAAGAATGCTGCCGCGATTGAGGTGCATGATCTCCGCAAGACATATCAGGTCCGTGATGGCGGCAGCTGGCGTGGCAAAACGCGCGAAATCACGGCTCTGGACGGCATTTCTTTCACCGTCCCCGCAGGCGAGATTGCCGGTTTCATCGGGCCGAACGGCGCTGGGAAATCTACTGCCATCAAAATACTGGCGGGTATTCTGCGCCCGACCTCCGGGACCGTCCGCGTTGGCAACCTGATCCCTTGGGAAAACCGGATCGCACATGTCGCGCGTATCGGCGTGGTGTTTGGCCAGCGCACGCAGCTCTGGTGGGATCTTTCCGTTGGAGAAGGACTGGCGCTTCTCCGGGATATTTACAGCGTGGAGCCAGCGAGGTTCCTTCGCAACCGGGAGCGTCTGGCAGATGCGCTGGATCTGCACGGCATCATGGATCAGTCCGTCCGGCAGTTGTCTCTCGGCCAACGCATGCGGGCAGAAATCGCCGCTGCCCTGATCCATGATCCGGATGTGATCATTCTGGATGAACCCACCATCGGGCTGGATGCCCCGTCCAAGCTGGCGGTACGTGCTTTTGTGAGGGATCTGCGACGCGAGCGCGGCACAACGGTGCTTCTGACCACGCATGACATGCATGATATCGAAGCCCTGGCAGACCGGGTCATCGTCATCGGTCACGGTCGCATTCTTGCGGATAGCCCGTTTGAAGCCCTTCAGGCGACCACCCTCTCGGAACGTATTCTGGAAGCAGATTTTACCGGGCCGCTGCCAGACCTGCTTCTGCCAGATGGCGCAACAGAAACAGCGCGTGGCTCTCGCAGTGTGACGATCACGTTTGATCCGCAACGCCTGCCCGCGCCTGTGCTTGTGGCGCATCTTTCGACACTGCCGGGCTTGGGTGATCTGCGGATCGGGCGCCCGGCGATTGAAGAAATTATTACACGCTTCTACGCGGACCACGCATCGTGACCATCAAACCCTATGTGACGTCTTTCGTCCTGCAATGGAAAATTGGTCTGCGATATCGTCTTGCAGTACTGGCGGGGCTTGTGGCGCAGATGTGGTTCGGCGCGATTTCCCTCATGGCCTATGCCGCGGTTTACCATCATGCCCCCGGCGTAGATGCCCCCATGACGCTGCGTCAGGCCATGACTTACACCTGGATCCAGCAATCCCTCTTCACCCTGCTTCCTCTTGGCTGCCTCCCCGCTATTGGTGAAGCGGCCAAGAGCGGAGCAATTGTCTATGACCTGTTGCGCCCCGTCGATCTGTGGAACTGGTGGCTCTCGGCTTCGCTTGCCCGTCTTCTTGGCAACGCCATCCCGCGCGCAGTTCTTCTTGCCGCTGTTGCAGGGCCGCTCGCTGCCCTCGTTGGGCTGAATGGCTGGAGCCTCGCCCCGCCCGCCTCATTATGGGCCGCAATGCTGGCTCTGTGCTCCTTCATCCTCGGTGCTTTCATCTCTGCAAGCATCGTGATGTGGTGGAATATCGTAACGGCCCGAACATTATCGCCTCTCGGAACGTATGCTGTCGGCACACCCTTGGCTGTTCTGCTCTCAGGAATGCTCCTGCCGCTGCCGCTTTATCCCGATTGGGCGCGTGAGTTGCTCCTGTTCCAGCCTTTTGCCGGAATTTCTGACATTCCCATTCGGCTCTACCTGGGCATGGCCATCCCGGGCGGCGTTCTGACCGCCTTGGGCATTCAATGTTTCTGGCTGGCCGCACTCACCCTTGTGGGGCGTTTCTGGATGCATCGCACCATCTCCCGGATGGAGGTTCAGGGCGCATGAATGCATTTTCCCTCTACCGACGGATGGCAGCAGCCTCGATCAAGGCACAACTGCGGTATCCCGGGACATTCGCACTTCAGCTCATTGGAAATTTCGTCACCACCCTGCTGAGCTTCTTCGGAATCTGGAGCCTGTTCCAGCGGTTTGGCAGCATCGCGGGCTGGGATATTGGCGCCGTGGCCGTTCTATACGGACTGGTAAACGTGTCTTTCGCGATTGCCGAAACCCTTGGCCGCGGCTTTGAAGTTTTTGGCGGCGAGTACGTCAAGACAGGCTCATTCGACCGGCTTCTTCTTCGTCCACGCTCGACACTGGTCCTGCTTCTTGGCCACGAACTGCGACTTCGCCCGATCGGCCGCTTTCTTCAGGGGGCATTCGTTATGGGAGCAGGTTTCTGGCTCTCGCCACATGTCTCATGGGCGACAGTTTGGCTTTTGCCCTGGGCAGTGACGGGTGGGGCCGCCATGTTTCTGGGCGTTCTGATCGGACAGGCCGCCCTGTGTTTCGTAACGGTCGAAGGGCTGGAGGTTGTAAACGTCCTGACCTATGGCGGCGTGGAAGCAGGACAATACCCGCTTACCATGTTCGCGCGCTGGCTCCGCCGCTTCCTGACATGGGCGCTCCCGCTATCAGCCGTCTGCTACTACCCTGCTCTCGCCATGCTGAACCATCCTGACCCTTTGGGTATGCCCATCTGGTTCGGCCTGCTCTCGCCGGGAATGGGCTTTACGTTCCTTGGCCTGATGGTTCTGTGCTGGCAGAGAGGCGTAGCCGGATATGTTTCAAGCGGAAGCTGAGGCTATTTGGCCGGATAGCCCCATTTGTTGATCCGGTAGTCCGTGTCGAAGCACATCATGATCAGCAACGGGATGGTTCCGATCACTGTAAAGTATAGTAGCACCCACCAGCCTGAGCGTCCGGTGTCGTGCAACCGTCGGACTGACACGCTGAGATCCACCACGAACAGATAGAGCCACGCAAAAAAAGCTGCGATACCCAGTAACGCGACAATGCCGCCGCCTCCATGCCTGAGGTCACTGGAAATCATGGAAATGACGATGGAACACAGGATCCCGAAAATCCTGAAATACCAGTATTCCTTCCGGCGGGAGCGGCCCTGAAAATCCGTTGCCCGGCGCAGGCAGGCCCTGACCGCATCCGTAAAAGACATGTCCGCAGCAGGCAAAGACGTAAACTGCCCGAACTGAATATCCAGAAACACATTGTTGGCCATTGTGCCCCAAGGCTCGAAATCCACCCGCTGCCCCTTCATGGGCGCCAGAGTGTCCCGCCAGTTCATTTTCGAAAATGCATACCGAACGTCCTGATCATTCAGGATCACGCCTTCGCCCGTCTGAACATCAAATCCGAGAACGGTGCCTTTCATGGACACTCTCCCTGCAAGTCCCCCTCTGCTGACATTGCAGGGTTAGGCCTCCTCTTTGTTACGGAATATAACCGGCGCGTCCAGCCACGGCATGGGAAAACCACCCCCCTACCCGCATCAACCCCGACAATTCTGCAAGAGCCAGATCATCGCTTGGGTTGATGGAACGAGATGCTGTATGAAGAAGGACATCAGCCACAGATTTGCCCGGACATGACATCAGATCACAACCCTACGTGCGCACACGGCCATGACCACACCGATCATGACCATTCTCATGCGGATGGGCACGACCATGCCTCTCATGATCACCAGGATCATGACCATGAGGGCTGTGACGGGCATGATCACGGGTTTGGTTTCGGGCGTCCACATACGCATGCACCGGCGAATTTCGGCCGTGCGTTCGCTATCGGGATCATCCTGAACACGGTTTATGTCGTTGCCGAAGCCCTCTGGGGCGTCTGGGCACACTCCCTGTCCCTTCTGGCAGACGCAGGACACAACCTGTCGGACATTCTGGGCCTTGGCGCAGCATGGCTGGCCGAAAGTCTGGCCCGTCGTGCCCCTACCACACGCTTCACCTATGGCCTGCGCCGTTCCACCATTCTTGCGGCCTTCGTGAATGCGACAGTCCTGCTCCTGGTGACAGGCGGGATCATCTGGGAATCCATCGTTCGGCTTTTCGCCAACGCGCCTGTTGAGGGAACAGTCGTCAGTTGGGTGGCGCTCGTCGGAATTGCGGTCAACGCATTTACCGCCCTCCTTTTCATGAAGGGGGCCTCGAACGACCTCAATATTCGCGGTGCGTTCATGCATATGGCGTCTGATGCCATGATGGCCTTTGCCGTTGTGATTGCAGGGCTCCTGATCACATGGACCGGATTTCAGATCATTGACCCGATCGTCAGCCTGATTGTCTCTGTGTCCATCATTGTCGCAACATGGTCCCTGCTTAAAGGGTCGGTGTCCCTATCCCTTGATGGCGTTCCTGCCGGGATTGTACCTGCTGACGTTCAGGCCGCCCTATTGGCCGTTCCCGGTGTGAGCGGGCTGCATCACCTGCACATCTGGCCCATGAGCACGACTGAAACCGCTCTGACTGTACATCTCATCCGGGATGAGGCCACATTGCAGAGCCCTGAGCAGATCATCACGCACGCCACAATCCTTCTGCGTGACAAGTTCAAAATTTCTCACCCCACCTTCCAGATCGAAAGTTCACCAGCATCCTGCGATCTGCAACAGGTCTGCTGCTGAAAGCTTCAATGATTTCAACGCGCATCAAGATTGCCTACGCTTCCATCGGGGTGAGCGTAGTGGTTCTGGCCATCAAGTACGCAGCATTCTGGGTGTCCGGCTCAGATGCCCTGCTGTCCGATGCGATTGAAACCATTCTGAATGTCATTGCGGCATTTGGTACCTTGTGGGCACTCTCCATTGCGGCTCTCCCCGCCGACGACAACCACCCTTATGGCCATGGCAAGGCAGAATACCTGTCCGCCGTCATTGAAGGCGTTCTGGTTGTTCTGACGGCACTCGGCATTCTGGTTGTTGCCGTGCATGACTGGATGCACCCCACGCCGGTCCATGCCCCGTTCCAGGGCGTTGCACTGAATGCGCTGGCCGGTGTCGTCAATCTGGTCTGGGCACGCGTCCTCATCGGGTTTGGCCGGAAGAATTCATCACAGGCTCTGCTGGCTGCGGGCGAGCATGTTCAGTCTGACGTCTGGGCGACTGTCGCCTTGGTCATTGGCGTTTCCCTGATTCCGGTCATCAAATGGGACCGTCTGGATGCAGTTCTGTCCGCGCTGGTCGCCCTGAACGTTCTGCGAGCCGGCTTCTCGATGATGAGCCTGTCCATGTCAGGCCTTATGGATGAAATTCCGGGCACAGAGGCGGTGGAAACCGTAAAGGCTGTCATTTCCTCAAGCGGAACAGGGGCTCTCGAAGCGCATGATCTGCGCCTGCGAAAGGTCGGGGTATTGCATTTCGTAGAATTCCACCTTGTGGTCCCGAGCGAAATGAGTGTGCATGACGCTCATGAAATCTGTGACCGGATCGAAGCGGGGCTGAGGGAAGAACTGGGCCGAGCTTCAATTCATATTCATGTCGAACCTGCTGACAAAGCCAAGCATTCCGGCATTCTGGTTCTCTCCTGAACGGTAAATTTTACTACCATTATCAGTTTCTTTGACCAGAAGTCTCCAATCTCAGACCACGCCTTACAGTAGAAACCAAACCATAAGGCTTTGACTGTAAAAGAGGCGGCCCTCCGAACATGCGTTTGCTGCGACAGTCTTTCCGGTTTCGGGTTGTACATGCCTCTGATTTTTCTACTTGATCGGTTCAGACTTCTTGACCCGGCGCGAAGAAGGCTGGCAGGACCGGACATGTAACGCGCGGAGTTTGTACCGGGCGTATCTTCCCTTGCCCGACACTCCTTCCTGGACGTCCTCCATTGGCCGATACTTTGCCCCCTTCTTCAGGCTCCGCTCCCAAGCCTCTTCCACCGGGGCATCTGTCCTCGCAGCACGCCCTGCGCCGTAAAGACCGTATTCATCATCTGAGACGTTCAGCCCGCGCCACCACAACCCAATGGCGACGCACTGTCATTTACTGGATTGGCGCCGTTCTGATTGGTGTTGTTGCCGTGCTTTTCGCACGCATGGGCGACGCAGCGGCTGACCTGAGAACACGAATTCTGGAATGGCACCCCTGGGCGATGCTGTTTGTCGCTCCAGCAGGGCTTGCCTTCATCACATGGATGACCCGAACCCTTTTCAAAGGCGCACAGGGGTCAGGCATTCCGCAAACAATCGCCACCCTGCACATCGAGAATTACACGATGGTGGACAGGGTTCTGGCGCTCAAGATTTCTGTTGGAAAGATTCTTCTGACCTGTCTGGGCCTGCTCTGCGGTGCTTCGATCGGGCGCGAAGGCCCGAGCGTTCAGGTCGGGGCATCCATCATGCATGCCTTTTCGCGTCTGCTGGGACAATCCAACATCGCTGCAAAGCGCAGCATGATCCTTGCTGGTGGCGCCGCTGGTATGGCCGCAGCATTCAATACGCCACTGGCCGGCATCGTCTTTGCGATCGAGGAACTCTCACATTCCTTCGAACAGCGTACATCCGGACGGACACTGACCGTCGTTGTCGTTTCCGGTGTGACGGCAATCGCGCTGTTGGGAAACTACACCTATTTCGGCCATGCAGACGTTGATATCCCTGTTGGCACAGCGTGGATCGCGGTGCTGACCTGCGGCATCCTCGGCGGACTGGCAGGCGGAACGTTTGCAGCACTGGTCATCAAGGCATCGCGGGGCCTTCCTGGCCCCGTCGGACGTTTTGCCGGAAAACGCCCCATCGCGTTTGCTGCCGCTTGTGGGCTCGTACTGGCTATCATTGGCCTGATCTCCAAAGGAACAACCTATGGAACGGGCTATGCACAGGCTCGCGCTATCTTTTCAGGAACAGAGCACTATCCAGCCTCTTTCTTTGTCCTGAAATATCTCGCGATGCTGGTGTCCTATTGCTCAGGCATTCCGGGCGGCATGTTTGCACCATCCCTGGCGATTGGTGCTGCTATTGGAGGCTGGGTTGAGCAGTTTCTGCCCCACACTACACCCGGCGCAGTCGTACTGCTGGGCACAGTCGCCTATTTCTGCGGCGTCGCGCAATCGCCCCTCACAGCGACCATCATCGTCATGGAGATGTGTGACAATCAGCAGGTCACGCTTGCGCTGCTGGCCACATCCTTTCTGGCGTTTGGCGTTTCTCGCATGGTGTGTCCTCGCCCACTGTACACCGCGCTGGCTGACAGATTCATGGAAGCCAACGAACATGCCCTGCGACCGCCCAGACCTGAGGCGCCAGAATCGAACACAGAAAGCACCGACAATAAAAAAGCGCTCTAAGGAGCGCTTTTTTATTAAGAAACGTCGCCTGAGATTCTTTTCGTTAATAAGTAATTAATCCAGATTCAAACTCTTCCAATATGCCTCGATATCTCTATCGAGAGATCACTTCATTTTACTGCGTGATAACGGCTAGATTACCC